>NZ_JBFBBZ010000023.1:0-171081 GCF_040682935.1 Amycolatopsis sp. NPDC051061
CGGTGCACGACCGTGACGGACTTCGCGAACTTCGTCAGGAAGGTCGCCTCCTCCATCGCCGAGTCACCACCACCGGCGACCACGATGTCGTGGTCGCGGAAGAAGAAACCGTCACAGGTCGCACAAGCCGACACACCACGCCCGAGCAGCTCCTGCTCACCCGGCACGTTCAAATACCGCGCCGCCGCACCCATCGCCAGCACCACCGCGCGGGCGGCGTAGCGCTTACCGTTCGCGTGGACGTACTTGACATCCCCGGTCAGCTCCAGCGACTCGACGTCCTCCGCACGCAACTCGGCGCCGAAACGCTCGGCCTGCTTGCGCATCTCCTCCATCAGGTCCGGACCCATGATGCCGTCCCGGAACCCCGGGAAGTTCTCGACCTCGGTCGTCGTCATCAGCGCGCCGCCGAACTGCGTACCCTCGAACACCAGCGGTTCCAGCTGGGCCCGCGCCGCATAAACGGCAGCGGTGTATCCGGCAGGACCCGACCCGACGACGATCAGGTTCCTGATTTCCTCGGCAGCCACCCGTGGACCTCCGCTCGTAGTGACCCGTGTACCAGGCTCAACACGATCGTAGGTGGCCATGTTCCCAGCCGTGACAGCCGCTACTTCTCCCCGACGACCTTGTCGAACAGGACGGCCGGGTTACCGGGTCCGCAGTCCGCGCCGAAGGCCACTAGCCGGAACTGGGCGAGCTTGCCGGTGGTCAGGATGATCATGACCCCGGACTTGCCGCCGACATTCACCGGGCGGATGCCCTCGGGGCGCACGTCGGGGTCGAGCCCGGCGGCCGCGATGCACGCGTCCAGTTTGTCTTCGGTCCGCAGGGGGCCGAAGTCGCGGACGCCGACCGCCTTGCCGATCAGGGCCTGGGCACCGGCGCCGTCGCTGCCGACCGACGGGCCGGTCGGCGCCGGTGCCGCGACGTTCGGGGTGCCGGCCTGCTGTGACGTCCCCGGGATCGCGACCGTCACGGCGACGACCGCCGCCGCGGCCGCGGTCAGGACGCCGGCGGCCCAGCCGAGCCGCTTGTTCCGGCGCCGCCGGGCCGCCGCGAGGTCCACCACCTCGGCGTCCCCGGACCCGGCCTGCCGCGGTGCCGGCGCCTGCGTGCGTCCGGGCCGGTCCTGTCCGGGAAAGGCGGCCGCTGCTTCGGCGGCCAGCGCCGCGTCGAGCCGGGCCGCGAACTCGGCGGGCATCGGCGGGGCGGGTGCATCGGCGAGCGAGGCGAGGTCGGACTGCGTCGCGTCGAGGGCGTCCAGGATCGCGCGGGCCTCCGGGTCGGCGTTGACCAGCGGCCACAGCCGCGAGGTCTCGGCGTCGTCCAGGACACCGGCGTGGAGGTCGGCGAGCACATCGACAGACCAGGGCGGACCGACGGTCCCCCCGATCCCCCGGCTTTCGTCCGTCATCGTCCCTCCCCGCTACCCGGCTGACGCCCGGCCCGTTTGCTTTCGTGAGTTGGGACGTTCGCAATCGCATCGGGGTTCCGCAGGTGTCCGAGAACCTTCGCGAGTTTTCCGCGGCCCCGGGCGCACCGGCTCTTCACGGTGCCTTCGGCGATGCCGAGCATCTTCGCCGTCTCGGCCACGGAGTAGCCCTCGACGTCGACGAGCACGATCGGGGCGCGCTGGTCTTCGGGCAGCTGGTCCAGGGCCTCGCGGACGAGCAGGCTGGTCTCGCGCTCGGCCATCGAGTCGCGCGGGGTGGCGGGCTCGTTGAAGCCGGTCTCCGGCAGCGGGACGGTCGGGCGCGCTTGGCGGCGGCGGATCCGGTCGAGGCAGGCGTTCACGACGATCCGGTGCAGCCACGTCGTGACCTGCGACTCCGCGCGGAACTTGTCGGCCGCCCGGAAGGCCGAGATGAACGCGTCCTGCAACGCGTCGGCGGCCTCTTCCGGATCGCGGACCGTGCGCAGGGCGACTGCCCACATGCGGTCTCGATGTCGCTGGACGAGTTCGCTGAACGCATGAGGGTCCCCCGCGGCGTGAGCCGCTATCAGATCCGCATCCGTGGGAGCTGCAGCTGTCACCCGGGAGAGCCTACTGACCCTGTCGGGTGCGTCACCCCGCAGGCAGGAAGGCCAGGTCCGCGATTTCGGTCTGGAACTTCCCGTCGCCGCCGCCCAGCTGAGTGATCCAGACGATGAAGTACTCGCCCTGCGTCGGCTGGGCCAGCGGGATCGTCGTGTCGCCGTCCTTCAGGTCGGCGTTGCCGACCACCTTCGTGTCGGCCAAGTCCGGGTTCTTCTCGGTCGCCGAGCGGATCTCGACCTTGGTGCCCGCGGTGCCGCCCACGACCTGCACCTGGCTGAGGTTGATCGGGTCCTTGAAGGTGACGACCAGCCCGACGCCCGGCTTGATGACGGGGAACTGCTGCTTGTACTGCTCGGTGCGCCACTGCGTCTCGGCCTTGCCGTCGGTCGCGTACTTCGCCCGCGAGGCGTTGTCGCCCTTGCCCTCGGGGTTGTAGACCGCGACGACCTGCGGCCTCACCGCGGCACCCACGGTCGGCGACGGCGGCGGCGCCGGCTGGCTCGACGCGGACGGCTGCCCGGCCGGCTGGCTCGACGCCGGCGGCGCGGCGACGTTGATCGTCGGCCCGCTCGCCTTCGAGTCGCCCTGGAAGACGTTGATCAGCATCAGCCCGCCCCAGGCGAGGATGACGACGGTCGCGACCACCAGCACGGTGACGCCGAGCGCGAGCTTGCGCCGCCGCGCGACGTCCTTGACCGGTTTCTTGGTCGTCCAGACCGTGCCTTCGGCCTCGGCGGCGTCGCCGCCGACGGCCTTGATCAGCTGCGTGCGCTCCTCTTCCTCGGCCACCTGGTCGAGCATCCGGAGGATGGCCGCGCTGGTGCGGATGCCGCCGTTGCCGCCGTCTTCGATCGTGCGGACGGCCAGCGACGAGAGGTCGGCGGGCACCGTGGGGATGAGCTGGCGCGGCGGGACGATCCGGCCCTCCGGCGTCGTCGGGGCCGGCTGGATCGCGGGCGGGCCGCCGGGCAGCGCCCAGCGTCCGGTCAGCAGCAGGTAGAGGACCGCACCGAGCGCCTTGACGTCGTCGCGCAGCGTCGCCTCCGGCAGCGGGCCGGGGAACGCGAGCTTCAGGGCGCCGTTCGGCGTCAGCCGCAGCCGCTGGGGGTGGTCGAGGCCGAGGACGAGCCCGTTCTGGTGGGCCTGCTCGACGGCTTCGGCCAGCGCCTGCACCATCCGCGCGGCCGCGGCGGGGGCCACCGGCCGCTGCGCGACGAGGTCGACCAGGTCGCTGCCCTTGGTCCACTCCGCGACGACGACGCCGAGCAGGCCTTCGCTGGAGGTGATGCCACTGCCGAGCGCGAGTACGTCGAGCACGCGGGCGACGCCGCCGTGGCCGAACTTGGACGCGTGCGTGGCGCGTTCGAGGGTGCGCCGCGCGAGCCGCGCGGCTTCCGGGTCGGCCGGGTCGCCGACCAGCAGGGTCAGCGCGACGTCCCGCTTCAGTTGCCCGTCGCGGGCACGCCAAAGGTGCGCGTCACCCCGCTCGTCCACGCCGAACTGCGCGAGGAGGCGGTAGCGGCCGTCGCCGACCACGCGCCCGGGGGCCAGCGATCCGACCTGGGCCTTGCCCACGTGGTTCGCACCCCCCGCCTGTTCGCTCCGCCTCGTGTCCACCCGCACTCTCCCGTTAGCTCCCCGCACCAAGGTTACCCAGAATACGACGCGGGAGTCGTCGCCATCCGTACCGGAATCGTTACCCCCGCTTGATCAACCGGGTGAACCTCGAAGTCGCCGGCTTCAGCTCTTCGACCTTCAACGCCATGAGCACGCCGAACGAGACGACGATCCCCACGATGCCCTGCAGGAACAGCTTGATCCACGCCTGCAAAGTCGGCCCGAACGAGTCCGGCACGATCCGCCCGGCCGCCCAGGCCGCACCGACGCCGAGCCCGCTGGCGACGACCGTGAAGAGGATCACGCCGATCACCCGCTTGCTGCGCAGGTTGCCCAATGTCACCCAGAGCCACACCTGGCCGAGGATCGCGCCGACGACGAACGTCAGCGCGTTGACCATCATGACGCCGAGCACGACGTTGTCCGGCGACAGCAGCACCGGGCACAGGTACAGCAGCGGCACCTTGACCAGCGTCATGACGATCATGATCAGGGTCGGCGTGCGGGCGTCCTTCATGGCGTAGAAGACACGCATCTGGAGCATCACCAGTGCGTACGGCAGCAGCGCGAACGCCGAGATCGCGAGCGCGTCGCCGAGCCGCTCGGCGGTCTCGATCGTGCCCTTGCCGAAGGTGAACAGCGCGATGCCGATCGAGCCGCCGACCACGGTCATCACCGCGGAGATCGGGCCGAGCATCACCGTCGACATCCGGGACGCGTACGAGAGGTCGCCGATCAGCTTCTTGTGGTCGCCGTCGGCGGCCGCGCGGCTCATCCGCGGCATGATCGCCGTCAGCAGCGAGACGCCGATGACGCCGTACGGGAGCTGGAAGAGCAGCCAGGCGTTGCTGTACGCCGTCACACCACCGGGTGAACCGCTGGTCAGCACGCGCGTGTTGATCGTGTACCCGACCTGGCTCACCGCGACGTAGCCGAGGATCCACAGCGCGAGGCCGCCGAACTCCTTCATCTGCTTGTCGATGCCCCAGCGCCACTTGAACCGGAAGCCCGAGCGCAGCAGCGGCGGCACCAGCAGGAAGGCCTGGGCGATGATGCCGCCCGTGACGCCGATGCCGAGCGTCAGCACCTTCGGATCGGTGATCGAGGGGTGGACGGTGTCGATGTCCCCCGGCATGACCCAGACGACCATGATCGTGAAGATGACCACCAGGTTGTTGATCACCGGTGCCCACGCCGTCGGGCCGAAGATCTGCTTGGCGTTCAGCACCGCCGAGAGCAGCGCGAACACGCCGTAGAAGAAGATCTCCGGCAGCAGCAGGTAGGCGAACGCCGTGGTGAGCGCCGAGCTGGCCTTGCCGGAGCCGTCGACGTAGAGGCCGGTGAACGCCGGGGCGGCGAGCACCGCGACCACCGTGCCGACCAGCAGCAGCGAGAACGCCACGGTGATGAGCCGCTGGGTGTAGGCCGCGCCGCCGTCCGGCTCGTCCTGGGAACGCACCAGCAGCGGCACCACCACGCTGGCGAGGACGCCACCCATCAGCAGCTCGAAGATGATGTTCGGCATCGTGTTGGCGACGTTGAACGAGTCGTTCGCGATGCCCTGGCCGATCGCGGCGACCAGCAGCAGCTTCCAGAGGAAGCCGGTGATGCGGCTGATCAGCGACGCGATCGCCATCCGGCCGGACGCCTTCGCCAGCGACGGCGCCTTGGCCGGGGCTTCCGCGCCCGGCTCGACCGGCTTGACGAGCGGCGTCTTGAGCGCCGGCATGACCTGGGTGGCCAGCGCGTCGTACGGGCGCATGACGTCCGGGTCGGCGACCGGCCAGCGCGAGTTCATCGGAACGCCGGCGGTGCGCGGGATGAACCGCGTGGCCTCCGGGTCGGGCGGGCGCTGGCCCTCCTCCTGCCACGGCCGGACCGGCGCGGGACGCCGGGACCCGCGCCCGCGCGGGGGCACCGGGATGCCGGGCGGCGGGGTGCCGGGGGCCGGGTTGCCCTGGGCCGGGGTCGACGGCGGGGCCGGCTGCGGCAGCCGTCCCTGGGCCGACGGCTGACCCGGCGGTCCCGGAGGCGGCGGCACGGGCGGCACCGGCTGGATGCGGGTGGGTGCCGGGCCAGGTCCGGCGCCGCGGGGCGGCTGCCCGCCACGCGGCGGGGGGCCTTGCGGGGGCAGCTGCGGAGGCGGTCCCGGGGGGCCTGGGGGCGGCGGGACGCGCCGAGGGGGACGCTGCGGCTCGCGGGGCGGGGCCTCGTCGTGGACGGGCCAGGCGTCGGGCGGGGGCACGTCGTCGCGTACGGGTGGTTCGTCTCGGACGGGCCGCTGGTCGCGGACCAGGCCTTCGTCTCGGACGGGGCGGCCGTCACGAACAGGTGCGTCGTCGCGGACGGGTCGCGGGTCGCGGAGGCCGTCGTCGCGGACGGGACGCCCGTCGTGTCCGGGTACGTCGTCGCGCGGGGGCCGCCCTTCGCGGACCGGCCGGCCGTCGCGGACGGGTCCGTCGACGGGACGTCCCTTGCGCGGCGGTGCGTCGTCGCGCGCACGTCGGCGGGGTGGCGGCCCGTCTTCGCGCGCCGGTCGCCGGGGCGGGGCGTCGTCGCGAGGGGCGCGGCGGGGCGGTGCGTCCTCGCGAGCCGGGCGGCGCGGCCCCCCGTCTTCGCGGGGCGGGCGCTGGTCACGGACCGTCGCATCCTCGGGGGGCGGGATCTGGCGCGTGTGACCGTTCCGGGGCGGCTGGCGGCGGCCGCGCTCCGGGGGAGGAGGCGGCGGCTGCGGTGGCGGTGGCGGCTGACGGCGGACCGGCTGCGACGCGCGCGGGGGCCCATCGCCCCGTTGCGGGGGTGGAGCGCCTTCGCGCCGAGGACGACTCGCACGCTCGGGTGGTAAGCCCGGCTCTCTCTCCAACGCGTGCCCAATCCTCGGTGCTCGGTCCGGTGCCGCGGCCGGGTGCCGCCGCACGTGCGGACCAAGGGTAATCGGGAACCGCCCGTAACACTCGAAGGGCGAGAGATCAGTCCACCAAGTCGCGACCCGTGCGGGCGTCCTTCACCCGCCGGTAGATGCGCCGGGAGGCCAGCAGAAGTAGGGCCACACCTGCAGCGACGGTCGCGATGATGGTGATCGCGCCGTACTCCGTCGACGTCAGCTCGAACCGCGCGGATGACCCGAGCGGGGTACCGGTGGGCGTGCTCAACGACACATCGACGCTGAACCGGCCGGCCCGCAGCGCCTCCACCGGGAGGAAGTACTGCCGCCCGCCGCCCGCGGGGAAGGACACTTCCTTGCGGTCGTCCGCGCGCAGGCCGATGTTGTTGTTCAGGGTGAACCGCGCGTTGATCCCGACCGGCAGGTCGTTCACCACGTACACCGGCAGCGGGGAGTTGCCGGACGCGAGCGCGATGGTCTGCCGCGGCTGCTGGACGCTCACCCGGTCGCTGATGGCCCCGATCTCGGCTTGGGCGTTCATGGTCGCCGCGTCGGCGGGCAGGCCCCGCCAGCCGGTGGACGCACCGCGCAGCTCTGCCAGCCGGACCGGCGCGACGACGTCCTCCGGCTTCACCCGCTTGGTGGGGTCCAGCTGCATCGCGGACGCCATCCCGGTGGCCTGGTCGTCGAGCTTCGCCAGCGTCGAGACGACGGCGGGGTCGATGGCCGCGCCGGGATCCTGGCCGCCGTCGCCGACCGCGCCGGAGCTCGCCGGGCCGGCGGACAGCAGCGACGGGAGCGACGCCGCCGTGACCACGCCGGCGTTGAGGAAGTCGCCGACCTGCTGCAGGTACGTCGTGAGCTCGGCGGCCGGCGCGTCCCACCGCCGCGGCGGGGCGACGAGCAGGTGGTTGGGGCGCTCCTGCCCGGCCGGCAGGCCGAGGCCGGCCCGGAAGGCGAGCGCGCCCAGCCCGTTCTGGCCGGCGATCGCCCGCTCGGTGTTCGCGGCGACGGTCACCGAGTCGGGCACGCTCGGCACACCCGTCATGGCCGCGGAGATCAGCGAGTCGGTCGGCTGGGCCCACACCGTGCTGCCCTGCACGGTGACCCCGCCGCCGGCGCCGGCGGGCGCGAGCTTCGCCGCGTCCGTCAGGACGGTCTTGACGCCGGCCTGGGTCAGGGCGGTGAGCACCGACTCGTTGAGCGTGCCGTCCGGCCAGAGCACGCCGGTCTGCGGCGTGACGCCGGCCAGCTGCTGGATCGTGGCTGCCGCCGCGGCCGCCTGGGCGACCAGGATGGGATCGCCGGGACGGATCCGGGAGACGGTGTTGAGGTCGGCGTCGGCGAAGGGCAGCGCCACCGCGCACCGGCCGGTCAGCAGGGAACGCAGCGAGGTCAGCCACGTCTTCGCGGTCTGGACGCCCTTGCCGTCGATGTTCCCGTTCTCGGTGTGCACCTGGTAGCCGCGGCTCATCGAGTCGACGGTCGCCAGCAGGTCCGGGTCGAGCGCGAAACACATCGACTTCGCGAGGCTCGAATCACCCTGGACGGCCGTGGTCGCGGCCGTGACCAGCGCGTTCAGCCGGCCGTCGGGGCCGATCTCGTCGGCCAGCTTGTCGTCGCGCAGCACCAGCGGCTGGCCGTACGGTGCCGCGTAGACCGGCGGGACGCTGCTGGTCAGCGGCCAGAGCAGGGTCATGCTCGGCGCGCCCGCCGACGAGTGCCCGGTCGTCTTGCCCGGCCCGGCCAGCACCGGCATCAGCATGCTGACCGCGCCCAGCCGGGCGGGGCCGCCGAACTCCGGCGTGCCGTTGACGTTCACCAGCAGCGGGTAGACGCCGGGGCGGGCGAACGCCGCCTTCGAGCCGGTCAGGTTCACCGTGATGTTCAGCGGCGCGCTCTGCCCGGGCTCGAGCGCGTCGGCGAGCGAGGTGAAGTCGGTCAGCGGGGCGTCCTTGATGACGGCGCCCGACAGGACGTCGCCGATCCCGCGCGACGTCGTCTGCCGCTCGCCGACCTGCAGCCGGACCTGCGGCCGGTTGACCTTGCGGTCGCCGGTGTTGGTCACGGTGCCGGACACGGTCAGCGTCGTCGTCGAACCGGTGATCACGCGCGGGTTGAGCTCGTTCAGCTCGACGCGCAAGCGGGCGCCCTCCTCGGCCTGGGCCACCGTCGCGCCGGCGAGGGCGGGGACGGCCAGGAAGAGGACGGAAAGGAAGGCTGCGGCGAACCGCTTCACTCGGGGGCTCCCTCAGGGGCGTGCTCGTCTCGTCCGTGGACGTCCGGGCGCGCGAAAAGTTCCTTGAGCATCTGGCCGGCCTTCCGGACGAGCTTGCGCTCGTCGGAGTAGGCGAGTTTGGTCTCCAGCTCGGCGAGCGGGACCCAGGCCACCTCGGTGACCTCGACGTCTTCGTCGGAGAGCTCCCCGCCGAGCGCTTCGAGCAGGAAGTGGTGGACGGTCTTGTGGATGCGCCGCCGCTCGGCCACGAACCAGTAGTCGATGGTGCCCAGCGGCTGCAGCACGCGTGCGGAGATGCCGGTTTCCTCCTTGACCTCGCGCACGGCCGTCTGTTCCACCGTCTCACCGTCCTCGATGTGGCCCTTGGGCAGCGACCAGAGCAGTCTGCCGTGCCGGTCGAGCCGGCCGATCAGCACCGCCTGTTCGCGCTCGGCGTCCACCACGAGGCCACCGGCCGACGTCTCGTCGACCGTGGTCAGGCGCCTGCCGCGCTGACGCCTCCGCCGCCTCCGCGGCTTCGAGGCGCCGGGGCGGCCGGCTGATCCAGACATGCTGCGATGCTAGAGCAAACGGTTGCCCCGGTAGGCTGGCTCTCCGTGTCCTGTCCGGTGGTGCCTGTAGTAACCGCACCCGAACCCAGTGGGATTTTCGTGAACGACGTGGTCGCCAAGGAGAACGCGGTGGTGGAGCTGATGCGGCTCTCCCCCCTGGCGGACGAGCTGGCCGAGAGGTTCGCCCGGTCCGGGCACCGCCTGTACCTCGTCGGCGGGAGCGTGCGCGACGCGCTGCTCGGCCGGCGCTCCGGCGACCTCGACTTCACCACCGACGCGCGGCCGGACCGGGTGCTGAAGATCGTCAGCGACTGGGGCGACGCGGTCTGGGACGTCGGCATCGCCTTCGGCACGGTCGGCGTGACGAAGAAGGGCATGCAGCTCGAGATCACGACGTTCCGCGCAGACAGCTACGACCGTGTCGGCCGCAACCCCGAGGTCACCTTCGGCGACAGCATCGAGGGCGACCTGCTCCGGCGCGACTTCACGGTCAACGCGATGGCCGTCGAGCTGGCGTCCAAGACGTTCATCGACCCGCACGACGGCTTGAGCGCGCTGCGGGAGAAGGTCCTCGACACGCCGGCGACGCCGCAGGAGTCGTTCGCCGACGACCCGCTGCGGATGCTGCGGGCCGCCCGCTTCGCCGCGCAGCTCGGCTTCACCGCCGCGCCGCGGGTGGTCGACGCGATGACGTCGATGGCCGAAGAGATCGACCGGATCACCGCCGAGCGCGTCCAGGCCGAGCTGTCGAAGCTGCTGCTCGCGGACGACCCCCGGCCCGGCCTGGAGCTGCTGGTCGACACCGGTCTCGGCGACCGCGTGCTGCCCGAGGT
Organism: Amycolatopsis sp. NPDC051061; assembly: GCF_040682935.1. Classification (NCBI taxonomy): domain Bacteria; kingdom Bacillati; phylum Actinomycetota; class Actinomycetes; order Pseudonocardiales; family Pseudonocardiaceae; genus Amycolatopsis; species Amycolatopsis sp. NPDC051061. Next base: position 10,166 of record NZ_JBFBBZ010000023.1, read on the forward strand.
GCCCGGGATGCGGCTGGCGATCGACGAGCACCACCAGCACAAGGACGTCTACGAGCACTCGCTGACCGTGCTGGCCCAGGCGATCGACCTGGAGAAGTCGCACGAGCCGACGTCGGAGCCGGACCTCATCCTGCGGCTGGCGGCGCTGCTGCACGACGCCGGCAAGCCGGCGACGCGGGAGTTCCAGCCGGGCGGCGGCGTGAGCTTCCACCACCACGAGGTGGTCGGGGCGCGGATGGCCCGCAAACGTTTGCGGGCGCTGAAGTTCTCCAAGGAGATCATCGACGACGTCTCCCAGCTCGTGTTCCTCCACCTGCGGTTCCACGGCTACGGCAAGGGCGAGTGGACGGATTCGGCGGTCCGCCGGTACGTCACCGACGCCGGTCCCCTGCTGACCCGGCTGCACAAGCTCGTTCGCGCCGACTGCACCACGCGCAACCGCCGGAAGGCGGCGGCGCTGCAGGCGACCTACGACGACCTCGAGGCCCGCATCGCCGCGCTCAAGGCCAGGGAGGACCTCGACCGCGTGCGGCCGGACCTCAACGGCGAGCAGATCATGGAGCTGCTCGGCATCAGGCCGGGGCCGGACGTCGGCAAGGCGTGGAAGTTCCTCAAGGAGCTGCGCCTGGACCGCGGCCCGCTGGAGCACGACGACGCTGTCGCCGAGCTGAAGAAGTGGGCCGCCGAGCAGGGAATCGGAAATTCCTGACAGCGTCCTCCGGAGCTTCGCTCCGGGCCGGGGGCTCCGCCACCCGGAGCCCCCGTAAAAGATTGGCCGGCTTACTGTGAATTTCGTGGAAGCCTGGACCTGGCCGTCGCGGATCGGTGATACTCCCTAACCTCGGTTCACCGACGTGACCAGGGGGTTGTCCGCGCGATGTCCACCGAAGCGCCCGACCCGCCGAAGACGGCGACCGGGGGCAGCTTCTTCGTGGCGCTCCTGAGGCAGGGCGCGCCCGCGATCGCGACGGCCACCAGCGAGCTCTCGGACGAGATCGGCGACCCGACCCCGATCCACGCGCTGAAGCGGATCTCGAGGATGGCCGGGCCGATCGACCCGAGCCGGCGCGACGGCCTGCTGCTGCGCGCCACCCGGTACGTCGTGCTCATCCCGCTGGCCTTCCGGCTGCTCGCCGTGCCCGGGCAGTTCGGCGTCTACGCCATCCGGAACGGCACGAGCGGGCTGCTGCCGGTCGGCGTGTTCACCCTGCTCTCGGTCGCGCTGAACGTGATCGGCTTCCGCTGGATGTTCCGCTCGGCGCCGTTCCGCGGCCGGGACGCGGGGAAGCTGCTGGCCGTCGATCTGGTCTTCACGGTGTTCTCGCCGCTGGTCCTCGCGCTGACCGTCCCCACCGAGGTGTACTTCGACGCGCTCGCGGTCAGCGGCGTCCACCTCCTCGGCGAGGCCGGGCTGCTGACGCTCGCGCTCGGGGTTCCCAGCGGGCTCGTGTTCGGCCTCGCGAGCTTCCCGCTGCGGATGCTCGCGAACTGGCTCAACAGCGGCCTGTTCCACGTCGGGGCCGCGTTCTCGACCTTCTCGGCGCTGCTCGCCGAGCTGTTCCTGGCCGCCGCCGCGCTGGTGCTGACCGGGCTCGGCACCCGGCTGGCCCTGGCCTACGGCACCCGCAACGGCCGGCTGGCCGAGCGTGCCCAGCAGCACCGGATGCTGCACGACACCGTGCTGCAGACGCTCGAGGCGATGGCGCTTTCGGGTGCGTCGAACGCCGAAGAACGGCTGATCGAGATCCAGCGGCTCGCCCGGGCGCAGGCGATGGAGATCCGGCAGACGATCGAGTCGGCGGCGTCCGAGCAGGCCGAGGACGGCGCGCGGCCGCTGGGCGAGAAGCTCGCCGCGCTCGCCGCCGAGATGGCGCGCGACGGACTGCGCGCTCAGCTCGTGGTGGCCGAGCTGGACGACGACACGCTGTCGGAGGTCCGGCAGATCGCCATCCGCGACGCCGTGCGCGAGGCGATGCGGAACACCATGAAGCATTCCGGGACCGACCGGGTCGTGGTCCGCGTCGAGGAGCGCGAAGGCGGGATCGCGGTGATCACCCGTGACCACGGCGCCGGTTTCAGCGCGGCCGACCACCCGGCCGGGTTCGGCATCAGCGAGTCGATCACCGCGCGGCTGGCGGAGGTCGGCGGGACGTCGCTGGTCGAGTCGGGACTCGCCGGGGGCGGCACGCGGGTGACGTTGTGGGTGCCGTTCTGATATCCCCGGAGCATGAACTCGATCGAGCTGCTCGCCGACGCCCTCGCCGCCTACCGCTCCGGTGACCGCGACCAGGCCGCCGAACTCGCCCGCCGGTCCGGCTCGCCGCTGGCCGGCGAACTGCGGATCCACCTGGCCGGTGAAGGCTCGGCAGCGGTGTACGACCAGCCGGAGGCGTTCACGACGTTCATCCGCGGCGGCGGCAACGTCGAGCTGTACCGGGCGCTGAGCGCCGCCCTCGCCGCCCGCTACGACGACGCGAAGCCGGAATCGCTGCTCGACCTGGGCTGCGGTGACGGCCTGGCGGTCGTGCCCGCGCTGGAGCAGGCCACGCACGTGCCGAGCCGGATCGACCTGGTCGAGCCGTCCGCCGCGCTGCTCGACGGCGTCCGGGAGCGGGTGCCGTCGGCGCAGTGCTGGCGGGCCACCGCGCAGGAGTTCCTCGCGCGCGACGACCTCGGCTGGGACTTCACGCAGTCGACGTTCGCCCTGCAGTCCATCGAGCCGGAGCAGCGCGCCGACGTGCTTCGCGCGCTTCAGCTGCGCACCGGGACGCTGGTGCTCGCCGAGTTCGACATCCCGGAGTACGTCGAAGGGTCGCCGGAGCACCTTCGCTCGCTCGTCGAGCGCTACGAGCGCGGAGTCGCCGAGTACGGCGAAGACGCGTCGCTGGTCGCGCAGGGCTTCCTGCTGCCGGTCCTGCTCGGGATCGTCGACGGCCACGAGCGCACGAACTGGGAGCACCCGGCCGCCGGCTGGGCCGAGCAGCTGGAGACGGCGGGCTTCACCGAGGTCGGCGTCGAACCGCTCGCCGACTACTGGTGGTCACCCGCCGTCCTCATCACTGCCTGCTGAGCGAGCCCGTCTCGAGGTGCTGCGCGAGCGGTCGCGGCAGCAGGTAGGCGACCGCGCCGCCCGGCATCCCGCTCCACGGCGCCGTCACGCCGGTCAGCGCCCGCACCGAGCGCTGTACCCGGTAGAGCCGCTTCTCGCGTTCGCGTTCGAACGCCAGCGACGTCTCGACGAACCGCGAACCCTCGGCGTGCACCAGGTTGCCGGTCTCGGGGCCGAACCGGACGACCGTCGTCCCCGGCGGCAGCACGATCACGCGCTTGCCGCGGTAGAAGTTCAACGGCGGTTCGCCGCGCATCGGCAGGATCGGCCAGTCGGCGGGCAGGTCGGACTCCTCCGCCGGCCGCGGCGGCAGCATCAGCAGCACGCCGAGGAGGAACCGGGCCGCGTCGCCGAGCGAGCCGAACGCCACCGGCTCGTCGGACGGCGGCCGCGAGACCTCCCAGCCGTTCTCGGCCCGCCGCAGCGTCCAGACGCCGTCGGCCGGGATCTCCTTGGCGCCGATCCGGTAGGCCGCGGCCGGCACGCCGTGTTCGGCGAGCCGCTGCTGGAGCAGCTCCAGCGTCTCCGCGCCTCGCAGCTCACGCACGTCTTCGCCGCGGGCGACGCGGACGAGCGCGCGCTCGTCCGGCAGGTCGGCGGTCGTCTGCGGCGGCCGCGGCTGGCCCAGGACCTCGGCTTCCGCCGTCGCGCGGACGAGGTCGCCGACGAACGGCGGCCGGAAGCCCGCCGCGCGCGCGTGCTCGACGAGCTCCGGCTCCGGCGGCACCCCGTACTTGCGCAGGTAGTGCGGCACGGCGGCGGGCCAGATCCAGGTGCCGTCGGTGTGGAAGGCGTTCGGCACGTCCGGCTTCGCGCCCGGCGCGCCGAAGATGTCCGGCAGTGGCGCGGGCCGGTGCAGCGCGACCGGCGCCCGGAACAGGTAGTCGAGCACGCCGCGGACCTGGTCCGGCGGCACCGGCGGGCGGTTGACCACCGGCCGCTCGCCCTCGGTGTGCGAGTCGGCGGCCCGGGCGAGCCGGAAGGTGACGTCCAAGGGCAGGCCGGCCTTAGCGGTCAACCACGCCGGAACGTGCTTCGGCGTCCGGGGGAAGGTCGCCAGCTCCAGCTCGTAAGCGGCGGTCGACGGGCGGCCGCCCTCGTTGGGCGGCACCCGCCAGTGCGGTTCGCGGTCGGCGTCGAAGTCGAAGTCGAACTGCGACTCCGCGTCGAGCGTGAACGTCCCCTGATACCAGGTGCCCACCTCGGGCTGGAACATCGCGGCCCGCAACCGCGCGAAGAGCCCGCCGAGCCGGGGCGCCGCGGGCAGCGAGACCGACACCGGGCCGTCCTCGTCGCCGACCGCGCGGACCTCGATCTCGGAGTAGTCGCCGACCTGCCGGAACTGCGCGCCGACGCGGGCCCAGCCGCCGGGCACCGTGTGCAGCAGCGTCCGGCCGATGGCGCGCAGCAGCGCGTTCTGGTCGCCGGTGCCCGGCTGCGGCCGCGCTTCCGGCGTCTCGGTGAAGTCCAGCCGTGTCTGCCACAGCGCCGTGACCTGCTTCGCCGGCACCGTGACCGAGAAGTCGGTCAGGCCCAGCTGCGCCGCGCGGGCGGCGTCGTCCTTGACCCAGCGCAGGGTCAGCTCCGGTCGCGCGCCCGGCGCGACCTCGAAGACTTCGCCGTCGTACTCGCCGAAGGTGCGCAGCGTGAACGTCGCCGGCACCTCGCTCGCCGGCACGACCCGCGCCGGCCGGTCTTCGAACTCCTTGTCGAAGCCCTCCGGCGCCTCTTCCTCCGGCAACACGGACAGCAGCACGGTGCCGTCGGTCGTCGAACGTTGCGCGCGGAACGTCCCCTCGCCCCACGTCGCGTACAGGCCGTCCGGGCGTTCGGCCACCTCTACCCGGTAACGCACGTTTCGTCCTCCCCTGACCCCAGTGACACCGGAAACCTAGTCGACCGGGTACCGAGCGAACCACCGGTCGTCACCCGGCGCGGCCGGGCCGAACTCGGTGACCGCGTCGTCCGCCAGGCCGACGATGACATCGCGGAGCTCCAGCCGCTCCAGCCAGCTCCGCCGCAGAGCTTCCTCGCCGTACATCGCGCCGACGAGGTTGCCGCAGACCGAACCGGTCGAGTCGCTGTCCCCGCTGTGGTTGACCGCCGCGAGCAACGCCGTATCGGCGTCGGTGGTGGTCAGCGCGACGTACACGGACATCGACAACGCGGTTTCACCGACGTTGCCCTGCCCGAGCGACTCCAGTTTCTCCGGCGTCGGCGGTCCTTGCTCCGCCAGCGCCAGAGCCGCGTCGAGCGCCGCGCCCTGCTCTTCGTGACCCGGGTGCTTCACGAGCTCGTCGCGCGCGGCCGCCAGGGCGTCGAGCAGCGGTTTCCCGTGCAGCAGCCCGTGGACGAGCACGGCGAAACAACCCGAGGACAAATACCCGCTCGGGTGACCGTGGGTCAGCGCCGCGCTTTCGGCGCCGAGCCGGAACACCTCGGCGAGGTCGTCCGACCACAAAGCGACCGGCGCCGCGCGCATCACGCCGCCGCAGCCCTTCGAGTTGTTCACCGGGCGTTCGATGGTGCCCCGGACGCCCGAGCGGCCGTATGCCTCCAGCTCGCCGAAGCAGGTCAGGCCCGGCGCACGCCGGCTGAACAGCTCCTGGTGGGTGACGAGCCAGCCGTCCGGCGCCTCGACGTCCGACTGCGGCCCGCGCGCCCGGTCCCAGGCGACGCCCTGCGTGTGCAGCCAGCGCTGGTACGCCATCTGCAGCGAGTGCACGACGTCCGCCGAGCCGGTCCGCCGCCGCTGGGCGTGCGCCCGGATCAGCGCTTCGAGCGTGAACAGCGTCATCTGCGTGTCGTCGGTGATCCGGCCGACGCCGCCGTACGCGGGGATGTAGTCGGTGATGCCGGCCGGCCCGGCGATCTCGCGGATCCGGTCGATCGAGTCGAACTCGGTCTTCGCGCCGAGCGCGTCGCCGATCGCCCCGGCCAGCAGGCTCCCCCGCAGTCGTGAGCGCAAGTCCGGTCCCTTCGGTTTCGGCGCGAAGCGGCCACTGGGGTATCGGCGTTCCCAGCGCGGGTGTTCCGCGGTCTCCGTCTGGAGGCCGTTGCGGTTGAAGTACCAGAAGACGTCGCCGGCGACGTCGTCGAGCAGGCCGAGGTCCGGCAGGGCGGCGACCCACGCGGCGGGCAGGCCAGGAACGCCGAGCCGGGCACCGACGAGCGCCCCGGCGATCGCGCCCGCGACCGGGCCGGACCGCGCGGCGAGCGTGATCGCCGCTTCCGGGTCGTGACCGCGCTTGGCCGCGGCGAACAGCGCCCGGCCGAGCACCGACCGGACGCTCCGGCCGTCGCCGATGCTCTCCAGCTGGGTCACGTCGTCGGCGTCGCGGTCTTCGCGCAACGCCAGCGTCGAGGTCGCCAGGTCGCCACCGAGCTCCCGCAGCCGCAGGTGGACGGGCAGCGCGAACGTGTCGCGGGTGAGCAGGGCCTGGAACAGCGCGATCAGCAGCTCGACGCCCTCAGTGACCTCCGCGCCGGCCTCGTCACCGGTCAGCGCGCGAGCGACATCCTTCGCGTACTGCTCGCCGTCGACGCCGTCGATGGCGACCGCGCTCGCCGGCGTCGAGGCCAGCGCCGTGGCCAGCAACGTCGAGAGGTCGTCGGGCGCGGGGGCCGCGCGCCGCGTCGCGACGGCCAGCCAGCCGACCGGGTCCGGATCCGGCAGCGTGGCCGGCACCTCGCCGGTCGGCACCGGCGGCAGGCCGCGCAGCACGATGTCGGTGTGGAACAGCAGGTGGCGCGTCAGCCCGCCCAGCGTGCCGGCGGCACCGCCTCCCAGAGCGTCTCCGATCGCGAAGCCGACGTACGCGCCGACGATCCGGTGCCACGCGAAGCGCGCGGCCACCGTGCCGAAGGCGGAGAACTTCCCGAACGTCCACGGCACCGGCCGCGGGCGCGCGTCCTCGTCGACGTGCGTGATCAGGCCGTTCGCGCCCAGGTCGGCCGGCCACTCCGGGTCCTGGCCCGCCCGCCGCCGGACGCCGTTGCGGTACTGCCACGCGAACCCGCGCAGGTACCGGACGCAGTCCTCGGGCGAAAGCTCGAAGTGGTGGTCGCGGGCGTGGTCGACGGCGTACCGCAGGTGCCGTTCCAGCAGGTCGGGCGGCTCGACGCCGAACTCCGCGACCAGCGCGGGCAGCGCCTCGGCGACCTCGGGCCCGGCTTCCGGCGCGGGCTCGTCGAGCAGAGGCCGCCGCTCGCCGGCGCCGACGGCACCCAGCTCGGCGGCGGTCAGGCTCCGCACCACCCCGGTACCGGGGTCGAGGGTCAGTCCGGTCGACGGACGGCCGGCCAGCAGCTCGCGGACCGTCACGCGCCACCGCCGCGGATAGCGGCCGGGCACCTTCGCCGACGAGCTGTAGGCGATGACTTCGTGGCCGCCCGGCACCGGGCGGACCACGGGTTCTCCCTCCGGCGTCGGCGCCAGCACTTCGCAGTCGAGCAGCGCGGTCACGAACTCGGCGCGGCTGATCCAGCTCGCGCCGAGGTAGCCGAGCAGCTTTTCGGCGTCGGTCGTCGGCACGGGGAAACCGCGCCAGACCGGCCCCGGGCGGTACTGCTCGTTGGCGCGGCGCGGCCCGGTCGGCTCCCCGAACAGCGTGTACTGCGCCCAGCCGCGGATCGCGCGCACCGGGATGCCGAGCTCGGGGAACGCCTTCTCGTCGAACTCCGGGTCGACGTCGGGCCGCCACTCGACGAAGCCGTCGTCGATGGCTTCCGCTTCTGTCATTCTCCCCATCCTCGCGTCAACGCCGCGGGTACCGCTCGATCCACTCGTCGCCGAGCGCGCTCAGCGCCGAGTGCCGGTCGAAGTGCCAGTAGGCGTCCGAAGCGACGTTCTCGACCAGGTAGCGCAGCTCCAGCTGGTCGACCCACTTCTGCGGCAGCCCGGGGATGCCGGTGCGCGCGCCGAGCAGGGCGCCGGCGACCGCGCCGGTGAGCGCGCTGCGGCCGGAGTGGTTGACGGCCCGCAGCAGCGCCTGCTCCGGGTAGTTCTCGAAGCCGGACAACGCGGCGAAGGCGCGTCCGAGGACCGACAGCGTCGACTTGCCGTCGCCGATCAGCTCGGGCATCCGCAGGTCGGGCAGCCCGTGCTCGCCGAAGAACGGCACCGACTCGGCGACCATGTCCTTGATGTCCGTCCACTCCGGACCCTGCTGGTACTGGTTGTCCGGGTTGAGCACCTCGCGGCTGAGGTTCCAGATCGGGAAGCTGAACGCGTCCTTGGTCAGCGCGTGCTCGAACAGCCAGGTCAGGTAGGTCGCGGCGGCCAGGTCGGGCTCGGTCGGGTGGGTGACGCCGGCCAGGTCGCGCACGGCCTGGCGCGCACCGCCGCTCAACCCGCTCCCAGGGCCGGCCATGGTCAGCGCGGCGGGCAGCGCCGGGATCAGCGCGGCCGGGCCGGACAGCGGCGGCGCGCCCCCGGCTTCGGTCGCGAGCTGGTGGTAGGAGTTCAGCTCGACGTCGTCGGCGTCGCGGCGGGCGTGCAGGTCGGCGACCTGCACGAGCCAGCCGTCCGCGTCCTCCAGCGGCGCGCCCTGCGTGCGCAGCCAGCGCTGCAGCGCACCGCGGACCACCCCGGGGAAGAGTTGCTCGGCTTCGCGGGACTCCGGCTGCTCGCGGTGCGGGCTGCGGATCGCGGCCTCGGTGTAGAACAGCAGCCGCTGCGTCAGCGAGCCGATCCGGCCCGCCTGGTCGAACGCCGGCACCAGGTCGGTGACGCCTTCGATGCCGAACTTCGCGTGGATGTCGTGCAGCATCATCCGGTCGACGGCCGCGCCGAGGGCCTCCCCGAGCGCGAAGCCGACGTACGCGCCCGTGACGCGCTGCCAGCCGTAGCGGAAGCCGTCGAGGTCCTGCTCGAAGTACTTGCCGAAGGTGTCGAGCCGCGGCGTCGCGCGGCCGGCGTTGTCGTACGTCGGCGCCAGGCCGTTCGCGCGCAGGTCGTTGGGCTTGCTGCGCGGCGGCTCCGGCATCTGCAGCCGCTTCAGCCACGACTCGCCGAGCACGGTCTTCGCGCACTCCTCGGCGGTGAGCTCGTAGCCGCGCTTGCGGGCCTTCTCGGCCGCGGCGAGCGGCGGCTTGACCGGATCCGGCAGACCCATCCGCGACGCCGTGTCGGACGCGACGCGGATCAGGTCCTCCTCGGCCTCCGGGCAGCGGCCGTGCACGTCGATGCGCGGCTCGTGCCGCGGGAAGCGCTGGACGATCCCGGCGAGCTCGCCGCTGGAGACGTCCTCGATGGTCGTCGGGCCGCCGTTGATCACCAGGTTCGGCGGGTGCTCGAACTCGGCCAGCGTCGCGACGTCGACCTTCCACCAGCCGTGCTCGCGCGAGGGCAGGTTCCGGGTCGAGCTGAACACCTTGAGCTCGTTGCGCTCCTCGGCGAAGTAGAACCGGTCGGTCTTGCCGGTCTCCAGGTCGAGCGGGACGAACACCTCGCACCGGATCAGCCCGATGAGCAGCAGCTCGCGGGTCAGCCAGCCGACGCTGGCGAACGACAGCAGCGTCTCGAGGGTGTTCTCCGGCTTCGGGTAGCCACGGCGGATCGGCCCCGCCTTGTACTCGGGGTTCTCCCGCTCTTCGCCGGTCTGGTTGCCCTCGGCGTCGACCTTCACCCAGCCCGCGACGGCCTGCAGCGGCACGCCCAGCTCGCCGAGCCCGGCCTTGACGTACTCGGGGTCGACGACCTCGCGCCAGTTCTCCTGGCCGGGGAACGCCACCGGCACCGACAGGCCGCCGGGGTGCGGGTGCGCCTGCCGCAGCTCGCCGTCCGGCTCGCGGACGACGACCGACGGCGGCGGGAAGATCTCCTTCTCCGGCCGGCCCTCGTCGAGGAACTCGATGGTGTTGTAGGGCACCGACCAGCCCTCGGGGATGCGCAGCACCTTCTCGGTGTCCACCCGGAGCCCGGCGGGACCGGAGACGTCCGGGCCGTGCACCGCGCGCAGCCACTGGCCGACCTTGGCAACCGCTTCCGCCGCTTCCACCTACTCGATCCTCTCCAGGCTTCCGTCGGACTCGTGCTCGGCGATCGTCTTCGGCAGCACGAAGGCCACCGCGCCACCCGGCAGGTTCGCCCACGGAACCGTGATGCCGGTGATCACGTGCAGAGGGCGTCTCAGCCGGTAGCTCCGCCGCTCCCGCTCACGTTCCAGCGGCAGCGACGTCGTGGCGAACCGTACCTCCCCGTGGTGGACGAGGTTGCCGGGTTCCTCGCCGAAGCGCAGAACGACCGTACCCGCCACGAGCCGGGTGATGCGCTTGTTGCGGAGCAGGGTGAGGGGAGGCTCACCTGGAGCCGGGTGGACCGGCCAGTCGTCGAGCTCCTTGGCGGTTTCCAAGGGTGTTTCGTGCCCGGCGGTCATCCGGGCGGGGTGCAGCAGCAACGCCCCGAGCAGCTGCTGAGCGGCGTCTTCGAGCCGCTCGAAGTACTTCGGCTCCCGGGGCTCCTCGCCGGCGTGGGCGGCGACCTCCCAGCCGTCGGGCGTGAAGTTGAGGCACCACGTGCCGTCGGCCCGGCCGCCGACGCGGTACGCCTCCGGCCAGACCCCGTGCTCGCCGAGCCGCTGGACCAGGACGATCAGCAGGTCTTCGTCGCCGAGCTTCGGATCCGGCGTGGTCTCCAGCTCCGCGACGACGTCGCCGCTCGTCTTCTTCACGTCCGCGCGGCTCGGCTTCGGCCGCGGCTTGCCCAGCAGGTCCGCTTCGGCGGTCCGCCGGACCAGCAGCTCGACGTACGGCGGCTGGTAGTGGTGGCGGCGGATGTGCGCGACCAGGTCCGGCTCGGGCGGCAGCCCGTCCTCGGCCAGCAACCGCGCCACCGACTCGGACCAGATCCAGGCCCCGTCGGTGTGGAAGCGCTCGTCGCCGTCTTCGTGCACGACGGCTTCCCGTTCGAGGTACTGCAGCACGAGCGGCACCTCGGTGTCGGTCAGCGGCGGCCGCTCGGCGTCCGGGCCGCCGACGTCCGCGTGCCGGAACACCACGCCCAGCGGCAGCTGCGCGCGCAGCCGCCACCAGTCGGGGATGTGCTCCTCGGCGCGCGGGAACGCGGCGAGCTCGTCCGGGTAGGCGGCCGACGGCGGCGCGTCCGTCCACACCGGATCGTCGTCGAGCGCGAAGTCGAAGTCGAAGGTGCCGTCCGGGGTGAGCGTGAACCGCGCCTGCAGCCAGGTGCCGCGGTCCTCGGCGTACATCCCCTTGCGCAGCTCGGTGAACAGCTCGGCGACGGCGTCGGACGTCGTCGCGTTGTGGCCCTGGAGTTCGGTGTGCGTCCCGACCTGCCGGAAGTCGATCGCGGCGGGCCCGGCGGCGTCGGTCCGGAGCTCGCGGACGAGCTTTCCCAGCTGCACCAGGACAGTGCGCTGCTCTTCGGGCGAAAGTCGATGTTCCACGTGAATCATCGCGCCAGCACCGAGGTGAAGGTGAAGGCCGGAGCCTCGCCGGCGTCGCGGCGGGCGAACTCGTCCTCCCACATCTTGAAGGTGCGCCGGTACAGCGAGTCGATCAAGGCGCGTTCCTCCTTGGTGATCTTGCGGTGCTCCTCTTCGGTCGCGGCCCAGATCGCGTCGATGGTCTGGTAGAGCGCGAAGATCGGCCCGTCACCGCGGAGGTAGTGGTGTCGCTCCTCCTCGGTCCGGCGCACGAACCGTTCGCGGTCGAGGCTCCGGATGTCCGGGCTGTGGTCGAGGAGCACATCGGTGACGTGCTCCGGTTTTTCCTCGAAGGCGCCGGTCTTCCAGTTCAAGATGCGACCGGTCAGCCCGCCGTCGGGCGTGCTCTCGACCACGTACGTGTGGTCGTAGTACTCGAAGTAGGACGGCGTATGAACCATTAGAGACTCCCCTGCAGCGCGTCCCAGAACAGCTCTCGTTCGCGCTTGACCAGCCCGTCGATCAGGGCCTGTTCCTCGGCGGTGTGTGGTCGGCTTTCGGCTTTCTTGAGCGCCTTGAGGTCACGTCGCACCTCGTACAGCGAGTGCTCGTACGCCGAGACGTCGTCCAGCGCCTTGAGATGGAGGCGCAGCTCGGCGACGTGCCCGTCGATGCGCACGCTCATCTGCAGGTCGCGGTAGCCCGCCGGAGCGGGGTTCGCGAACCGGTCGTCGAAGTCGACGACCTCCAGGTCGGGATGCTCCGCGATCCGCGCCAACGCGGCGTAGGCGTCCTGCACGCGTTCGAACTGGATCATCGCGCCCGCGAGATCGACCAGCCGCGATGCGTCGCCGTCGTAGTTCGTGTTGATCTTGTCCATCGCCCGGCCTTCGGACTTCGGCCCGGGCCGGAACCCGGCGTGGCCGCCGGTCTCCTCGGCCAGCGGCGGCAGGATTTCTTTCAGCTTGAGGTCGGCCCGAGCCGCTTCCCGGTAGCGCTCGGCGAGGTACTCCCGCGTGTGCGCCTCATCTCCGAGCTTGCCCGGGTCGAACGATGCCTGCTTGCGGTGTGCGTTCGGATGGTCCTTCGCCTCGTCGAGCACTTCCCGCGACGTCTCGGCTTGCTCGGGTGTCAGCGGCGTCGGGTCCGCGTGCGGTGCCACCGGTTCCGTGTCCGGGGCCGGGTGGTGCACCTCGTGCACCGCGTCGGCCAGGATCGGGATGGCCTCGTCGTGCACCAGCAGGCTCGCGATCGTCTCCGGCTTGCGCAGCAGCGAGCGCGTCAAGAACTCGTTGGCCGGGTCGTGGAGCAGCTCCACCAGCTCCGGGTGCCCGGCCAGCCGCGTCCGGACGAACTCGCCGACCGGCCCGAGGTTCTGCGGGTTCCCCTCGTGGTCCTTGACGACGAGATCGGTGGTCGCGCCGGCGAGCGCTTCGGCGACCCGCGGCTGCGCGAGGAGCTCGCCGAGCCGGGACTGCGGGGCGCTGCCGTAGCCGCCGTGCTCGGTCGTCTCGGCGTGCTCGGTCTGGACGTGCGCCTCCTCCGGCGTGCCGACGTGCATCAGCTTGATGCCCTTCGGCGGCTGCGGAAGGTGCAGGAGGTCGCCGGACTGCGGGTCGATGAACGCGACGCCGTCGCGGGTGTGCACGACCATCGCGACGTGCCCGTACTCGACGCCGTTCGGGCCCTCGTACTTCACCGCGACCACGGCGTGGTGGTCGAGCGGCTTGTCCCGCATCTCGCGGATGACGTCGTCGTAGCTGCCGCGCTCGGAGAACGTCTCGCCGAACCGGCCCTCGAGGTGCTCCAGCGTGCCGCGGGTGCCCATCTCGTGGAAGAGGATCGGCTCCGCCGTCATGTCCCCGCCGCGCAGCCGGTCCAGGTACGCCTCGGGCGCGCGGGTGCAGTTGGACAGGTACCCGTTTTCCAGCGCGCCCGGCTGGTGGAAGCCCGGGTTGACCTCGCGCAGGTGCGGGTGCCGGTCCTGGACGTAGGCCGCGCGCTCCGCCGGCGTCGCCGCGCCGGCGTGGATGGCCGGCTCGGAGGGCGGGTTCGTCGCGCGCACCAGGCTCGAGTAGTCCGGCTGGGGCTCGGGGGTGGGCGGTGTCTCGGCCGGCCCGTCGAGGACGTCGCTGACCTTCGGGGGCTCGGGCTGCGGCGTGACGTGCTCCGGCTCGCCGAAGCCGCCGAGGCGTTCCATCAGGGCGGCCTGCTTGCGCCGTTCGAACTCGGCCGCGTCGTGGTCGTTCTCGGCGCGGCGCTCGGCCATCTTCTGCCGCGCGGCCTCGGAATCGAGGTAGCGCGGGTGGCCGGGGCCGATCTCCTCGGCTTCGATGACCCACTTGCGGCGGCCCTCGGGCGTGAGCTCCAGCCGCCGCTCGTGCACCAGCAGCTGCGTGCCGGGCGGCGACAGCGACTCGCGCTCGGACGGGTTTTCGGCGAGCTTCGAGATGTCGCGGAGGTTGTCCGACCGGACGTGCAGCTCGACGTCGTCGCCGAACTTGCTGGTCGAGAACTCGCCGGTCTTGATGGACGCGCTCGAGAAGGACGGCTCGACGACGACCGCGCCCGGCTCGTACGGCCCGGCGACGAGTTCGGCCAGCCGCGGGTCACCGCTGACGTCGAAGGCGCGGATGGTCTCGCCGGACGTGCGCGGGACCTGGTTGAGGCCGTCGGTGATGGCGCGGGCGTTCGCCTGCGCCAGGTCGAAACCGGGGTGACCCGGGCCGCGGCGCAGGGCCTCGTTGACGTCGTAGGCGTACTCGCCGCGGGTGTAGCCGTGCACCGCGACGGCGCCGTCGTCGGTCAGGGGCAGGCCGGCGGCGTCCCGGCGGACGAGCGCGCGGTCGTGGATGTCCTGGTAGATGCGTTCGTCGCCGACCGCGCGGCGGATGCTCTCGTGGTCGGCCGGGGTCCCGCGGTGGTCGTCGTCGAAGAGGTAGCCCTCGTCGTGCGGCAGCCGTTCGGGCGCCGGGCCGAGGCGGTCGGTGATCGACGGCGTTTCGTGCGGTGCCTCGCCGCCGAGGGGCAGCTCGCGGATCCCGGTGGCGTCGTGCGGCAGTTCGGCGAGCCGCCCGGTGACGGGATCGGCGAACAGGACCCCGTGCTCGGTGTGCACGGCGGCGACCAGTGCGTCGCCACCGGCGTGCTCGAAGGCGACGGCGGACCGCGCGCCGACGGGACGTCCCCCGAGGTCGCGCGCGACGTCGTCGAAGCTGCCCCGGCCGCTCCACGGCCCGCTGAGGCTCTCTCCCCGGGCAGGCCCGGCGACGACGTCCTCACCGTTCATCCGCCGGTCGAAGGCGGTCATCGACTCGGCGGAGTTCGTCCGGTAGCCGTGTTCGCCCGGGCTGTAGTGGTTGCGGGTGTTGACGGCGGCGAGTTCGGGAACGGCGTCCCGGACGAGCCGCGCGTGCTGCTGCGGAGTCTCGACGGACCCGGCGTGGAGCACGGGCGGGCCGCCCGGCGTCAGCGGTTCGGCGAGCTGCGACCAGCCACCTTCGGGCGCGTTCGTGGCGGGCGGACGCTTTTCGGCGGGCGGCGGCGCGGAGTCGTCGCCACCGAGCAGCTTGAACAGATCGCCGGACGGCTTGAGATGGGGGTACTCGGCGTAGAACCGCGCGTCCTTTTCGGCCTGTTCCCGCTCGAAGCGCTCTTCGTCGGCGCGGGCGGCGGCACGGCGTTCGTCGATCGCGTCCCGGGTGTCACCGCGATACCGCGGATCCCCGGGCGCGATCTCTTCGGCGTGCACGATCCACTGCGGCTGGTCCCGGGCGCCGGGGCGGTTCTCGAAATCGGGGTGCCCGGGGTGCCCGGGCCCCTTTTCGACCCCGGTGATCTCGAACTGCGACCCGGCCTTGAAGAGCACCTCGCGCTCGCGCCCGATGCTGGCCATGGACTCGACGTCGCGGCCGGTCCGGGACTCGATCCGCATCTCGACCTCGCCGGCGAAAGTGCTGCGCGGATGCTCCGCGTCGACCTTCGACGAGCTGAGGAAGGAGGGCTCGGTGATGTGCGCGCCCTCGTGGAACCGCCCGAGGAAGGCCTGGAGCCGCGAGGGATCCCCGTGGAAGTCGACCCGCCGCGAGACGGTGCCGACGTGGGCAGGCATTTCGTTGAGTCCCGAAACGAGCGCCCCGGCTTGGGGGGCGAGGTCGATCAGTTCCGGGCCCCCGAGCCGCAGCGCCCGGTTGAGCGGCCCGACCAGCTCGTGCCGCGTGTAGGCGTGCACGGCGAAGGCGCCTTCGTCGGACATGCCGGGATGGAACTCGTCCCGCTTGGCGAGGGCCTCGCGACGGACCTGTTCGTGACGCCATTCGCCGGTTTCCGGGCTTTGCCGCCCGGAGTCCAGGAAGGTGTCCTCGATCCGCGTGACGCCGGCGGGGTCCTGGGCCCGAAACCCGGGATCGGCGAGGTAGGGCTCGTCTTCGGAGTGGGTCGGCTCGTGCTCCGGTCCACCGGCGTGCTCTTGGTCCGTCGACGGCTCCGGCGCGTGCTCAGCAGGCTCGACCGGCCGCTCCTGAACCGGAGCGTGCTCGGCCACGGGCAGGTTCGGCTCCACCGGCCTCGCGGCCGGCTGCTCTGTGGGTCGCGGCGGCTCGAGGGGACCCTGCGGACCACGAGGAAGGCGTTCCTGCGGCGGACCGAACCGCGGCGGCGGAACCTGCGGCGGCCCCATCGGGCGCGGCGGACCCAGCCGCGGATCGTGCGGCGGCATCGGCGGCCGGCCAGTCGGCGGTGGCGGCATCGGCGGCCGTCCGCCCGGAGTCGGCCCCTGCGGTCCGCGTGGCTGGTTCGGGTACCCCGCGGGACGCTGCCCGCCCGGCATCCCCGGCTGCGGCGGACCACCCTGCGGCCCCACCGGCGGCCGCGGCGGCATCCGTCGCGGATCGTTCGGCGGCTGACCCCGGTGAGAGGGATGCCCACCCTGCGGCGGCGGCCCACCCCGAGGCGGCTGCCCACCAAGCGGCGCCTGACCTCCCGGCGGCCGTTGCCCACCGCGCGGCGGTTGTCCGCCGTGTGACTGCCCGCTCTGCGGTTGGCCGCCGTGCGGGGGCTGGCCGCCGTGTTGCTGCCCGCCCTGCGACTGCCCACCGTGCGGTGGCTGCCCGCCGTGCGGTTGCCCGCCGGGTGGCTGGCCGCCGTGCGGTTGCCCGCTGTGTGGCCGGCCGTTCTGCGGTTGGCCACTGTGCGGTGGCTGGCCGGCCTGCGACGGCCGCCCACCCGACGGCATCGGCGGTTGCCCACGCATCGGCTGGCCACCCGGCGGCATCCGGCGCGGGTCCTGCGGCGGCATCCGTCGTGGCTGTTCGTGCGGGGGCATCGGAGCTTGCGGTGCCGGGCCAGTCGGGCGCGGACCTGGGCCACCTGCGAGTCCGGGGCCACCACCGCCGTTCGGCATTCCGCTCGGTGGGGGCGGCGTGAGTCCGCCCGGGGGCGGGGCCTGCTGCGGCGACGGTCCGCTCTGGGACGGCGCCGTCCCCCCGTCGGCCGCGAAGGGCTGGTTCGTGCCGCCCGTGAAGCCGGCCGCTCCGACGTTGTCCTGGGGGCGTCCACCGATCTGGCGGCCGGGTTCCGGTGGGGCCATGCCGTAGCCGCCGCTCGACGGTGCGCCCGCCGAACCCGGCGTCGCACCGTGCGACGAGACCGGTGCCGCCTCGCCCACCGGCTGGCTCGGCGCCGGGGCCGGTTGCTGCGGTGCTGGACTGTCGGCCGGCGCCCTGACCTCCGGCCGTCCTGCCTGCTGGACGTGGTCCGCACTCGGACGCGGGGGCTCATCCGCCGCGTGCCGCGGCTCGACGGACTGACGTTCCGGCGTCTGAGCAGGCGCGCTGTCCGCGTGTTGTTCAGCCTCGGCCGACGTCTCCCGCCGCGATCCGGGCTCCGAAGCCGACCCCGGCTCCTCACCCGAACCATCCCCAGACCGAGACTCCCCGGAAGAACCCGGATCCCGCGGAATGTTCGCCTCGTGAACCGAGTGCATCTGCTCCTTCGCGCCCCCGACGGCACCCCCCACCGCCCCGCTGGAAGCGCCGGTCAGCAGCTGCTCCGGCGTCAAAGACCCCAAATCACCGGTGACCGCCGCCTGCCCGACCGTCTGCGCAACCCCCTCGACCGCCCCCCGGCCCCCCGCTCGGAGAGCCGCGTCAGCAACCTGACCACCAGCAGAATGCGAAAGCCCCTCGGTAGCCCCGCGCCCGATCGACCCGGAAGCCGCGCCGACCACGCCGCCGACCGCGCCGGAAATCGCCGCGTCCGAAGTCTTCGACCAGTCCCAGCTCTGGCGATCGCCCTTCGCCATCTGCAGGCCCTGGATGCCCGCGTCCATCCCCAGGTTGATGGCCTCGTTCTTGAGGATCTCCATGCCGATCTTCTTGAGACCCTGCTTGAGCAGCTGCTCCAGCAGCTCCTTCGCGACCTGCTTGAACCCCTGCTGCGCCAGCTTCTCGAGCAGCTGCCGGAACAGCATCTGCACGGTCATCCGGGTAGCCACCTGCGCCGGCGCGATGCCCGCCGTCGAGCCGCCGAACGTCACCGCCGCCGCCGCGATCATCGCCGCGATCTGTGCGGCCAGCACGATCAGCGAAATGATGATCATGTACTTCGTGTACTCGACGTCCAGCGCCGTCTGATCGCACGAATCGCCTAACGCCTTCGTCGCGTCGGCCAGCTGCTTGAAGTACGCCTCGTCGCCCTCGACGAACTTCTTCCACTGCTCCACGAACGCGTCGGCGCCGTCGCCGGTCCAGTTGTCGCGGATGCCGGACGCCGCCTGGTTACCGGCCTCCGACGCCGGGGCGATCGCCGAAGACGCCGTGTGCCACGCGTCGCGCAGCGCGCGCAGCTTGGTCTCATCGCCCTCGGGCCAGCTCTCCCCGACGACGATCGGCAGCAGCCACTTGACCGCGTCGGGCATCTCCATACCCACGGGTCATTGCCCCTTGCCGAGCTGCGAAGTCACGTCTTCGTCGGCGCCCGACAACGCCTTCATCGACTTGGCGACGTTCTGCTGCATCCCGCGCAACCCCTGCACGAGGTTGGCGAAGCCCTCGACGGCGCCCTGTGAACCGGGCACATAGTCCTTCGCGAACTCCTTGCCGGAGTCGTCGTCGCCCCAGCACGCGCCCTGCGCGTCGAGGGCGCCCTGCAACGTCTTCAGCGCGCTGTCCAGCCCGTCCGCCGCCGTGGTCAGGCCGTTCGAAGCGCGCAGGACCGCGTCGGGTTCCGCGGTGAAGCCGGAGCCCCCTTCGGGCATCAGTCGCCCCTCGTCATCCAGGACGTCGGCGGCTCCTCGTCCTCGTCACGCGGCGGGCGGACGCGCTTGGGGGCGGACTGCTCGGAATGACTCAGCGGCGCGGGCGCCGGTGGCGGCACGGCCTCGTTGCGCAGGATCGAGCCGCCTTCTTCGTACGAGGGCCGCGGCGCCGGCGCCTCTTCCTCGACGAAGTCGGGGAACCGCGGCACCAGCCCGGCCAGCGACGGCGCGCCCTCGACGAGGTCCGCGAGGTCGGGCAGTCCCTCGGTGATCGACGCCATCAGCTCCGCGATCTTCTGCTTGACCTGCAGCGATCCCTGACGCACCACCGTCTGGACGGTGTTCGCGAGCTGCGCGGGCGTCGTGCGTTCGAACGCGTTCGGCGCGAACTCGAGCTTCGCGAGGTTGCCGCCGGCGTCGATCGTGGCGCGGACCAGACCATCGGGGGAATCGACCTGAGCGGTGGTTTCCGCGGCCGCGGCCTGCGCGTCACGCAGCTGCGCCGTCTGCCGCTCGAAGTTCTCCAGGAGGGTGTCCATTTGGTCCTTCATCGCGGCATTGCGTGCTTCGAGCCGTGCACGGTCGTCGCCCGCGGTGGTCACAGGTCCCCCCGGTGTCCCTCGAACCTACTAATGACTTGCCGTCACCCTAATGCCAATGGAGCAGTGACCGTGACCGGTTCGGGTGTTTTCCTCAGCGAACCGCACGGCGCCGCGCGACCACGTACCCGGCTCCACCGACGAGGTAGCAGACGGTCGCCGCGATGAGCAGGCCCGGCGAGCGGCCGTCGTCCGGGACGACCAGCGCCCCCAGCGAAACCGCCGCGACCTGCGTGATGTTGAAGAGCGTGTCGTACAGCGCGAACACCCGGCCGCGGGCCTCGTCGGCGACGTCGAGCTGGATCGACGAGTCGACGCACAGCTTCAGCACCTGCCCCGCGCCGGTGATGACGAACGACGCGAGCAGCGCCAGCGGCAGCACCATCGGCAGGCCCAGCGCGGACTGCGCGATCGCGGCGAGCAGCAGCGAACCGAGCACCGCGCGCAGGCGGCCGAACTTCCGGAGCAGCCGCGCGGTGAGCAGCCCGGCGATCAGGATGCCGGCCCCGGCGAGCGCGGCCATCTGCCCGAGCCCGGGCAGGCCGGCGCGGAAGAGGCCGTGGTCGGTGAAGTAGTTCCGCATCATCAGCACGGTGACCAGCAGCGACACCCCGAACGACGCCCGGTGCGCGAACAGCGCGATGAACCCGGCCGTGACACGCGGCGCGCGCAAGGCGTGACGAGCACCGTCGGCCAGCCCGCGTGCGACGGCCAGCACGGGGTTCGTCGGCTCGTCGACCACCGACGGCCCGAGTACCCCGCGCGCGAACCCGCGGGCGATGAACGCCGAGACGACGGTGCCGAGCACCGCGAACGCCGTGGCCTCGGCCGATCCGACGTCGTTGCTGCCGAACAGCGCGCGCAGGCCGATCGCGCAGCCGCCGCCGATGACCGCCATGAACGAGCCGAGCGTCGTGGCGAAGGCGTTCGCCGTCACGACGCTCTCTTCTTCGACGACGTGCGGCAGCGACGCCGAAAGCCCGGAGCCGATGAAGCGCGAGATGCCTTCCGCGGCCAGGGCCAGCGAAAACAGGCCGACCCCGCCGAAGCCGAACCCGACGGCGGCCGAGGCCAAGACGATCGCCAAGCCGCGCAGGAGGTTCGCGAAGATCAGGACTTTCCGGCGGTCCCAGCGGTCCAGCAGCGCACCGGCGAAGGGGCCGACCACGGAGTACGGCAGCAGCAACGCGGCGAACCCACCGGCGATGGCGAGGGGATCGGCGGCCCGCTCGGGGTTGAACAGCACGGCTCCGGCGAGACCCGCGCGAAAGACGCCGTCACCCCAGCTCGCGGCGAAGCGGGTGAACAGAAGACGCCGGAAGTCGGGGTCTTTGAGCAGCTCCCGCGGCCCCCTGCGCGTTGTCGCCGTTCGAGCGCTGATCGTCACGGACCCAGCGTAGTGGGTGGTCGACGCACTGAGGTCGCCTCTCGGCGGCTATGCGCAGTGTGGCTCCTGCCGGACGGTATTCCACAAAGGCGGTTCTTCAGTGAGCCCGGGGGACACGGAGTGCGCCGACCAGAGTTCAAACGAGGCGGGTGGGGCGATTGTTCCCGAGCCGAAGTAATTCGCCGGGCCGGGGGTGGGATCATGGGTCGCGTGCCAGCGGACGCCGAGGTTGAACCGGGAACGCTCCTGGTCGCCGCCCCCACGATGGTCGACCCCAACTTCCAGCGGACCGTCGTGTTCGTCATCGATCACCGCGACGAAGGCACGCTCGGCGTGGTCCTGAACCGGCCGAGCGACGTCGCCGTGCACGACGTGCTGCCCAACTGGGGCGGGCACGTCGCCGAGCCGCAGGCGGTGTTCGTCGGCGGGCCGGTCGAGAAGAAGACGGCGCTGTGCCTGGCCGCGCTGCGCACCGGCGAGACGGCGGCGAGCGTGCCGGGCGTGATCGCGGTCCGCGGCCCGGTCGCGCTGGTCGACCTGGACACCGACCCCGAGGCGCTGGTGCCGAAGGTCCGCGGCGTGCGCGTGTTCGCCGGGTACGCGGGCTGGGACTCCGGTCAGCTGGCCCGCGAGATCGAGCGTGCCGACTGGCTCATCGTGCCCGCGCTGCCGAGCGACATCCTGGCCTCGCCGAGCGGCGACCTGTGGAGCCAGGTGCTGCGCCGCCAGGGCATCCCGCTGGCCCTCCTGGCCACCCACCCGGGCGACCTCCAGCGGAATTAAGCTTCTTCCTTCTGCAAGACCCCGCAGCCGCCGGCGCCGCACGCGCAGCCGCTGCAGCCCGCGGGCGCGGCCGGAGCCGGCGCGGGCACGGTCAGCGCGGCCCGGTTCCCGAGCACGCCACCGCCCATGACCAGCACGAGCATCGCCAGGACCCCGGCGAGCGCGGCCGAGATCAGGCCGGCGGACGTCGGCATCGCGAGCCCCGCCAGCCCGGTGAGCACGGAGATCGCGCCGCCGGCCATGGTCGGCAGCCCCGCGACGCGGTTGGCCAGCTTGAACGCTTCTTCGCTGCGCAACGCGGCCTGCGTGCGCACGCCGGTACCGCCTTCGCGCGTCAAGCGCTCGCGGAACCCGAGGAACCCACCAAAGCCGACGAGCAGACCCAGCACGACCGGAACCAGCGCGATAGCGAACACGAGGTCAAGGATAAGCGTGACGTCCTGGCAACCTGGCGGATACCCTGACCGACTGTGCTACAGGCCATGTCACGACGTGTATTGCCCACAGTGTTGGCCACTGCTCTGATCGGGGGGATTTTCGCCGCGGCGCCGGCGGAAGCCACCGAGAGTCACCAGCGGCCGATCCGTCTGCTCGGCGAGCAGATCGTCCCCAACTCCCTGCTGTTCCAGGGCACGGTGGTCGGCGGCCTCTCCAGCATCGACTACGACCCCCGGACCGGCGGTTACGCCCTGATCTGCGACGACCGGTCCGCGATCAACCCCGCCCGCTTCTACACGGCGACCTTCCCGGTCTCGGCGAAGGGCGTCGGCCCGGTCACCTTCACCGGCACCAAGCCGCTGCTGCGCCCGGACGGGACGCCGTACCCGCCGCTCACCCAGAACGACCCCTCGAAGCCGCAGAACGAGCAGACGATCGACCCCGAAGAGCTGCGCGTCGACCCGTGGACCGGCGGCTACTACTGGTCGCAGGAGGGTGAGCGCACCGCCACGACGTTGATCGACCCGTCGATCCGCGAGGCGCGCCGCGACGGGAAATACGTCCGCGACCTGCCGATCCCCGCGAACGAGAAGATGACCCCGACGGCAGGCCCGCGCCAGAACCTCGTGCTCGAGGGCATCACCTTCACCGGGTTCGGCTCGCTGCTGGCCGGCGAGGTCGAGGGTCCGCTCCTGCAGGACGGCCCCGAGCCGACGACGACCACCGGCGCGCTCTCGCGGATCACCCTCCAGTCGCGGTTCGGCCCGATCCTGGCGCAGTACGCCTACCCGCAGGAGCCGCTCTTCGCCGCGCCGGTGCCGCCGACGGCGTTCGCCACCACCGGCGTCTCCTCGATGCTGGCCGTCGACCAGGCCGACCCGACGAAGTTCCTGATGATGGAGCGCTCGTTCAGCACCGGCGTCGGCAACAAGGTGCGCGTCTACGAGATCGACACGAAGGGCGCGACGAACGTCCTGGACGTCAAGTCCCTGGGCGACGCGAAGCACGTCAAGCCGGTCAAGAAGCGGTTCCTCTTCGACGCCGCCGACCTCGGGCTGTCCACTGTGGACAACATCGAGGGCATGACCTGGGGCCCGAAGCTGCCGAACGGCGAGCGCAGCTTGGTCATCGTCAGCGACAACAACTTCTCACCCACGCAGGTCACCCAGTTCGTCGCACTGGCGGTCCCCTCGGAACGGCTTTGACCAGCAAGTTACGATGAACGTGTGAACACGGCTCGGCTGCTCCTTAGCCTGCCGCGCTGACCGGGCCCGGCCCGGCCGGCGCGGCGACCCCTCATGCCCATGCGGCTGAGGGGTCGAGTTGTTTCTGGAGTAGTTCCCACGGAGGAAGACGGCGATGACCGAGACAACAGGGACCGACGTCCCGGCGCACCGGTACACGGCCGCGCTGGCGGGTCAGATCGAGCAGCGCTGGCAGGACCATTGGGCCGACCAGGGCACCTTCCACGCGCCCAACCCCGTCGGGCCGCTCTCGGTCGAGGGGCAGCCGGTGCCCAGCGACAAGCTGTTCGTCCAGGACATGTTCCCGTACCCGTCGGGCTCCGGCCTGCACGTCGGGCACCCGCTGGGCTTCATCAGCACCGACGTCTTCGCCCGGTACCACCGGATGATCGGGCGCAACGTGCTGCACACGATGGGTTTCGACGCGTTCGGCCTGCCGGCCGAGCAGTACGCCGTCCAGACCGGGCAGCACCCGCGGAAGACGACCGAGGAGAACATCCGGACCTACCTGCGCCAGATCCGGCGCCTGGGCCTGGGCCACGACGAACGCCGTCGCATCTCCACGATCGACCCCGAGTACTACCGCTGGACGCAGTGGATCTTCCTGCGGATCTTCAACTCCTGGTACGACACGGACGCGGGCAAGGCGCGGCCGATCGCCGAGCTGGAGGCCGCGTTCGCCGACGGCTCGCGTCCCACGCCGGACGGCCGTGACTGGGCGGCGCTGAGCGCGCCCGAGCGGAAGAAGGTGATCGACGACCACCGGCTGGTGTACATCTCCGAAGCGCCGGTCAACTGGTGCCCGGGCCTGGGCACGGTCCTGTCGAACGAAGAGGTCACCGCCGACGGCCGCAGCGAGCGCGGCAACTTCCCCGTTTTCCGCCGCAACCTGCGCCAGTGGATGATGCGGATCACCGCGTACGCCGATCGCCTGGTCGACGACCTGGACCTGCTGGACTGGCCCGAGAAGGTCAAGTCCATGCAGCGGAACTGGATCGGCCGCTCGCACGGCGCCCGCGTCACGTTCAAGGCCGGCGACGACGCGATCGAGGTCTTCACGACCCGGCCGGACACCCTGTTCGGCGCCACCTACATGGTGCTGGCGCCGGAACACCCGCTGGTCGACAAGCTGGTTGCCGAGACGTGGCCCGCGGACGTCGACCAGCGCTGGACCGGTGGTGCGGCGACGCCCGCGGACGCCATCAAGGAGTACCGCGTCGCCGCCTCCCGCAAGTCCGAGCTGGACCGGCAGGAGAACAAGGAGAAGTCCGGCGTCTTCACCGGCGCGTACGCGACGAACCCGGTCAACGACAAGCAGATCCCGATCTTCGTCGCCGACTACGTGCTGATGGGCTACGGCACCGGCGCGATCATGGCCGTCCCCGGCCAGGACGTCCGGGACTGGGAGTTCGCCGAGAAGTTCGGGCTGGACATCATCCGGACCGTGCAGCCCTCGGAAGGCTTCGACGGCAAGGCGTTCACCGGCGACGGCCCCGCGATCAACTCGAGCTTCCTGGACGGCATGGACGTCGCCGAGGCCAAGAAGACGATCATCGACTGGCTGGCCGAAAAGGGTGCCGGCACCGCCACGGTGCAGTTCAAGCTGCGTGACTGGCTGTTCTCGCGCCAGCGCTACTGGGGCGAGCCGTTCCCGGTGGTCTACGACGAGGACGGCGAAGTCCACGCCGTACCCGAGTCGATGCTGCCGATCGAGCTGCCCGAGGTCGCCGACTACTCGCCGGTGACGTTCGACCCGGAGGACCGCGACTCGATGCCGTCGTCCCCGCTGGCCCGCGCCACCGACTGGGTCGAGGTCGAGCTGGACCTGGGCGACGGCCCGAAGACCTACCGCCGCGACATCAACACGATGCCGAACTGGGCGGGTTCGTGCTGGTACCAGCTGCGCTACCTGGACCCGACGAACGCGGAGACGTTCTGCGCGCCCGAGAACGAGGCGTACTGGATGGGCCCGCGCGCGGCGGAGCACGGCGTGGACGACACCGGCGGCGTCGACCTGTACATCGGCGGCGTCGAGCACGCGGTGCTGCACCTGCTGTACTCGCGGTTCTGGCACAAGGTGCTGTTCGACCTGGGCCACGTGACGTCCAAGGAGCCGTACCGGAGGCTGTTCAACCAGGGCTACATCGAGGCGTACGCGTACACGGACGCGCGTGGCGTCTACGTCCCGGCCGAGCAGGTCGTGGAGCGTGACGGCAAGTACTTCTTCGACGACGAAGAGGTCAGCCAGGAGTACGGCAAGATGGGCAAGAGCCTGAAGAACGTCGTCACGCCGGACGAGATGGCCGAGAACTACGGCGCCGACACGTTCCGGTTCTACGAGATGGCGATGGGCCCGCTGGCCATGTCGCGGCCGTGGGCGACCAAGGACGTCGTGGGCGCGCACCGGTTCCTGCAGCGGCTGTGGCGCCTGGTCGTCGACGAGACGACCGGCGAGCTGCGAGTGTCCACTAAGGACGCTTCGGAAGCGGATCGCAAGGCGCTGCACCGGACCATCGCGGGCGTCCGCGAGGACTACGCGGAGATGCGGTTCAACACGGCCGGCGCGAAGCTGATCGAGCTGAACAACCACGTCACCAAGGTGTACGGCGCGGGCGCGTCGACGCCGCGCGAGCTGGCCGAGCCGCTGGTGCTGATGCTGGCGCCGCTGGCCCCGCACCTGGCGGAGGAGCTGTGGCACCGGCTGGGCCACGCGGATTCGCTGGTGCAGGGCCCGTTCCCGGTGGTGGACGAGAAGTACCTGGTCGAAGACTCGGTCGAGTACCCGATCCAGGTCAACGGCAAGGTCCGATCCCGCGTCACGGTGCCGGCGGACGCCGCTTCGGACGCGGTCCAAGCGGCCGCGCTGGCGGACGAGAAGGTGGCGGCGCTGGTCGGCGGCGGCACCCCGCGCAAGGTGATCGTGGTGCCCGGCAAGCTGGTCAACATCGTGTTGTAGCGCGCTGTCGGAAAGCCGCCGGTGCTTTTCCTGTGTTCTCGATTTGATTGAACGGTCAAGGAAGTTCGTTCGATCGAAGGAGAACCGGGGATGACCCTCGACGGCAAGGTGGCGCTGGTGACGGGCGGCAGCCGCGGCATCGGCGCGGCCACGGCACTGCGGCTCGCCGAGGACGGCGCGGACGTCGCGCTGACGTACCAGCACAACGCCGCGCGGGCGGCCGAGGTGGTCGACAAGATCAAGAACCTCGGCCGTCGCGCGCTGGCGATCCAGGCGGACTCGGCGGACGCGGCCGCGGTGTCGGCGGCCGTCTCGGCGACCGTCGCCGAGTTCGGCCGGCTGGACGTGCTGGTGAACAACGCGGGCGTCGGCTTCGTCGGCGCGTTGGCGGAGACGTCTCTGGAAGACGTCGACCGCGTGCTGGCGGTGAACGTCCGCGGCGTGTTCGCGGCGACCCAGGCCGCGGCCGGCGTCTTGGGCGACGGCGGCCGCGTGATCACGATCGGCAGCTGCGTCACGGACCGCGTGCCCGGCCCGGGCATGGCGCTGTACGCGACGAGCAAGGCGGCGATGGTCGGCCTGACCAAGGCGCTGGCGCGCGAGCTCGGCCCGCGCGGCATCACGGTCAACCTCGTTCACCCGGGTCCGACGGACACGGACATGAACCCGGCCGACGGCCCGTACGCGGCGGACCAGCGGGCGTTGACGGCGTCCGACCGCTACGGCCTGCCTTCGGAGGTCGCCTCGGCGGTGTCCTACCTCGCCGCGCCGGGCAGCGCGTACGTCACGGCCGCGACCCTGTCGGTGGACGGCGGCCACGCGGCCTAGCCGGAGTAGAGCCCGATCTCCCGGGCGAGGTCGATGAGCATCGCCTCGAACAGGACGTCCGGCTTGGACATGGGGATCGGGTAGTTGCCGAAGACCTCGAGCGTGACGTGCCCGTAGAGCCGGGCCCAGAACTGGATCATCAGGTACGTCACGCCGAGGTCGATCTTCTCCACCGGTACGGCCCGGTCGGACTCGGCGAGCACGGTGACCAGCGATTCCTGGAACGTCTGGAGGTCGTCGCGCAGCTCGTCGGGCACCCCGCTGGCCGACGGGAGCACGATGTCGGTCCGCGCGAGCACCCGCCCGGCGGCGGCCAGGAAGATGCGCCCGAAGGGCTCGTCGACCCGGCTCAGCGCGGACCCGGCGGCGGACCCGACACCCCCGGTCGGCGACGCGAAGACCAGCGTGAATTCCTTCGTGTGGGTGAGCGCCCACCGCCGGAAGCCCTTGCAGATGGCGAAGAGCTGCATGATCCCGTCGTCCGGCAGCTCGGCGATGTCCTCCGCGAGCTCGTCGGCCAGATCGGCGCAGACGTCCAGCCGCAGGTTCTCGACGAGGTCATCGCGGGATTCGTAGTACCGGTAGAGCGCGGGCGCGGTGATCCCCAGCTCCCGCGCGATGGCGCGCAGGGTGACCGCCTCCGGCCCCTGCTCGACGAGCAGTTTCCGGGCGGTCCGCCGGATGTCCTGTTCGGTAGCCGCACGCGCGCGACCCCTTCGCGTGGGGTGGCTCATCCGAACAGTCTAGGTGCTTACTACGACGAGTCTTGCATTAACGACCCCGAGGGTCTTCGTCACAAAGAGCTGAACCCCCCACGACTGTCGGTGCCATGTGCCACACTCGGTCGCCGTACGGCTACTGACGTGAACGGGGAGGTTCGCGTGACGAACCCTGAGCAACTCTTCTCGAGCTTCGAGGCCAAGATGGCCGAAGCTCAGCGGAAGGCCGACCTGATGCGGGCCGAGATGGCGACCGTCTCGGTGGCCGAGCGCAGCAAAGACGGCCAGATCGCGGTCGAGGTCAACCACCTCGGCAACCTCGTCGGCCTCGAGATCGGGCACGCGGTCCGCGACAAGTCCGACCTGGCCGGTGAGGTCCTCCGGACCGTCCAGGCCGCGCAGAGCAGGCTCGCCGCCGCGGTCGAAGCCGGAGTTCCCTCGATCGCGGGGACCGAGACGATGACCGAGCTGGTCGGCCGGCTGCAGCGCGAATATCCCGAGCCCCGGCCACAAGGATTCGTCGAGGGTGGCTTCGAAGCCCGCAACGACGGCGCACGCTTCGTCGCCGAGGAAGAACCGCCGAAGCCGGCTGTCCCGAAGCCGCCTCGCCGGCCGCAGGCGGACGAGGGCACGGATGACGACTACTTCGGCGACAGCGACTACCTGCGCTGAGCCGGCGGACCGGGGAGGAAAGATGGCCGGACAGACCGGGCCCGGGTTCGACGAGAACCCGGACGCGATAGACGAGCACGCCAAGCAGCTGGAAGAGACGTTCGGGGTGCTGAAGGAAGCCGCCGAGCTGAGCAACAACGACCCCATCGGCTCGGAGGCCTTCGGCCTGATCGGCCGGCTCTGCTTGCTCGACCTCTGGTGCGACAACGTCGCCGGACAGAGCCGGGAGACGTTGGATTCGGCGGTCAAGGGCGCCGAGTACCACGTGCAGGCGGTAGCGGCCTGGGCAAAGGCGCGCCGAGTGGATGAGGCGTCCGCGTCGGCGCTGGTGAACCGCGCCTCGGAGGTTCGAGGTGGCTGACGGTTCCATGCTCGACGAGGCGAAGAAAGAGACCGACGCCGAGAAGTACGTGGTCGACAGCGCTCTCGAGGGCGCGGGCGGACTCCAGGACCTGGTCGGTGGGGCGGAAAAGCTTCTCCACGGTGATTGGACCGAAGGGCTTTTCTCGCTCGCGAACGCGGGGTTCGGCGCCAAGGACCTCCTCAAGGATCCGTTCGAAACCCTGCTCAGCTGGGGCTTCGGCTGGCTGATCGAGCACATCGACTTCCTCAAAGAGCCGTTGGACTGGGTCACCGGCGACCAGGACGCTCTCGATCTCGAGGGCAAGAAGTGGGAGACGATCGGCAAGCGCGTCCAGGAGACCGCCGAGAAGCTCACCGAAGAGGTCCGGAAGAACTGCCTCGACTGGAAGGGCAAGGTCGCGGACCAGTACCGCGTCTACGTGCAGCAGCAGCTGGACGCGTACGCGGCTTTGTCCGACGCGGCGACCAAAGTCGCGACGGTCATCGGAATCTGCAAGACGATCCTCGACGTCGTCCGGACCCTCATTCGCGATCTCATCACCGATACCCTCGCCAAGATCGTCAAGATCCTGATGCGCTACCCGCCGCCGGCGTACCCGGCCGGGCTGGCCGCGGAGGGAATCCCCTTCGCCGTCCAGCAAGGCGGCAAGATGGTCGAGGAATGCGGCAGGCTGGCGAGGGCCTTCGCGAAAGCGAGGGACTTCCTGCGGTCGATCTGCAGTGTCCTGGAACCCATCGCGCAGCGGGTGGTGAGCCGCCTGGGCCACCTGCCGGAGGCGGCCGCGCAAGCGGCGGGCGAGATGTTCAAGGGCTTCGCGAAGGGCGCCGGCCAAGAAGCGTTCATGAAGTTCTTCGAGCAGATGACGACCGGTCCCGGTCAGTCCGCGGGAGAACAGCAGCACGACCGGGACGAAACGTCGATCGTCCCGGAGGACCACTCGACGAACTACCCGGTCGACAAGGTGCCGAGGTCCGGCCCGGTGACCGCGGACGACGGGCAACCGTTCTCCGGACAGCCTGGCACCCAGCGGATTTCCGGTTCGATCGAGTGACCCCGGCGAAAACCCGGTCAGCCGGTTACGAGTCCGTTCCCGTGGTTCGCCGCCCGCGATGGAAGAAGATCGCCGGGCAGTCACTGGTCGTCCTGGTGGTGGTCCTCGGGCTGTGGAGCGTGACGGCTCGCGGAATGGTCCAGTACGGACCCGACCGGCCGAGCACGGCGGACGGCGTCGCGCGGGTGACGTCGTGCGATCGGATCGGTCCGATCAGCCGAGGCGGTCTCGGCTTCTACTGGTTTTGCACGGCGGATGTGACGACCGAAGACGGTCGAACCCGTTCAGCGCGGTTCGAGCTGAACGAGCTCACGCCGGCCGACATCGGCGAGCCGGTGCCGGTCGAGGGATCGAGGGAGTTCCGGCGCGCCGCCGACAAACTGCTGGTGTGGTGGTCGATCGCGCCGGGGATCACCTTCTTCCTCGGCCTCGCCGCCTGGTCCGAGGTACACCGGCGCCGGCGGCTGCGCCACCGCGTCACGCCGTGGCAGGCGAGCGTCAGGCTGGCGTCGCCGAGCTGCGTGCTGGCTGCCGGGGCCGGGTCGGGCACCGGGCACGGGAGCCGGAAGATCGCGCCGACCGAATGGTCGGCTCAGCGGTACTGGCGGCTGGCCGGGTCGATCATGGTGCCGGGGGCGGTCTTCGCCATCGCCGGATCGCTCATCGGCTCCGGTGACGCGCTGAAGATCCTGACCACGCTCGGCTTGATGTGCCTCGCGGCCCCGATCTGGCTCATGACCTTCACCCCGCGCTGGTACCGGACGAGCGAGTACGCGACGGCGGTGACGATCTCGGCCGACGGGATCGGCTGGTACCGCCGGGGCCAGACCACGTTCATGCTCGACTGGGCGGAAGTCGCCGAAGTCAGGCTGACCACGATCGACCACGACGGCCTCGTTCTGCGCGTGATCGACCTGTTCCTCACCGAGGCGGCGGTCGGGCGGCGCGCCGAGCTGCGAGGCCTGTGGCAGCTCGGTGCCGAGCTGGGGAGCCACCGGCTACCGGGCGAGAAGGGGGCGTATCGGCTGCCGGAGGCGTTCACCGATGCCGCCGCCCGGCAGGTGCGGGAGGCGGTGGCGGTCTACCGCCCGGAGCGGTACCGCGAGTTCACCGCCGAAATCGAGGCGGTCGGTGGCGGGGCGCCGCCGACGCCGATCACTCGGGGGGCTACGTGATCGGCGCCGGCGACCTGATGCCCTGTCCGGCTCTCGCCGGTCGGGACAACGTCACCACGTCTTCGCGTGATGACGCACCTGGAGAGCGGGACCGGTCCGCATAGTGACGGCCGGGGGTAAGACATCCCCCGATCGAGTGACGGGCATCCGCTGCTCGCATGATTGTCGCACTCAACGCCGGATAAGTTACAAAAACCTTCACTTTCCCCCACCGCACCCTTCCCGACCTGGTCGGACGGCTTTAGTGGCACAGTGCGGGGATGAACTCCGACGTCCTCGTTGTGGGATCCGCCAATGCCGACCTCGTCGTCGCGGTGGACCGGCGGCCGGCAGGGGGCGAGACGGTGCTGGGCGGCGACACCGTGCTTTCGCCGGGCGGCAAGGGAGCCAACACGGCGGTCGCGGCGGGCCGGCTCGGGGCGGACGTCGCGCTCCTCGGCGCCGTCGGGGACGATCCCTACGGCCGGCTGCTGCTCGACTCGCTGCGTGCCGCCGGTGTCGACACCGGACTGGTCCGGACCAGTGATCGGCCGACCGGCATCGCCTACATCACCGTCACCCCGGACGGCGAGAACGCCATCCTCGTCTCCCCCGGCGCCAACTCGAGCCTCGAGCCCACCGATGTCGACGCCGTCTTCGACGGGGTGGAGATCATGGTCGCCTCGCTCGAGGTGCCGCTGCCGACCGTCGAGCACGCCGTCGCGCGGGCCGCCGAAAAGGGCGTCAAGGTGCTGCTGAACCTTTCGCCGGCGGCGAAGCTCTCTCCGGGGACGCTGGCCAAGCTCGACGTCCTCCTCGTCAACGAGCACGAAGCCGCCTGGCTCACCGGGCCCGGCGTCGACTTCCGGAAGCTGCTGGACCTCGGGCCGCGAGCCGCCGTCGTCACGCTCGGCGCGGCGGGTGCGGTCGTCGTGGAGAAGGACAGCACGACGAACGTGGGGGCGCCGGAGGTCGAAGCCGTCGACACCACCGGCGCCGGGGACGCCTTCGCGGGTGCGCTCGCCGCGGCTCTCGCCGATGGCGCCGACCTCGCCTCCGCGGCGAAGCGTGCGGTGCGCGTCGCGGCCTTCAGCGTGACGCGGCACGGCGCGCAGCCGTCCTATCCCACCGCCGCCGACCTGGGGGAATGATCATCGCGAGGCGCGTGTTGCACCTCACATGGGCGACTCGTTCGGTTCGGCCTGGTGGCGCGGCTACGCCGCTCAGCTGAGGGCGATAGCGGAGGCACGCCGGCCCGACCACCTCGCGATCATGCCGCTCGGCGAAACCTTGAAGGCGCTCGGCAAGCAGACCGAGGTCGACGAAGGCGTCTACGACGTCCCGCTGGCGGGCATCGTCGGCACGGTCGCCCGCGCCGGCGACTTCGACCGCGAGTTCCGCCCGCGCAACCGGGCGCTGCGCGATCGCTGGGACCGCTTGACGCGGACGTCGGCCGACCTCCCGCCGGTGCGGCTCGTGCGCCTGTCCGACATGTTCTTCGTCGACGACGGCCACCACCGCGTCGCCATCGCGCGCGCCCGCGGCGCCACGACCATCCGGGCCCGGGTTCGCTGGATCAGCACCGTCGCCTGCGCGCTGCGCTGCCTGACGCTCGCGGACCTGCCGTCGAAGACCGCCGAGCGGATGTTCCTCGAGCGCGTCCCGCTGCCGGACGACGTCCGGCTCGGGCTGTGGCTCGACGATCCGGCCGACTGGTTCCGGCTCGCCGACTCGGCCGAGGCCTGGGGTTTCCGCCGTATGCTGGCCGGGCGGCCGGTGCGCAGCCGCGGCGAACTGGCCGAAGCCTGGTGGCACGAGGAGGTCCGGCCGGTGCTCGAACAGGTGCGTCAGCGGGGCTTGCGCCCGCCACCACGAGATATCCAGACGTATCTGAGCTATGGTCTAGACCATGTCGTCTGAGCTTCTGTCCGGGGTCGCCGTCAGCCCCGGCCGCGCGAGTGGTCCCGTCGTCCGTGTCGCGGAGCCGCTCGGCGAGCCCGCCGCCACCCCCGCCCCGGCCGATCCGGCCGCCGAAGCCGCCCGGATCACGCCGGCGGCCGCGATCGTCGCCGGCCGGCTCGAGAAGCAGGCCGAGACCGCCACCGGCGAGGCCGCGACGATCCTCATCACCACGGCCGCCATGGCGGCCGACCCGGCGCTCGCCTCCCAGGCCGAGCAGCTGGTCAAGACGCAGGGACTGCCCGCCGCGCGAGCCGTCCACCAGGCCGCCGAAGGCTTCGCCGAAGCGCTGGCCGCCGCGGGCGGGTACATGGCCGAGCGCGTCCGCGACGTCCGCGACGTGCGCGATCGGCTGGTCGCCGAGCTGCTCGGCATCGCACCGCCGGGCGTGCCCGAGCTGGCGTCGCCGAGCGTGCTGGTCGCGCGCGACCTCGCCCCGGCCGACACCGCGGGCCTCGACCCGGCGAAGGTGCTCGCCCTGGTCACCGAAGAGGGCGGCCCGACGAGCCACACCGCGATCCTGGCGCGGGCACTGGGCATCCCGGCCGTCGTCGCGGTGCGGGGCTTGCTGGGCTTGGCCGCGCAAGCGCTTGCGGTCGACGGCGACGCGGGCACGGTCGAGGTCGTGGACCCGTCGGCGCCGGTCGTCGCGGCGACGGTGGCGCAGCTGGCCGACTGGAACGGCACGGGCGCGACGTCCGACGGCCACCGCGTGAAGGTCTACGGCAACGTCGGCTCCCCGGCGGACGCGCGGGCCGCGGCCGACGCGGGCGCCGAGGGTGTCGGCCTGTTCCGCACCGAGTTCTGCTACCTGGACGCCTCGGAGGAGCCGTCGGTGGCCGAGCAGCGCGCGGCGTACACGGCGGTGCTCTCGCCGTTCCGCGGCAAGCCGGTGATCGTGCGGACCCTGGACGCGGGCGCCGACAAGCCGCTGGCGTTCCTTTCGCCGGAGGCCGAGCCGAACCCGGCGCTCGGCGTCCGCGGGCTGCGCGTGGCGTTCGACCGCCCCGAGGTTCTGGACCGCCAGCTCGAGGCGATCGCCGGCGCGGCGGAGGACTCCGGCGCCGAGGTTTCGGTGATGGCCCCGATGGTCGCGACGGTCGAGGAAGCCGCCTGGTTCGCCGAGCGCGTCCGCGCGGCGGGCATCGCCCGGGCGGGCGTGATGATCGAGATCCCGGCGGCGGCGCTGAGCGCCCGCGAAATCCTCGAAGCCGTGGACTTCGTGTCGGTGGGCACGAACGACCTCGCCCAGTACACGTTCGCGGCGGACCGCCAGCTCGGCGCGGTGGCGAAGCTCAACGACCCGTGGCAGCCGGGCCTGCTGCGCCTGCTGAAGCTGATCGGCGACGCGGCGAAGGCCACGGGCAAGCCGGCCGGCGTCTGCGGTGAAGCGGCGGCGGACCCGCGGCTGGCGCTGGTCCTGGCGGGTCTGGGCCTGACGAGCCTGTCGATGAACGCCCCGGCGATCCGCGCGGTGGGCGCGAGCCTGGCCTCGGCGGCGCTCGCGGAGTGCGAGACGCTGGCGGCGGCGGCGTTGGCCACGTCGGACCCGGCGGCGGCGCGGGCGGCAGCTCGCCCCTGACAACTGGGCCTGCACGGTCTTCTCGGCGAAAAGAACGGCCGGGCTGTCGATTCCGGCGTACCCCGCTCGACGAAGTGGTGAAAGCACCACCGAGCCGAGAGGGAGCAGCCATGACCATCACCGCCGAAGCGCCGGCCGGAGCCGCGGCCGGAACCGCGCGGGCCGGGCGTCGGGAGTGGATCGGCCTGGCCGTGCTGGCCCTGCCCACCCTGCTCGTCTCGCTCGACGTCTTCGTCCTCGTCCTCGCGCTGCCGAAGCTCGCCACCAGCCTGCACGCCGACGGCACCGAACAGCTCTGGATCATGGACACCTACGGCTTCATGGTCGCCGGCTTCATGGTCACCATGGGGACGCTCGGCGACCGGATCGGACGGCGGAAGCTGCTGCTCATCGGGGCCGCCGCATTCGGTGTCGCCTCGGTGGGAGCCGCCTTCGCCACGACGCCCGGCATGCTCATCGCCGCGCGGGCCGTGCTCGGGATCGCCGGGGCGACGCTCGCGCCGTCGACCCTTTCCCTCATCGGGACCCTCTTCAAGAACCCGCAGCAACGAGCCCAGGCCATCGGGATCTGGGCCGGCTGCTTCACCGTCGGCGCCATCATCGGCCCGATGGTCGGCGGCGTCCTGCTCGAGCACTTCTGGTGGGGCTCGGTCTTCCTCCTCGGCGTGCCCGCCATGGTCCTGCTGCTCGTCATCGGCCCGAAGCTGCTGCCCGAATACCGCGACGAGCAGGCCGGCCGGCTCGACTTGCCCAGCGTCGCCCTCTCGCTCGCCGCGATCCTCCCCGCCGTCTACGGCGTCAAGGAACTGGCTCGCGACGGCGTCCACCCCGTTCCCCTGGCCGCGCTGATCGCCGGCCTGGCTGTCGGGTACGTCTTCGTGAAGCGGCAGCGCACCCTGCAAGACCCTCTGGTCGACTTCAGTCTCTTCGCCGCGAAGGCCTTCCGCACCACGCTCGGCGGGATGCTGCTGTTCAGCATGCTCGGCGGCACGACGATGCTGTTCGTCGCGCAGTTCCTCCAGGTCGCGCAGCACCTTTCGCCGGTCGGGGCCGCTCTGGGCCTGCTGCCCGGGATGGCCGCCTCCACCGTCAGCTTCCTCGCCGCGCCCGCCCTCGCGCGCCGGGTGAAGCCGAACGTCCTGATCGCCGGTGGTGTTGCCCTCGCCGCGGCCGGCATGGCGATCCTCGCCCTCGTCGACCCCGCCGCCGGGCCCGCGTGGCCCGCGCTCGGGTTCGCCGTGACGTCGGTGGGGGTCGGTCCGATGGTCGCGCTCGGCACCGATCTGGTCGTCGGCTCGGTCCCGCAGCGCAAGGCCGGTGCCGCCGCGTCGCTGGCCCAGACCGTCAACGAGTTCGGCTACGCCCTCGGCATCGCCACCGTCGGGACCCTGGGCAACGCCGTCGTCCGCACCCACGGTCTCGCCGGCGGGCTGCACGTCGTCGCCGGGCTCGCGGCCGTTGCGTTCGCCATCCTCGTCGGCTTCGTCGCGAGGAATCTGCGAAGCGCCTGACAAAGGCGAAGGCCTCCCCACCCGATGCCTGGGTGGGGAGGCCTTCTTGACGCCGGGGGCAGAGGGCCCCGGCTAGCCGAACAACCCGCGCCGCGGGTGCCGGATGACCAGCGAACCGCCGTGGACCCGGCCGCTCAGCACGAAGCGCGGGTTCCCCAGGTGCCCGTTGCTGCGCGTCTTGTCCTCCAGCGAGCCGAACTTGACGTCGGTGATCGAGTTGACGTCGACCGCCGCGTGCTCCGGGATGATCACCTCGACCGAACCCCACTTGGCGTCCAGTTCGATGTGCACCACCGGCGACTGCACCTGGGCCTCGGTGAAGTCGAGCTTCGTCGAGCCGTACTTGTTCCGCACGACCATCTCGGGCGGCACCACCCACGGCCCGCTGCGGACCAGCGACGAGTACTTCGCGTTGAGTTCGAAACGCCGTCCGGGCGAGTAACCGCCGTAGCCCACCGGCGGAGCAGCCGCGTACGACGGCGCGGCGGCGACCGCGGCCGCCGGGTGGTAAAGCCCGGCGAGGTCGGCCAGCACGGCGTTCAGCTCGCCGCGGGTCCGGGACGCCAGCGCGCGGTCGGTGCGCTCGGTGAACTCGTCGAGGTCGATCATCCCCCGCCCGATCGCCTTCTGCAGTACCCCGACGACGTGCTCGCGCTCGTCGTCGGACACCCGAAGATCGCGCTCGCCCAACGGCTTGGTCTCGGTCAGCGGTTCCGCCGCCGCGGTCTCTTCCTCACCCATGCCCACGATGGTAGAACCGGATTCCACCAGGGAGATCGGGGGAAAACCCTGAACGGACCCGTATTCCGCGGCGCCGCCGTCTGCGCGGCCCTGGTCGTGCTGTCCGCGTGCACGGGCGAAACGCCGTCACCGCCGCCGGGCCCGAGCGCCACGACCACGGCGCCGGCCGCCCCGCCGACCCTGCCCGAGGGCCTGGCCGGGTCCCCGACGACCGGCGGCATCGGCATCACCGCCCTCGTCCCCACCACCGGTCCCGCCCTGTTCGACGCGGACCGCGGACCCGTCGCCACGCCGCCCGGCTATCCCGGCGGTGACCTGGGGCTGAGCGTGGTCCGGGTCGGGACGCACGCGGTCCTGACGGCCTACCCGTCCGGCACCGGCAGCGACGACCCGTTCGAAATCCTCGTCTACACCGGCCCCGCGAGCCCGCCGCGTTCCCTCGGCCGCGCCTGGTCGGTGGCGCCGGCCGTCGACGGCGAAAGCGTGTGGGTCATCCGGCAGGACACGCCCGACGCCTGCCGGCTGCAGCGCGTCTCGCTCTCCGGCGGCGAGTTCTCCCACGGCCAGTCCGCCAGCTGCCACACTCAGGTCCGGGCCGGGACCCCGCACGGCCTGCTGATCACCATCAACTCCGGCGCCGCCGAGTCGACGGACGCGCTGATCGACCCGGAGACCGGCCGCACGGTCCAGCAGGCGCCGCGCATCCTCGGCGTCGCCGGCGACCGGATGCTCCTCGACGGCCTCACCGAGTTCACCCTCGTCGACCTGCGGGACAACAGCCGCCGGCAGCTCAGCCGGCCGGTCGTCGCGAGGACACCCACCGTCGTGCCCTCGCGCGACGGCGGCATCTGGGCCGTCGACTTCGCGAACCCCGCCTACCGCGGCACCAGCACGCAGACCCGCGACCTCTGGCTGCTGCGCCTGGACGGGCCGGACTGGGAACACGTCGCCGCGATGCCGTTCATCACCGAGCACCTCAAACGCGGTGGCGGCTTCGACTGGTCGGACTCCGGTGACCTCGTGCTCGCCGACGGCGTGCTCGCCGCCTGGCACCCGGGCGAGCCGGCGTGGCGGATGGGCAAGGCGGCGCTGCCGACGAGCACCTGGTCCGGCTTCGCGGTGCTGCCCTGAGGGCTACTCCTCGTCGAGGCCGTGCTCGATCGCGTACCGGGCCAGCTCGACGCGGTTGTGCAGCTGCAGCTTCCGCAGCGTCGACTGCACGTGGTTCTCCACCGTGCGGTGCGACAGCACGAGCCGCTCGGCGATCTGCCGCGCGGTCAGCCCCTTCGCGACCAGGCGCAGGACGTCGGTCTCGCGCTCGGTCAAGCGGGGCGGCTCGGCGCCTTCGGCCGGCGCGTCGGCCATCCGCCGGTACTCGCCGAGCACCAGCCCGGCCAGTCCCGCGGTGAACACGGGGTCGCCGGCCGCGGTCCGGTGCACCGCGTCCACCAGCTCCGCCGCGGACGCCGACTTGACCAGGTAGCCGGACGCGCCGGCCTTCACCGCCTCCAAGACGTCCTGGTGCTCGCCGCTCGCGGACAGCACCAGCACCTTCGTCGACGGCAGCGCGGAGGTGATCTCGCGGGTGGCGGCCACGCCCGAGGTGGTGCCGAGGTTGAGGTCCATCAACACGACGTCCGGTCGCACGGTCCGCGCGATCCGCAGCGCGGCGTCGGCGTCGGGGGCGGTCGCTCGCACGTCGAAGCCGTGCTCGGTCAGGTCGCGGGCCACCCCGTCGCGCCAGATCGGGTGGTCGTCGACCACCATCACCGAGATCCGCTCGTCGCTCACTTCGCACCCCTCGTGCTCGGCACCTTGACCTCCCACTCGGTGCCCCGGCCGGGCCCGGTGTCGAGGGTCGCGCTCCCGCCGAGGTCGCGCACCCTCCCCCGGATGGATTCCACCACACCGAGGTGCCCGTCCGCGGCCGCTCGCTCGAGAACTCCGTCCGGAATGCCCGGTCCGTCGTCGCGGATGCTCACCACCACCTCGGTGCCGAGGTCCTCCAGCAGCACCCACGCCTGTGCGCCGGGGCCCGCGTGCTTCTCCACGTTCGAGAGCGCTTCGCGGGTTATGGCGACCAGCTCGCCGGTGACGTGGGCGGGCAGCTCGACGTCGTCCGCCGGCGCCGAGACCTGCACCGACGACGTGGCGAGCAGCTGCAGTGCGGCGCGCAGGCTCGCCGTGCCGCTGTCGTTCGGCCTCAGCGGTTCGGTCGTCACCAGCGACCGCAGCGCGATCTCCTGTTCGCCGGCCAGCTTCGCCAGCTCAGCGGCTTCGCCGCCGACCTCGTTGCCGCGCTTGCGGACCCGGGCCAGCACCTGCAGCACGCTGTCGTGGATCGACCGGGCCAGCCGCTCCCGCTCGGCCGTCGCCGCTTCCTTGCGCAGCGCCTGCTCCAGCCGCGCCGCGGAGCGCCGGCCCATCGTCGCGGCCATGCCGACCAGCAGCCCGGCGGCGGCCAGCAGGACGCCGTCGCGGGCGACGTCGAGGTCGAACTTCTCCCGCGCCAGCCCGGTCGCCACGCCGAGGACCAGCCCGGCCAGCACGCCGCCGCTCGCGCCGAAGCGCGCGCCGGCGGCGACCGCGGGCACGGCCGCCCACACCGTCGTGATGAGCGGGACGTTCGAGGCGAACTGCGCGTCGCTGAGCACCCACGGCGAGGTCAGCAGCAGCGCGGTGGTGAGCACGAGGTCGAAGACGACCAGCACTGGCGGCCGCGTCCGCTCGCGCAGGTAGAAGAAGCTGCTGACGACCGACCACGCGGCCATCACGCCGAGGATCGTCCAGGCCAGCCACTCGCGCTGGTAGTGCCCGCTTTGGATGATCACGGTGCCGCAGGCGAACGCCCAGGTGAGCACGCGGAACGCGAGCACGCCACGCCACATGGGCGTGATCGGGTCCGGTGACCGCCGGACGGTCACGGCCGGTCGGTGCGCTTCGGCGGCTCGGCCGTCGACGACTCGGCTTCGGCCTCGCCGACCGTCGCGATTTCGGCCGTCGACGA
The DNA here is from genome assembly GCF_040682935.1 of Amycolatopsis sp. NPDC051061. Classification (NCBI taxonomy): domain Bacteria; kingdom Bacillati; phylum Actinomycetota; class Actinomycetes; order Pseudonocardiales; family Pseudonocardiaceae; genus Amycolatopsis; species Amycolatopsis sp. NPDC051061. The sequence continues at coordinate 49,912 of NZ_JBFBBZ010000023.1, forward strand.
CCCGGGGTTGGCGTCGTTCGGCTGCGCGGCCTGGTCCTTCAGGACGTTCACCTCGGCCGGGTCCGGGTTGGTTTCGTGCAGCAGCGACCGGACGCCGGCGTTCAGCACGGCCAGCAGCGGCACGGCCAGCAGCGCGCCGGCGATCCCGCCCGCGACCAGGCCGGCGGTGATGGCCAGGACCACGGCCAGCGGATGCAGCTTCACCGCCCGCCCGAGCAGCAGCGGCTGCAGGATGTGGCTCTCCAGCTGCATCACGCCGATCACGATGGCCAGCACGATGACGGCACCGATGAACCCGTTCGTCACCAGGGCGATCAGCACCGCGACCCCGCCGGCGATGACCGCGCCGATGATGGGGATGAACGCGCCGATGAAGACCAGCGTCGCCAGCGGGATCACCAGCGGCACGCCCACGATCCACAGGCCCACGCCGATGCCGACCGCGTCGACCACGGCGACCGCGGCCGTCGCCCGCACGTAGCTGACGAGCGACGCGAACCCGCGGCGCCCGGCGACGTCGACGCGGTTGCGGACCCGGCCGGGCACGGCGCGGACGAGGAACGTCCAGATGCCCTCGCCGCCGCTGAGGAAGAAGATCGTGATGAACAGCGTCAGCAGGAAGCCGGTGAGGATCTCGCCGACGGTGCTCGCCGTCGTCAGCGCGGTCGTCGTGATGGACGCCTGGTTGTTCTGGATGAACCCGATCGCCTGGTTGATGAAGTCCTGGATCTGCTCCTGGCGCAGGTGCGGCGGCCCGTTGAGCAGCCACTCCTTGATCTGGTTGAGGCTGTCGTTGAGCTGCTTCTGCAGCTGGGGCAGGCCGGAGGAGAACTGCGTGATGACGAACGTCAGCAGCCCGCCCAGCACCGCCAGCCCGGCGACCAGCACGATCGCCGTCGCCAGCCCGCGCGGGAACTTCACCGCCACCAGCTTCTGCACCGCCGGCGCGAGCAGCGCGGACAGCAGCAGGGCGATGGACAGCGGGATGATGACGACGGACAGGTAGCCGATCACCCAGACCACGGCGTACAGCGCGGCCACGATCACGATGAACCGCCACGCGAGCGCCGCGCTGATGCGCAGGCCCCGGGGGATCACTCCGGTGATGTTCTCGTGCTCCGGCAGGAACGGGTCTTCGCGTCGCGCGTGGCTCACTGACACACCGTACTGGCTGAACCACCCGATTCGGCCGCTTTCCCGCGGCCGCGTCCGCCACCGATCGCTGCCAGGCGTGATCACCCGCCGTCAGACCGGGCAACACAGTGTGTCGTTCACACGATGGGGGCATCAAGTCGTGTCGAAGGTGCGCGGCGCGTCCCGGGTTTGGTTAGGTCGCTTCCGCAACGGCTTGTGGCCGATCGATCCCCCGGTACGAGGAGAGCACGAGTGGCGGACACCGCGACGAACGAGGGGCAGGGCGTCAAGCACGCCGGCCGTCTCGTGTCGCGTGCGCTGTTCGTGCTCGGCGGGGCCGTCGCCGGCACCGCCGCCGCGTGGCTCGTCTCCGGTGCCGCCGCTTCCGCGGACACCGTCGAGGTGGGCCCCTCTTCCGTCACGCCGGTGACCGCCGCGACCGCCGGGGACCTCGGCGACGTGAACCACGGTGTCTCGGGCATCCCGGGCAACGTCGCGGACTCCCACCAGGCCGCCACGTCGTGGAGCCGGCCGAGGGTCTTCCAGCACGAGGTTTCCGAGCGCGTCAGCGACTCGGCCGCGGACCTGAGCCAGGACGCCGTCGTCAGCCCGGTGCGGCGCACCCTCGGCGCGGTCGAGCACATCGCCCGCAAGCCGGAGGACACCCGCCAGGTCATCGAGGAGACCGTCGCCCCCGAGCCGGCCGCCAAGAACTTCGGCCACCAGGTGTGGCAGCTGCTCGACCCGGCCGGCCGCGGCGCCGTGGTCCCGCTCCCGGGTCTCACCCCGGCCGGGCAGGAGCCGGTGACCACGCCGGCCGGCCAGGCCACGGACCCGGTCGCCGTCTCGACCGTCCAGCTCCCCGCCGCACTGCGAGCCGCGCTCGCGATGCCGACGGGTGTCCAGCACGACGGCACGGGTGCCGCGGGCAAGTCCCGCGACGGGCACCGCGATCTGCCGTCGCCGCTGGTCCCGGTGCAGCTTCCGGCCGCACCGTTCGTTCCCACCGCCCCGGGTGGCAGCTCTGCCCCCGGTGGTCACCTCGACGGCTTGAACTTCGGCGTCCCCTCGTGGGTCTCCGCTGCCGTCAACGACGCCGCCGCCAGCGCTTACCGCGGTGGCCTGCGGAACACGTCGCGCACCCCGGGCGAGCAGCCCGGCGTCACTCCCGACTGAACACCTCCCTTCCACGGGTAGCCGACGCGCCCAAGTCCGTCTTCATCTGACGGCGCCCGCGTCCGCGAAGTACCCGTGACACGGCGGTGCGCTTTCTCGCGCCCGCAAGAAGTTCCTTCCCCCTCGGTGCGGCTCGGACCCCGTTTCGAATTCGACGAGCGCACCCCCATAAGCCCGCAAGGGAAACCGAAATAAAGGAGAAAAACCCCATGCAGACGTGGGCAAAGCGCGGACTCCAGACCGCACTTGTCACGGGTGGGTTGCTGATGCTGGGTACCGGCATCGCCTCGGCTGACGAGAACGTCAACCCCGACGCCCCGGCTTCCCCGCTCGACCTGAACGTCACGGCTCCCATCCAGGAAGCCAACAACGCGGTCGGCACCCCCTTCGGCCAGCTGGACCTGCCCGCCGGGCAGACGGAGCTGAGCACCAAGCCGGCCACCAACGCCGCGAACGAGGTTGCCAAGCAGTTCGACGAGGCGAGCCCGGCCAGCCAGAGCACCTTCGGTGCCAAGTTCACCCCGAGCCACAACAACCTCAAGGGCAACAAGGTCACGGGCGACGTCGTCGTCCCGGTCCAGATCGTGGACAACGCGGTCGGCGTGCTCGGCGACGCGAACGTCCAGGGTGGCGACCACACCCAGAACTGGAACCACGACCAGGACATCGCGACGACGGGGCACGACTCCAGCCTCGCGGGCAACGCGGTCGCCCTCGACTGGGCGCTCCCCGTCCAGATCGCCGGCAACGGCGGCGGCGTCGCGGGCGGCACCGGCCGGGTGACCGGCGGGTCGGCCAGCCAGAGCACCACCGAGACCGGCGACGTCGACACCAGCGGTGATGGCTCGTCCCTCTCCGGAAACGTGGTCGCGGGCCAGTTCGCCACCCCGGTCCAGGTGACCGGCAACGCCGCTTCGTACCTGCTCGGCAACGGGCAGAGCCACGGCTACACCGCCGACACCGTCGGGACCTCGGGCGGCTCGCTGTTCAGCTCCGGCGACCAGGCGAGCGGCTCCGGCAACGTGATCGGCGCGCCGATCGCCCTGCCGGTCAAGTTCAACTGCAACTCGGGCGCCGTGTGGGGCTCGCTGTCGAACTCCGACGGCTGCAACACCACCGCCAACGCGACGGCCGGGGACACCCGCAAGGGCAGCCTCGGCATCCCGACCTACCTCGAGACGAGCGGCAACGACTCGTTCCTGTCCGGCAACGGCGCCGCGGCCTCGCTGTCCCCGATCGCGAACGTCGCGGGTGTCGCGGGCTCGTGGATCGGCAACGCCATGTCCGGCGACGCGCTCCCCGGTCGCGGTGGCGAAGACGAGAGCAGCAGCTCGTCCAGCACGGTCGACTCGGGTGGCTTCGTCAAGACCGCCGGTGACGACGCGAGCGGCTCGGGCAACGTCCTGAACCCGTCGGTCGCGCTGCCGGTCGAGGCCTTCGGCATCGGTGGCACCTACATCGGCCAGGCGAACGCGGCGCACGACAACACGACCGACGCCAACGCGGGCAACGGCAGCTACACCAAGGGCAACGGCTCGTTCCTCGGCGGCAACATCGTCAACACCCAGGCCGCGGGCGCGCCCGAGGTCTTCGGCATCGGCGGCAGCCACATCGGCAACGCGTCCGGCGCGGCGACCGAGGACAAGACGGTCACCGCCGGGGCGTACGACGGCACGCAGGGCAACGACTCGTCCGGCTCGGGCAACGTCGTCCAGGTGCCGGTCGGCCTGCCCGCCGAGGTCTTCGGCGTGGGCGGCTCGTTCATCGGCCAGGGCGTCGGCTCGGCCGACGAGACCAAGGTCGTCTCCGGCGGCGGCGGTGGCAGCACCCACGACGACAACGGCTTCCTGAGCTCGAACCTGGGCACCGTGCCGGCTTCGCTGCCGGTGCAGGTCGCCAACATCGGTGGCGCGTTCATCGGCCAGGGCCACGGCAAGGGCTCGACCGACACGACGTCCAACGCGGGCGGCGACGTCACGGCGAACGGCCCCGCGGGCGCCGGCGCCGGCAACATCATCGAGGCCCCGGTCTCGCTCCCGGTGCTGGCCGCCGGCAGCGGTGCCGCCCTCGCGGGCATCGGCACCGGTGAGAACGACAACATCACCGACTCCTCGGCGGGCGGCGACGCCCTCACCGACGGGCACGACGGTGCGCTGGCCGGCAACATCGTGAAGGCCCCGGTCGCGGGTGCCGCGCAGCTGTTCAGCGACGGTGTCGCGGGTGCCGCCCTGGGCCACGGCCTGGGCACGAGCGACACCATGTCGCAGGCCGGTGGCGACGCCACCACCAACGGTGACCGCGGCAGCGTGGCCGGCAACATCGTCGGCGTGGACGCGCTGCCGGTGGCGCAGGTCTTCGGTGACGCCGTCAGCGCGGCGGGTGTCGCCGGCGGCACCGGGATCAACGCGACGTCCGTGGACAACGCGGGCGACGACACCACCTCGGGTGTCGAGGGCGCCATCTCCGGCAACATCCTCGACATCCCGGCCACGGCGATCGCGCAGCTGTTCGGCGACGCGGTGACCGTGGGCGGCGTCGCGCACGCCTTCGGCGACAACACGCTCACCACGCAGAACGGTGGCGAGGCCCTCACCGCGGGCGACGGGTCCGCTCTGTCGGGCTACGACTTCTACCACGCGTTCGCGCTGCCGGTGCAGATCTTCGGGGTGCCCCTCGAGCTGCTCGGGGTCGCGACCGCGAACGCGATCGACATGACGAGCATCGACGAGGCCGAGGACGCCATCGCGTTCCCGACCGAAGGCTCGGAGCTGGCGGCCGACGAGCTGCCCTCGCTCGCCGCTCTCCGCAGTGGCCTGCCGACCGCGGGGCTCCCGACCGCGGGGCTCCCGACTGACGGGCTGCCTTCGCTGGAGAGCCTGACCGGCCTGCTGCCGATCGGTGGCCTGCCGACCCAGGGGCTGCCGATCGGTGGCCTGCCCACCCAGGGGCTGTCCACCGAAGGCCTGCCCACCCAGGTCCTGCCCACCGAAGGCCTGCCCACCCAGGGGCTGCCCTCGCTGGACGGGCTGACCAGCAAGCTGCCGATCGCCGGACTGCCCACCCAGGGCCTGCCCGCGCTGCCGGTCGCCGTGCCGGTGGGCGCCGAGCGCGCCGACCTGCCGACCGGGGGCAACCCGCTGGCCGGCCTGACGAAGCTGGCGCAGCTGCCGGCCGCGGGTGGCCTGTCCGGTGTCTCGGCGCTGCCGAAGCCGGCCCTGCCGAACACCGCGGCGCTGCCCGCGGTCTCCGGCCTGTCGGCGCTGGGTGGTGCCCTGCCCGGGCACACCGAGCGTGCAGACCTGCCGACCGGCGGCCTGCCGATCGCCGCGCCGGCCCTGCCCGCGCTGCCGGCCCTGGGTGCCCTGCCCGTCGCCAAGCGTGCGGACCTGCCGACCGGCGGCCTGCCCGTCGCGCTGCCGGTGCTGCCCACCGCGGGTGGCCTCCCGGCTCTGCCGGTCGCCCTGCCGGTGAACGCGAAGCTGCCGGCCGCACTGCCCGCCGCCCCGGCCCTGCCGGTGAACGCGAAGCTGCCGGTGCTGGACAGCGCCGCCCCGGCCGCGCAGGTTCCGGCGATGTCGGGCCTCGACTCGACCGGCTTCCTCGCGAAGCTGATGGGTCTGGTCAAGCGCAAGTAGTTCGGTGACGCCGGGCGGGTTCAGCCAGAACCCGCCCGGCCCCCCAGCCCGGCAGGTGCTCCACGCGCCGCGAGGTCTCCTCGCACGGAGTGCCTGACGATCGAAAAAGCGCTCCTTCCCTGGAGACGACGAGCCCCAGGAGCCGACACCGGCTCCTGGGGCTCGTTCGTGTTCGGGGGCGGGTCAGGAGAACTGCAGCGACCGCTTCGCCAGGCCGTGCCAGAAGCCGTCGATGACCGTGCGGCCGGACTTCTCCTCCGCGGTCGCGCCGAGGGAGACGAACAGCGGCGCGAAGTGCTCGATCCGCGGGTGGGCGAGCGCCGCCGCCGGCGCCTTGTGCCGGAAGTCGAGCAGCGCGTCGACGTCGCCGCCGCGCACCACCTCCTCGCCCCAGTGGTCGAATTCGGCCGACCACGCGGGCGGTGTCCCGTCGGTGGCGCGGGCCATGCCGCTCAGGTTGTGGGTGAAGAAGCCGCTGCCGATGATCAGCACGCCTTCGTCGCGCAGCGGCGCGAGCTTGCGGCCGAAGTCGAACAGCTCCCGCGGGTCCAGCGAGGGCATCGAAACCTGCAGCACCGGGACGTCGGCGTCCGGGTACATCTCGACGAGCGGCACGTAGGCGCCGTGGTCGAGCCCGCGTTCGGGCGCGTCGTGCACCGGCGTGTCAGTCGAGCGAAGCAGCTTCCGCACCTTCTCCGCCAGCTCCGGCGCGCCCGGCGCCGCGTACTTCACCTGGTAGTAGCGCTCGGGGAAGCCCCAGAAGTCGTACACGAGCGGCACGGTCGTCGTGGCCGCGATGGTCAGCGGCGCCTCCTCCCAGTGCGCCGACACGACCAGGATCGCGCGGGGCCGGGGCAGGTCGGCCGACCAGGCGGCGAGCTGGCGGGTCCACGTGGTGTCGTCGGCGAGCGGCGGCGCTCCGTGGCTGAGGTAGAGGACCGGGGTGCGGGTCATCGACGGCTCCAGTGCTTGAAAGTTCAACTACTAGGATACCCGACGCCGGCGCTTGCCGGGATATTCCTTCAGTGACCTTCGAGGTTGGCCGCGCAGCGCTCCAGCGTGCGGATCGTCGTGCGGTAGTCGTCGTCGCTGATCCCGCCGGTCACCGCGGTGCGGAACGCCTCGACGCGCTCCTCGACGCGGGTGTGGGCATCGCGGCCCGCTTCGGTGAGTTCGCCGTTTTCGGCGACCCAGCCGCGGGCGCGCAGGTCGGCCACCTTGGCCGTCATCGGCCCTTCGGTGGCGACGAACGGCGCCAGTGCCGCGTCGACCTCCTCCGGCGTGCGGGCGCCGAGGGCGATCGTGTTGAGTACCTGCCAGTGCCGGCGGCTCAGCGACTCGGCGTCGAGGGCCCGGGCCATGGAGGATTCGAGAAGCTCGTGGACGTGGCGAAGCCACCAGCCGAGGGGTTTCATGAGAACTCCGACTATGTCGATGAACAACTGCATGTAAAGTTACATGTAGTTCGGAGGTGGGGCAACCATGACGGACGCGGTGGCCGACGTCGAGCGCGCGATGATCGCGATCCGCCGCAGCCAGCAGCGGCGGGCACTGAGCCGGATCGGCAAGGCCCGCGGCCAGGGCGCGCACGACCCGGTGCACGAGCTGCTCGACGTCGTCGAAGAACTCGCCGAACGCGGCGAACCCAGCACGGTCACGGCCTTGAGTGCGGCGATGGGCGTCGACCAGCCGCGCGCGAGCCGGCTCGTGGCGCGCGCCGTCGAGCAGGGGCTCCTGCGCCGCGAAGCCGATCAGCGCGACGGACGGCGTGCGGTGCTCGTGCCGACCGAGGCCGGCCAGGCGCACCTCGACGAGCTCCACGCCTTCCGGCGCTCGGTGTTCGCCGAGGTCATGGCGGACTGGCCGGACGAGGACCGCGCGAACTTCGGCCGGCTCCTCACGGCGTTCGTCCGCGGGTACAGCGCTCTCGGTTAGTCGTGGGAGAGGTCCACGAAGCGGCTGTAGTGCAGCTGGTGCGCGACGGTGATCGTCGCGGTCGGGCCGGCACGGTGCTTCGCGATGATCAGGTCCGCCTCGCCCGCGCGCGGGTCGTCGCGCTCCCACGCGTCGGGGCGGTTGACCAGGATGACGAGGTCGGCGTCCTGCTCCAGTGAGCCGGACTCACGCAGGTCGGACAGCATCGGGCGCTTGTCCGTCCGCTGCTCGGGACCACGGTTGAGCTGGCTGATCGCGATCACCGGGACCTCGATCTCCTTGGCCAGCAGCTTCATCTGCCGCGAGAACTCCGAGACTTCCTGCTGCCGCGACTCGACGCGCTTGCCGGACGTCATCAGCTGGAGGTAGTCGAGAACGACGAGCTTCAGGTCGTTGCGCTGCTTCAGCCGGCGCGCCTTCGCCCGGATCTCCATCATCGTCATGTTCGGCGAGTCGTCGACGAACAGCGGCGCCTCGGACACCTCGCTCATCCGGCGGGCCAGCCGCGTCCAGTCGTCGTCGGACATCTTGCCGCCGCGCATGTCGGAGAGGCGGATCTTCGCCTCGGCCGAGAGCATGCGCATGACGATCTCGGTCCGGCTCATTTCCAGCGAGAAGATGACGCTGGTCAGCCCGTGCTTGATGGACGCCGACCGGACGAAGTCCAGGCCCAGGGTCGACTTGCCGACACCGGGACGGGCCGCGACGATGATCATCTGGCCGGGGTGCAGGCCGTTGGTCAGCTCGTCGAAGTCGGTGAACCCGGTCGGGATGCCCTGGGACTGGCCGCCGCGCGACGCGATCGCGTCGATTTCGTCCATCGTCGGCTGCAGCAGTTCTTCCAGCGCGACGTAGTCCTCGCTGGTCCGCCGCTCGGTGACGTCGTAGATCGCGGCCTGCGCGCGGTCGACGACCTCGTCGATGTTCGCGCCGTCGGCCGCGGCCGCGCCGTAGCCGTACTGCACAATCCGGGTGCCCGCCTCGACCAGCCGGCGCAGCACCGCCTTCTCCGCGACGATCTCCGCGTAGTAGCCCGCGTTCGCCGCGGTCGGCACCGTCGCGATCAGCGTGTGCAGGTACGGCGCGCCGCCGACGCGCCCCAGCTCGCCCCGGCGTTCCAGCTCCGCCGAGATGGTGATCGGGTCGGCGGGCTCGCCACGGCCGTAGAGGTCGAGGACGCAGTCGTAGATCGCCTGGTGCGCCGGGCGGTAGAAGTCGTCGGGGCCGAGCGCCTCGATGACGTCGGCGACCGCGTCCTTGGACAGCAGCATGCCGCCGAGCACGGACTGCTCGGCCGCGATGTCCTGCGGTGGCTGGCGGTCGAACCCGCCGCCGGAGCCGGGGTCGCTCGGACCCGGGTCGTTCTCCGCATACATCGGACTGCGGTCGTCGGTCAGCGCCACCGCTCCGGCCACCTCCTCATCGTGTCGAACACCCGTTCGAGTATGCCGGATCTTCGCTCTCGAAGCACGCGGCCCGGCCCGTGCCCTGACAATTTCGGGTGCGTCCCCCGATGATCGGCGAGAACGTCACCCGACTCTCGGAGGCACGCCGGGCGCCACCGTGAGTACAGGCCCGAGCGGGCACGCTAGATCCCCCGGAAGGCCGAAGGCAATTCCGGATGGGGACCCTTCTGTGGACAACCTGGGGATGAATGGGGGTAACCAGTCACAGGTGCCGCGAGAGCTGTGGACAAGTTGGGGACAAACGTGATCGGGTTCGTCAAATCCCCAGGTCAAAGGCTGTGAACAAGGTGTGGAGAACTTCCCGAAAACTCGTTCGGCGTGTCGCGCGAAGTCCGTTGTTCGGCGTGTCGTGGACCAGCCGGAGCCCATTGACCCACACGCCCTGTGGATGAATATCACCGAGAGTAGAGGCGTCACACGGTGGGCTGAATGGCCGACGCCTCAGGCAGCGGTGAGCCGGCCCTGTGCGCTGCGTAACCGGTCAGCGAGAACGCGCTGGTCGGCGGGGGTGAAGGCGATCCGGTTCTCGCCACGTCCCGGAATCTCTTCGGTCAGCCATCGGCCTTCCGAGGTATCGATGTAGTTCACCGGGCGTTCGATGCGGTGCCAGGCCCCGGTGCGGCTGCGGGCCGCGACGTAGAGGCTGCCGCTCCCCATCCGGCGTAGCGCCAAGATCCGCCGGAGCTCGTCGACCTCCTGCGAACCCTCGGCGGGGCGGTCGTTGCGGAGCACCGCGTACCCACCGCCGTCGTCACCGCGGGCGGTTCCCTCGATCTGGCTCTTCGGGACGGCGAGCGGCGTCCCGCGCCCGGGCGCCAGCTTCGGGATCTGGCCGAGGAAGCCGTCGAGCAGCTCGTGCGGCTGCGTCGACTCCAGCACGACGACGTCCAGCTCCTCGTGCTTGGCCAGCACGAAGGCCTCGCCGCCGGCACTGCCGGCGAGCAGCCGGTAGCTGACCGGCTTGCCCTGGAACCCGCCGTCGACCCAGCCGTAGTACTCCAGCTGCGGCCGCGCGATCGCTTCGACCGTCGCGACGAATCCCGGGTGCATGCCGCGCGGACCGAACAGCCCCAGCTTGCCCAGCTCGGCGTTGACGCGTTCGTCCTCGGCGCGTTGGGCCTCTTCGCTGTACCAGGTCGGCTTGTCGGACAGCACCGTGTGCGGCTCGCCGCCCCGGCGCCGGATCAGGTTGATCAGGGTGCCGGTCGTGATGGTGACCTGCCTGTCCAGCACCGCTCTTCCCCCAGTGAAGATCGAATCCAGTGAAGATCAGCTTCGTGAGCCCGAAGAAGCCGGGCGCGCCCATCTTGGCACGCGCCCGGCGATCTCGCGTTCGCTACTCGCCGATGACCGGCGGAGCGGTCAGCTCGTCGCTGCCGAAGATGTCGTTCGGGTCCTCGCCGAGCAGGTACTTCGACGTGCGTTCCTCGTCGCCGCCGCCCTGGCCCTTCGCGCCGTGGCCCATGCCGCCCATCCCACCCATCCCGGTGGAACCGCGCCCGGCCGCCGCGCCGCCCGCGCCCGGCGCGCCGCCGCCGGCACCCATGCCGCCCCGGCCCGCGCCCGTCCCGCCGGCGCCACCCGGCAGGGACGCGCCGGTCGAGCCGCCGGGCCCGAAGCCCGCGCCGCCGCCCGGGCCGAAGCCCGCCGTGGGGTCGCCGATGCCGCCCGAGCCACCGGGGCCGAAGCCGCCGCCTCCGCCGCCGGAAAAGTTCGGCGTGCTGCCGGGGCCGAAGCTCGGCACCCCCGGGACGTCCGAAGGCGAGAAGCCCGACGTGTTCGTGCCGTCGCTGAAGTTCGGCGGGGTGTAGTTGCCCGCGCCCGGGATCTTCGACGGGTCGTAACCGCCGCTCGGCACCTTCGACGGGTCGAAGCCCGGTACCTGGGACGGGTCGAAGCTCCCACCGGGCACCTTCGACGGGTCGAAGCTGCCGCCGGGGGTGTTCGGCGGCTGGCCGTTGAACGACGGGACGCCGCCCGGCCCCGGCATGTTCACGCCGCCGGGACCCGTGCCGGTCCCGTTGCCGGTCCCGTTCCCGTCGCCGTTCCCGTTGCTGTCGCCCTTGCCGTCGTCCGGCTTCTTCTTGCCGTCGTCGACGTCGACGTTCTCCTGCTGCCCCTTGAGCGCGGAGTACGTCGGCATGTTCTGGCCGTTGTCGTTGCTCGCCTTGTAGTAGGTGTTGAAGGCGTCGACGTTGGCCTGGCCCCTGGCGTTGTAGTCGCGGATCGCCCGGTCGGTGTCGGTCGTCCACGGCGTCACGGCGTTGAGCAGGTTGTTCTTCGGCGGGTCCTTCGGGACCTCCTGCACCTGCGCGTGCACCGTGGTGAACGCGTTGTTCTGCTCGCCGAGGTACTTGTCGGAGTCGGTCAGCTTGGTGCCGGAGTCCTCCATCCACACCCGCAGCGGGTGCGCGCCGGCGTTCTGCGCCGCTTCCGAGCCGCCGCCGGTCCAGGCCGCGTCCATCTCCTTGGCCAGGCCGTCGATCGTGCTGAGCCGGTCCGAGTAGGCGCCCTTCAGCCGGCCGGCCGCCGACTGCCCGTTCTGGATCGAGCCGGTGCCGGGACCGGTGGTGATCTGGTGCCAGATGTCGTAGCAGTCGATCTTGCGGTCGCCCTGCTGCGAGGTGTGGTCGTCCGAGTGCGTGGTCGCCATGTTGTACGCGGCGAACCCGCCGAGCAGCACCAGTTCCAGCATCTCAGCCCTCCTTCAAGGTCTGGATCATCGCCTCGGCCGCCTTCTCCGCGTACGGGCACGGCTGGGTCGCCCCGGGTCCGTTGCCGATCTGCGTGAAGACCTGGACGGCCTGGGTGTCCGTCACGCCCACCAGCAGCTTGCACTGCCCCTGGGCGCGGAAGTCCTTGGTCGCGGCGTACACCGCGGGGTAGCCGGAGACGTCGGCGGGCTCCCAGTACTCGTACTGGTCCTTGCCGCCCTTGGCGTAGAGGTCGTAGATGCCCGCGAGCCCGTCGGTGTTCGGGTCGGCCGCGATGTCGATCCGGCTGCTCCGGGTCTCGTCGGCGGGGTAGATCCACGCGCAGGTCGCGCCCGCCTCGCTGGTGCGGGGCGTGCCGTCCTCGAGGCCGAGCGTCGAGCGCTGCGAGGCCGAAAGGACCGAGCACGGGTCGGACTTCAGCTTGGCCGGGTCGAGCGGGCTCGACACCTTGGGCGCGCCGTCGCCACCGCCGCCGTCCGAGCTGCTGCTCGCGGAGTCCGGGGTGCCGGACGCGGCCGGGTTGGCCGTCCCGCCGGTCGTGGTGCTGCAGCCGGCCAGGGCGAGTGCGGCGAGGGCGAGCCCGGGCAGCACGAGACGGCGGTTCACGCCTGCGTCCCCGCCTTCGAGATGTCGCCGGTGTGGTCCGCGTCCGCGGCGGTGATCTTCTTCTTCGCGTCGAGCAGGGCCTGGATGTAGTTCTTCACGTATTCCTGCATCTTCTGGTTCTGCTCGAGGAACGCCTTGCCGGAGGGGTTGGCGAGCTTCTCCCAGTCACCGCTCGCGAACTCCTTGCCGGGCGCCTTGACGTCGGCCATCAGGTTGGCGTCGGCGGCGTCGTTCTGCAGGTCCGTCTGCAGGTCCTGCCACTTCTTGATGACGCCGTCGATCTTGTCGGCGTCGAACGTGAAGCCCCCTCCGCCGGACGGCGCGGACATGTTGACCTCGTTACCCATCCGAGTGCGCTCCCTTCGCGTCCCGCTCCATTGTCCTACGACGACGCCCGCGTGTCCGAGGTTCCCCCGAAACGCGTGAAGGCGGGCCGCCCACCAGGGAGCGACCCGCCTTCCACGACGTACTTGCTTACTGCGCGGCCGAGGCCTTGACCTCGAGCCGCACGTCGACCTTCACGTCCGGGTGCAGCCGGGCGCCGACCGAGTGCTTGCCCACGGTCTTGATGTGGTCGCGCAGCTCGATGACGCGCTTGTCGAGCAGCGGGCCACCGGCCGCCTTGATCGCGTCGACGATCTCGCCGGCGGTGATCGAACCGAAGAGCTTCTTCGAGCCCTCGGCCGCCTTGCCGGTGAGCTGGATGGCGCCGAGGCCCTCCAGCGTCGCCTTGATCTCCTTGGCGTGGTCGAGGTCGCGGATGCGACGGCTCTCCTGCGCCCGCTGGATGGTGCGCACGTTCTTCTCCGCGCCCTTGGAGGCCACGATCGCGTAGCCCCGCGGGAGCAGGTAGTTGCGCGCGTAACCGTCCTTGACCTCGACGATGTCGCCGGGGCCGCCCAGGTTGGCCACGTCCGTGGTGAGGATGATCTTCGCCATGTCAGTGCCCTCCCTTAGCGCGCGGTCGAGGTGTAGGGCAGCAGCGCCATCTCGCGGGAGTTCTTGACCGCGATGGCGATGTCACGCTGGTGCTGGCTGCAGTTGCCGGTGACGCGACGGGCACGGATCTTGCCGCGGTCGGAGATGTACTTCCGCAGCAGGTTGGTGTCCTTGTAGTCGATCAGTTCCGGACGGCCCTTTTTCTCGGCCTTGCAGAACACGCAGACCTTCTTCTTGGGCTTGCGAATGGGTGGCTTGGCCACTGTCTACTCCTGGAAATTCAAATCTGTGGATGTGTACGAGATCAGAAGGGAGGCTCGTCGGAGAAGCCGCCGCCGCCACCGCTGCTGCTGCTGCTGGCAGCCGGGGCCGAACCCCACGGGTCGTCGGCGGGTGCACCGCCGCCGCCACCGCGGTTTCCGCCGCCACCGCCGCCGCCGAAGTCACCACCGCCGCCGCCACCGCGGCTGACCTTGTTGACCTTGGCCGTGGCGTAGCGCAGCGAGGGGCCGATCTCGTCGACCTCGAGCTCGACGACGGTCCGCTTCTCGCCTTCCTTCGTCTCGAACGAGCGCTGCTTCAGGCGGCCCTGCACGACGACGCGGGCGCCGCGGGTCAGGGACTCGGCGACGTTCTCCGCCGCCTGCCGCCAGATGTTGCAGCGCAGGAACAGTGCCTCGCCGTCCTTCCACTCGCCCGACTGCTTGTCGAGCGTGCGGGGCGTGGACGCGACGGTGAAGTTCGCGACCGCCGCACCGGACGGGGTGAAGCGCAGCTCCGGGTCGGACGTCAGGTTGCCGATCACCGTGATGACGGTGTCTCCAGCCATCGGGAATACCCTTCGGCTCAGGCCTTGACGGCGGCGGGCTTGGCCGCGACGCGCTTGACCTCGCGACGCATGACCTTGGTGCGGAGCACGGTCTCCTGCAGCGAAAGCTGGCGGTCCAGCTCCTTCACCGCGTCCGAAGACGAGTTCAGGTCCAGCAGGGCGTAGATGCCCTCCGCGTGCTTCTTGATCTCGTACGAAAGCCGGCGCCGGCCCCAGACGTCGACCTTCTCCACGGAACCGCCGGTAGTGCGGATCACGTTGAGGAAGGTGTCCAGCGTCGGAGCGACAGTGCGCTCGTCGAGCGTGGGGTCCAGGATGACCATTACCTCGTAATGGCGTGACACAACCACTCACCTCCTATGGGCTCGCGGCCACGGACTGTCCGTAGCAGGAGGGTTTGTCCAGGTAAGAGTACCTGGGGGCCGCTCGAGGGTCGGCGGCCGGGTCAGCTCGCGCGGCGCAGGACCCAGGTGCGGACGAGCCCGGCCGTGACGCCGGCGAGCACGATCACCGCGAGCAGCATCGGCAGCTGGACGTCGTTCGACGAGCCGGGCGAGGACAGCGACTGGGCGTTGCCCGCGTCGCGGATGTCGGCGCCCTGGCCGCTCTGGGCCCCGGTGTCACCCTGCGGCGCGGAGGCGTCGCCGGGGAGGGTGCCGTTCGCCGGGTAGCGCGCGCCCGGGGCGACGGCCGTGCCGGCGGTCGCCGTGGGGATGCCGCCGTAGTCGCGCATCGGCGCGGTGCCGGAGCCGGCCGCGTTGCCCGGGTTCAGGTTGGAGAGGTTGCCGGACGTGCCGCCGGCGGTGGTCCCGGTGCCACCCGCCGCGGTGCCGGTGCCCTGCTGGCCCGGCGTGCTGGGGGCGACGTAGTTGCCGGCGAGCAGCGTGAGGTTGCAGCCCTTCGCGACGGTGCTCTCGACGCTGTCCAGCGTCTTGTTCCAGTCGAGACCGAGACCCAGCGAGTGGGAGTTCGCCAATGCGGTGCGCACCGCATTGCCGATCGCCGCGCCGGTCGCCTCGCCGCCCGCGGAGTTCGGCACCTGGCCGACAGCGATGGCGGGAACGCCGGCGATCGAGTCGCCGGCCCAGCCGCCGATGGCCAACGTGCCGGCGTTGTTGGCGCCGTTCGTGACCAGCGTCTTCACGGAAGCGCCGGTGATCGCGATCTGGTCGCCCATCTGGCCGGTGACCGTGCCGGTGCAGCTGGTGCTCACGACCTGCTGGCTCGCCGAGGCTGTGCCCGCGGAGAGGAACGCGCTTCCGGTCACGAAGGCGGCAAGGGCGGTCACGGTCAAGAACTTCCGCACGAGCACTGTCCTCCGTGGGGTTATCGAGACGTCGTCCTGAACACCAGGGTCAACGAAGAAGATACGTGAAAGATACTCGGCAGTCGGGTCAATTCGCAGCGGCCATTCGGCGGAGCACCCACGTCCGCACGAGACCCGCGCTGACTCCGGAGAGTGCCAGCACCGCGATCAGCAGCGGGAGGTTCGACCCGTCCGTGAAGCCGTCGGACGCGGAGGGCAGCGCTTCGGCCTGGCCCGCCGTCTGGATACCGGAGTTGCCGGCCGCGGCCTGGTCGGACCCGGTGAGGCCGTACTGCGGCGCGTAACCCGGGATCTGGCTGCCGTACCGGATGGCGGGCGACGGCGTGAACAGCCCGGCCGTCGCGAACGGGATCCCGCTGTAGTCGCGCATCGGCGCGTAGCCCGTGCCGATGCTGAACGGGAAGCCACCGAACACCGGGCTGCTCGAGAAGCCGGGCAGCAGCGGGCTGTTCGCCTCGGGAATCGGCGTGGTGCCGGCCGGCGTCCCACCCTGCGGCGCGCCCCCGGTCCCCCCGGACGGCGGCTGCTGCGGGTTGCCACCCGTGCCGGGTTGCGGCGACCCCTGCTTGCTCCCACCGCTCACCGCGCCCAGGCCCTGCTGGGCGCCGCTGGTCAGGCCCTCGACACCCTGGTTGATCGCGCTCGCCGCAGGCGCACCCACGCCGGGCAGCGGCGAGACGACGGTGTTCACCACGTTCACGGTGACCTTGCAGACCGTGGTGAGCAGCCCGCCCACGGTGGAGGTGAGCACGGTGGTCGCCTGGCCGACGATGCCCAGGTCGATCGGCAGCGGCAGGCCGAGCAGCGTCCCCTGGATCTTGTCGCCCGGCTTGGCGTCCACCGTGCTGCCGCAGGGGACAGTCTTGGTCTCGCCCGCCGAGGCGGTGCCGGGCATGCCGAGCACAGCCGAACCAGCGAGCACGAACGCCGTCGCGCCGACCGCCGTTGCCCTCCGTGTCCGATCCTGCATGCTCGCCGCCCCTGTCTCGTCGCCTCTACCCTGAAGAACGACGTTAAGGCAGCACGGTAACGCCCGCTCGCTCAGAAATGTCCGGCATTCGAGTGGAACGGGTGTGACCGTCGGTGAGATTCAGGCGGGATTGCGGCGGATCCACGCCCGGACGAGGGCCGCGGCGACGATCGCCAGCGCCAGCACCGCGAGCAGCATCGGCAGCTTCGCCGGCGGCGTGACGGCGGGGAGCGCTTCGGCCGTGCCGGACCGCTGCTCGTCGACCGTCGGGATCTGCTGACCGGGGATGACCTGGGCGATCACCGGCGCCTGGATCAGGCTGCCGGGCAGCAGGGCGGAGTTGGTGAAGATGCCGGAAATCGCGTCGCCCGGCAGGGCGGCGTTGCCGGGCCCGGTGGTCACCGGGCCCGTGCTGTCGCCGGGTGGGGTCTGCCCCGGCGGCGTCGGGCCCGGCGGGGCCGGCGGTGCGGGCGGTGCCGGCGGGTTCGGGCCCGGCGGGAGCGGCAGCGGGGGCAGCTCGGCGGCCACGCCCTGCGTCACCCCGCCGACGGTGTTCACGACACTCTGCGCGGTCGGGCAGACGGCCTTGGCCGCCGCGTCGCCGACCACCGGCACGTCGCCGATCCCGAGCGCCCGCACCGTGTCACCCACCGGCAGCGTGAGCAGCGGGGCCGAGCCGTTCGTGTTCCGCGCGCTGGAATCGAGGCCGACGGTCAGCCGGTTCGGGGCGTTCAGCGGGGCGCCGGCGTCGAGGACCAGGCCGGTCTTCGCGTCGCGGGCCTGGCCGTTCTGCAGGGTGGCCCCGCAGTCCCCGCCGAGGGTCGGGCTCGGATCGGCGCTCGCCACGCCCGGCATCGC
Organism: Amycolatopsis sp. NPDC051061; assembly: GCF_040682935.1. Taxonomy (NCBI): domain Bacteria; kingdom Bacillati; phylum Actinomycetota; class Actinomycetes; order Pseudonocardiales; family Pseudonocardiaceae; genus Amycolatopsis; species Amycolatopsis sp. NPDC051061. The sequence continues at coordinate 67,501 of NZ_JBFBBZ010000023.1, forward strand.
CAAAGCGGCCGATGCGGCGAGAGTGAACCCCAGTGCGGTGATCCGGGCGACGTGCTTCCCCATCGATGCCCTCCGGCAGTCGGACCAATCTGGATCACGGAACGCGCTCACGGTACTCCACGAGCGTCACCAACCGGTCCCTCAGGCGAAAAGAAGCCCCGGAGTAGCGTGCTCGGCATGCTGATTGGCGCCCATGTCCGTGACGACGACCCGTTGACCGCGGTCGCCGAGCGCAAAGCCGACGTCGTCCAGTTCTTCCTCTCGGACCCGCAGGGCTGGAAGGCCCCGAAGCCACACCCCCACGGCGAGGCCATCGCGGCCGACCCGGTCGAGGTGTTCATCCACTCTCCCTACCTCATCAACGTGGCTTCGCTGAACAACCGGATCCGGATCCCATCCCGTAAGAACGTCACGCAGCACGCGGACGGCGCGGCGGCGGTCGGCGCGAAGGGCCTGATCGTGCACGGCGGGCACGTCGGCGACACCGACGACGTCGAGGTCGGCCTGGACAACTGGCGCAAGCTCTTCGAGCGCGAGCAGGAGAAGGGCGGCTTCAAGGTCCCGATCCTGATCGAGAACACCGCCGGCGGCGAGAACGCGATCACCCGCGACCTCGACGTCATCGCCCGGCTGTGGGACAAGGTCGGCGAGTTCGGCGCCGGGTTCTGCCTGGACACCTGCCACGCGTTCGCCGCCGGCTGGGACCTCGCGACCGCCGTCGAAAAGGTCAAGGCCATCACCGGCCGGATCGACCTGGTGCACCTCAACAACTCCCGCGACGAGTTCGGCTCGACCCGCGACCGGCACGCGAACGTCGTCGAGGGCGAGGGGACGATCGACCCCGAGGTGCTGGTCGCCGTCGCCCGCGAGGCGGGCGCGCCGGTCATCGTCGAGACCCCGGCCGACGGCCAGGCGGCCGACATCGCCTACCTGCGCGAACAGCTGGGCTAGGCGGCCACGGCCTTCCGGCGGCGCCGGACGGCGTTCGGAACGATCACGTCGCGGGCGCCGTCGAGGAAGCCGCCGGCCGGGTCGTCGTCGCCGGCGGCCCGGACCAGGTCGGTGGCCGGGCGGTAGATCTCGCGCACGACCAGCACGCACAGCGCGGCGACGGCGAGGTCGCGGACCACCACCGTGCCGAGGAACCAGCCTTCGGGCAGGCCCTTGTGGTCGACGCCGAGGTAGTAGAACATCCGCGGCACCCAGACCAGCGCGTCGAGCAGCATCCAGCCGAGCAGCAGCCGCCAGCGCGGGATCGCCAGCACCGCCAGCGGCACCAGCCACAGCGAGTACTGCGGGCTCCACACCTTGTTCGTCAGCAGGAACGCGGCCACGACGAGGAACGCGAGCTGGCCGACGCGCGGCCGTCGCGGTGCCGCGAGCGCGACGTAGGCGATGCCCGCGCAGCAGGTCAGGAACAGCACGGCCACCGTGAGGTTCAGGTACGCCGGCGTCTGGTTCTTCTGCAGCACGCCGTCGAACCCGGTCCAGCCGGTGGCGTAGGAGACGACGTTGTACAGCGAGTCCGGGTCCATCGGCCGCAGCGTGTTCAGCCGGAAGAACTCCCACCAGCCGCGGGTCGCGGTGAGGATGAACGGCGCGTTCACCGCCAGCCACGTCACGACGGTGGCGGCCGCGGTCTTCCAGAACGGCGTCAGCTTGCCCGCGCGCAGGCACAGCACGAACAGCACGCCGAGCAGGAACAGCGGGTAGAGCTTGGCCGTCGCGCCCAGGCCGAGCAGGAGCCCGGCGAGCAGGGGCCGCTTGCGTCCCCAGGCCAGCAGGCCGGTCGCGGTGAACGCGGTCGCGATCGCGTCGAAGTTGGTGAACGCGTGCACCAGCACCAGTGGCGAGGCCGCCACCAGCACCATGTCCCACGGCCGGCGTTTCACCGTCCGGCCGGTCGCCCAGACGGTGACCAGCCAGGCCATCGCCAGGAACAGCGCGGAGAGGTCGAAGTAGACCGCGACCGGCAGCCCCCCGGGCAGCCAGCCGCTCTCGGCGACCTTCTCCCAGCCCGCCGCGAGCGTCGCGTTCACCCACTGGAACAGGCCGGTGAACACCGGGTACTCCATGTACCGGGTGTCGTTCTCCGCGGTCTGCGAGCTCTCCTTCCACGACGTGTAGTACGGGAAGGTGCCCGGCCGGTCGAGCCGCTCGGAGCTGTAGAGCGGCACGATGTCGGAGTAGCACATCGCGACGAACGGGCGGCCCGCGCGCCAGTCGAGCTGGTTGGCGCCGCTGGAGTCCTGGTACTGCTGGATGCAGGAGCCCTTGCCGAACCAGCAGAGCATCAGCGCGAGGGTGGCCAGCAGCAGCCCGACGCGCTGGGGCGACCAGAACCAGTGCCTGCCGACCGCCGCGTGCTCGCCGAGCGGGCCGCCGATGGGTCTGGTGACCGCCGCCGCGAGTGGCTCGTCCCAGCTCGGGACGACCCGGTCCGTCCGGCTCAGCGTCACGGGGCCGGGGTCCGGCTCGCGCGTGGTCTCCTCTGGCACGAGTGCGGATGTTAGCGGTCGGTGCCCGCCGCCGAGGTGAAGGTGGTGATCATGCCGGATTCGCGTAGTACGAGGCCAGGACCTCCGCGGCGGCTCCGCGCGTGACGATCTCCTCGCCGAAGGAGTCCTCGACGACCTCGATGCGCTGCCAGTGCGGCAGCGGCAGCAGCTCCTCGAGCCGCTCCGAGACGGCGTCACGGTGCGTGCCCGGTTCGTCCCGCACGGCGCGTCCGGCCAGCACGATCCGTTCCAGGTCGAGCACCTGCACGAGGTCCGCGAGGCCGATCCCGAGGAAGCCCGCGGCGGTCCGTGTGTCGGGGGCCTGCTTGGCCATGATCTCGACGCAGCCGCGCCGCCCGCAGGCGCAGACCGGCCCGTCGTAGGCGATCGTGGTGTGCCCGAACTCACCCGCGTTGGTCCGCGGGCCGCGGTAGAGCCGCCCGTCGATCAGCAGGCCGACGCCGATGCCGGTGCCGACGAGCACGACCGCCGTCGCCGTCGGCTCGCCGTGCGGCCAGAGCTGCGCGAACGCGGCGGAATTGGTGTTCTTGTCGAGCGTCACCGCCAAGCCGGTGCGCTTCTCGAGCAGGTCGCGCAGGGGGACGTCGTGCCAGCCGGGCATGTTCGTCGCGTCGCGGACCAGGCCGGCGAGGTGGTCCAGCGGGCCGACCGCGCCGAGCCCGAGGCCCAGCACGTCGAAGCCGTCGGCGAGCTCGAGCGCGGTCGTGCCGATGGCCTCGACGGCATGCTCGGGGGTGAAGCCGGCCGGGAGCGGGCCGCCTGCCGTCTCCTCGACCTCGCCGATGAGGTTCGTGCGCAGCACGCGGAACTCGTCGCGGTCGAGGCGCGCGCCCAGCGCGTGGCGGGCACCGGCGCGAATGGTCAGCTGCGTGCGGGGCTTGCCGACCCCCGTGGACGGCTGACGCCGCTCGTCCAGCAGGCCGGCGTCGAGGAGTTCGGGCACGATCTTGGAGACGGCCTGCTGGGTGAGCCCGGTGCGTTCGGCGAGCTCGACGCGGCTGAGGCCGCCGGCGCGCAGGATGTGCGTGAGCAGGAGGGCCCGGTTGTGCTCGCGCACGTCGCGCAGGTTCACCCCGATGTCCGCCATGACCGGATCTTCCCACGTCTGGCCAATTACGCAACAGTGTTGTTTAATGGCCGCATGAGTGACTTGCGCGTGGGCATCCTCGGGTACGGCATCGGCGGGCGCGTCTTCCACGCGCCGCTGGTGGCGGCGACTCCCGGGTTGACGCCGGCCGTGATCACGACGTCGGGCAGCGCCGCCCAGGCGCGCACCGACCACCCGGGCGCGGAGATCGTGCCGGACGCCGACGCGCTGTTCGAGCGGGCCGGCGACCTCGACCTCGTCGTGGTCAGCACGCCGAACCGCACGCACGTGCCGCTCGCGCTGCGGGCGATCGAGGCCGGCCTGCCGGTGGTCGTCGACAAGCCGTTCGCGCCCACCGCGCTCGAAGCCGAGCAGGTCGTCGCCGCGGCGAAGGCGGCGGGTGTCGGCCTGACCGTCTTCCAGAACCGGCGCCTCGACTCCGACTTCCTCACCGTCCGGAAGGTCCTGGAGTCCGGGAAGCTCGGCGAGGTGTACCGCTTCGAGTCCCGCTACGACCGCTGGGTGCCCAAGCCGAAGGACAACTGGCGCGAGTTCGGCGACCCGGCCGAAGCCGGCGGCCTGCTCTACGACCTGGGCGCGCACATCGTCGACCAGGCGCTGCAGCTGTTCGGCCCGGTCACGCAGGTCTACGCCGAGGCCGACCGCCGCCGGGCCGGGGTCCAGGTGGACGACGACGTGTTCGTCGCGCTGAAGCACGCCAGCGGCGTCCGGTCGCACCTGTGGGCGTCGGCGCTCGCCGGTACCCAGAACCCGCGGTTCCGGGTGCTCGGCGACCAGGCGACGTTCACCAAGTACGGCCTCGACGTGCAGGAACCCCAGATCAAGTCGGGCATGCGCCCGGGCGACGACGGCTGGGGCGTGGAGCCCGCCTCGGACGCGGGCAAGATCGGCGTCGGCAACGACCTCAAGACGGTGCCCACCGAAACCGGCCGCTACGAGCGGTTCTACGCCCAGGTGCGTGACGCGCTGCGCGGCGAAGGCGACTTCCCGGTCGATCCGGAGTCGTCGGTCGAAGCGTTGCGCGTGATCGAGGCCGCGCACCGCTCCGGCGTCGAAGGAACGGTCATCAAGCTCTGACCCCCGATCTGGCCGTGACGCCGGTGTCCCCCAGCGCCGACGTCACGGCCTCTTTCGGCCGCGCTGCTGGTCCTGCAGCTCCTGCAGCCGTTGCTGGAACTGGCGGAACTGGTCGAGCTGCTGCTCTTGCCGGTTCCCGGGCTGCTGCTGTTGCCCGCGCTGGTCCTGCTGGTTCCGCTGGTCCGGTTGCTGCGGCTGCTGGGCCTGCACCTGCACCCGGTCCTGCGGCGAGCTGATCGCGGCCACGCGGTCGAAGCGCTCGCCCGGCTTGCCGGACATGTACAGCTGCATGAACCGGTCCCAGATCGGCCCCGCGAGCGTCGAACCGAACAGCGGCGCGCCGTTCGGGCCGCGCAACGCCTTGTCGCCGTCGCTGCCCACCCAGACCGCCGCGGACACCGAGGGCGTGTAGCCCACCATCCAGGTCTGCGAGTTCGCGTTCGCCGCCGACGCCGGCTCGTCGTTCTGCGGCGTGTGCTGCTGGGTGCCGGTCTTGCCGGCGCACTCGTGGCCGGTCGGGCAGCTGAGCCGGGAGAACTGGATCACCGGCGCCAGAGCCGCCGTCACGTTCCCCGCGATCTGCGCGCTCTTCTGGGCGTCGTTGTCGGCGAACGCGTCGGTCGAGCGGTCCTTGGCTTGGTACGCGGTTTCGCCGTTCGCGTTGGTCACCTTCTGCACGAAGTGCCGGTCGCGCTGGACGCCGCCCGCCGCGAACGTCGCGTAACCCGACGCCATGTCCGCCGCCGTCACCTGGGTGCCACCGCCGCCGAGGGAGATGTTGTTGTCGCCGGTGAAGAGCTTGCTGCGCCCGCCGTTCTCGTCGGTCCGGATGCCCGCTTCCTGCGCCGCCTCCGCCACCCCGGACGGCTTCGTGGTGTTCAGGACCATGTCGTAGAAGACCGTGTTCGTGGACCGCTGCATCGCTTCGGCGACCGTGCACTGCTGCGAGCAGCTGCTGCTGTCGCCCGCGTTGCGGACCGGCAGGTCGACGCCGGGGAACGTCCGCGGCGAGGTGCCGTCGAACCGCGCGTCGAGGCCGCGGCCCAGCTTGAGGAACGCGGCCAGGTCGAACGCCTTCATCGACGAACCCGGGTTGTGCGGCTCGTCGGCCCAATCGCGGCCGGCCTGGTCCTCGCCGTTCGGGCCCTTCACGATCGCGTCGCCGCCGTAGTAGGCGAGCACGCCGCCGGACTTCGGGTCGACCGCGACGAGAGCGTCGAGGATCCGGTCGTCGGTCTGCCCGTCCATCCCCTCGGCCACGGCTTTTTCGGCCGACTGCTGAGCCACCGGGTCGATGGTCGTGAAGACCTGGAACCCGCCCGAGTAGTACTGCTTCTCGTCGATGCCCTGCGCGGCCAGCTCGGCTTTGACCTGCTTCTTGATGAATGGGTTCAGCGCACCCGCGTCCCGGCTCTCCCGCAGCGGGATCGGCGTCGGGAACTTCGCCGCCGCGCGCTGGGCCGGCGTCAGGTAGCCGTTCTTCAGCATCCGGTCCAGCGCGGTGTTCCACCGGCTCGTCGCGACGGCGATGTTCTCCGAGCGGCCCGGCTGCTGGATCAACCCGGCCAGCAGCGCGGACTGCGAGTAGTCGAGCTGCCCGACGTCCTTGCCGAAGTAGGCCTGCGCGGCGGCCTGGACCCCGTAGGCGCCGCGGCCGAAGTAGATGATGTTGAGGTAGGCGGTGATGATGTCCGCCTTCTCGTAGGTCTGGTTCATCTTGAACGACTTCGCGAGCTCGACCCACTTGCGCGTCAGCGTCGGGTCGTCGTCGCCGGAGGCGTTCTTGATGTACTGCTGCGAAATCGTCGACCCGCCGCCGGACCCGCCGGTGACCTGGTTGTACGCCGCCCGCAGGATGCCGCCGACGTCGAAGCCGGAGTTGGTCTCGAACGACGCGTCCTCGGTCGCGATCACGGCCTTCTTCACGACGTCCGGGATCTGGTTCGCCGCGAGGATCTGCCGGTTGCCGCCGGTGGGCACGTCCTTGCCCATCTCGGTGCCGTCGCTGTAGAGGTAGGTCACGGCCTGGCCCTGCGCCTGCGCGACCGTCTCCGGCGAAGGGACGCCGACGGCGAGGTAGGTGATCAGGAATGCGACGGCGGGGACGGCGAAGAACAGCCCGGCGACGACGTAGGCGATCCGCCGGACTCGCCGCCACCGCCGTTTCCGCAGGTCCCCGTCGGTGAGTGGCCGTGGCCGCCGCGGCGGCTGACCGGGGCGCGGCCGCAGGATCGGCACGGTCGGCGGATCGTCCGGCTCGGTGCCGTTGTGCGCGTGGTGGGTGATCAGCTCCGGCTCGGCGCCCAGCAGCCCGGCGCGGGGCACCGGCCGCCGGGTACGACGACGACGTGGGTCGGGCCGCCGGCCGGGTGACGTGCGGTCGTTGTTCACGGGCCGTCCTCCACGGTGGGCTGCGGACGCAGTCCTCTCGAAGGGACACGGACCGCGGCCCACCGTGGTTCAGCCCGGGGCGGCTAGTTCTCCGGCTCGTCGGTCTTCGTCGGTGTTTCCTTCGACGTCGGTGTCTTCGTGTGCTTCGGCGTGCTCGACTGCGACGACGACTGGTTGTGGCCGTGACCGTTGTCGTCGCCGTTGCCGTCGCCGCCCTGGTCACCGCCGTCGGGGTTCTCGTTCGTCGGCGTCGCGTCCGTCGTCGTGGCCACGTCGGACGACGGCGGGGGCACCTCGCCGCCGATGCGGTCGACCTTGTCGAACCGCTCGCCCGGCTTGCCCGTCAGGTACAGCGACAGGAACTTCTGCCACATCGGGCCGGCGATGGTCGAGCCGTAGATCGGTGAGTTGTTCTTGCCGTGCAGCGGCTTGTTGCCGTCGCCGCCGACCCAGGCCGCCACCGAGACCGACGGCGTGTACCCGACCATCCACGTCTGCGAGTTCGCGTTCGCCGCCCAGGACGGCTCGCCCGCCACCTTCGTGTGCTGCTGCGTCCCGGTCTTGCCGGCGCACTCGTGGCCGGCCGGGCACTTCAGCTTCGAGAAGCCGATGACCGGCTTCAGCGCTTCGGTGACGTTCCCGGCGATCTGACGGCTCTTGTCCGAGTCGCTGTCGAACGCGGACTTGCCGTCGGTGGCGGCTTCGTACGCGACCTCGTTCTGCCCATTGGTCACCTTCAGCACGAAGTGGCGGGCCCGCTGCTCGCCGTTGGCCGCGAAGGTCGCGTACGCCGAAGCCATGTCCAGCGGCGTGATCTGGGTTTCGCCACCGCCGAGGGAGATGTTGTTGTCCTTGGTGGAAATGATCGACTGGCCGCCGTCGTCGTTCTTGGTCTTCACGCCGGCTTCCCGCGCCGCGTCCTTGACCGGTTCCTGGTGGGTCTGGTTGAGGACCATGTCGTAGAACACCGTGTTCGCCGAGCGCTCCATCGCTTCGGCGACGGTGCACTGCTGCGAGCAGCTGCTGCCCGGGCCGGCGTTGCGCACGACGCGGCCGTCGAAGGTGCGGTTGTTGGAGCCGTCGAACTTCGCGTCGAGGCCCTTGCCCATCTTGAGGAACGCCGTCAGGTCGAACGGCTTCATCGACGAGCCCGGGTTCTGCGGCGTGTCCGCCCAGTCGCGCCCGGCCTGGTCCTGCCCGTTGACCTGCACGATCGGCTTGCCGCCGTAGTAGGCGAGCACGCCGCCGGTCTTCGGGTCGACGGCGACGAGCGCGTTGAGCAGGTTGTCGTCGACCTGGCCCTTCATCGCGTCCGTGGCGGCCTGTTCCGCGGCCTGCTGCGCCTTCGGGTCGATCGTCGTCTGCACCTGGAAACCGCCGGAGTAGTAGCGGTCCTCCGGGATGTCGTGCGCGGCCAGCTCGTCCTTCACCTGCTGGACGACGAACGCGGGCGGTGCGCCGGCCTGCTGCTTGCTGTCCTCCAGCGGGATCGGCGTCGGGAACTGGGCCGCCGCGCGGTCGGCCGCGGAGATGTAGTTGTTCTTCACCATCCGGTCGAGCGCGGTGTTCCAGCGGTCTTGCGCGACCTTGGGGTTCTCGGACCGGCCCGGCTGCTGGATCAGCCCCGCCAGCAACGCGGCTTCCGAGAAGCTCAGGTCCTTCGCGTCCTTGTGGAAGAAGGCCTGCGACGCCGCGCCCACCCCGTACGCGCCGCGCCCGAAGTAGATGATGTTCAGGTACGCGGTGATGATGTCTTTCTTCTCGTACGTCTGGTTCATCTTGAACGACTTGGCCAGCTCGGTCCACTTGCGCGTCAGCGTGGGCGCGTCGTTGTCGGTGGCCTTCTTGATGTACTGCTGCGAAATCGTCGAACCACCGCCGGTACCGCCGGTGGCCTGGTTGAAGACCGCGCGCAGCAGGCCGCCGACGTCGAAGCCGGAGTTGGTCTCGAAGGAGTCGTCCTCGGTTGCGATCGCCGCGTGCTTCATGACGTCGGGGATCTGCTCCGGGGTCAGCAGCACCCGGTTGCCGCCGCGCGGGACGTCCTTGCCCATCGGGGAGCCGTCGGCGTAGAGGTAGGTCACCGCCTGGCTCTGGTTCTGCGCGACCTCGGTCGGCGACGGGACGTCGACCAGGAAGTACGTGATGACGAACGCGATCGCGGGCAGCACGAAGAACACCCCGACGAACCCGTAGCCGACCCGTCGGATGATCTTCCAGCGTCGCTTCTTGCGCTGCTCCGGCGTGAGGACCGGCTTGCCGTCGGCATCCGGCTGGACGTCGTCGTAGCCGTCCGGCTCTTCGTAGGAGTGGTGCGTCATCAGCTCGGGGCCGCCGCTCATCGGCGGCGGCTCGGGCCGGTACCCGCGCGGCTGCTGCGGCCGGCCGGGCGGCGGGGGCACCGGGCGTCGCGGGCCCTGGCCGTGCGGGCCTTGAGGTTGCGCGGGCCCTCGACGGCGTGGATCGGGACCCTGGCCCGGCGGCCAGGAGCGGGATCGATCGTCGGGCACGGGGCAGTCCTCCAGCAATCGTGGGCGGCGACAGTCGCCACCCCCTCTTGGAAGGGACGCGCGAGAAAGGCCGGGGTTGCCGAAACGATCTTCCTGAAACGCTTCAGGGCCCTCCGCGCGTCGCGAAGGGCCCTGAAGGAGGACGTCTCTAGCCGGGCCCGGCGCCCGGTGGCTGGGCGATCCCACCACCACCCGTGTTCCCGAACCCGCCGGGATCGATGGTGGTGGGCAGGCCGGGCCGGGACTTGGTCGGCTTCGACGTGTTCGTCTCGGTGTCCGACGGCTCGGTGCTCTCGGACGACTCCGGGGTGGTCGGCGTCGTGGTGACAGTCGGGGTGTCGGACGGCTTCGACGGCGTGGTCGTCACGGCGTTGACGTCCTTGCCGATCGCCTGCACCTTGTCGAACTTCTCCGCCGGCTTGCCCTTGAGGTAGAGGTTCATGAAGTTCTGCCACGTCGGACCGGCGATGGTCGCACCGAAGATCGGCTTGTTCTTCGGGTCGTGCAGCGGCTTGTTGCCGTCGCCGCCGACCCAGACCGCGGCCGAGACCGACGGTGTGTAGCCGACCATCCACGTCTGCGCGTTGCGGTCGTTGTACGCCTTCGGGTCGTCGGCCTTCGCCGTGTACTGCTGCGTACCGGTCTTGCCCGCGCACTCGTGGCCGCTCGGGCACTTCAGCTTCGAGTGGTCGATGACCGGCACCAGTGCCTCGGTGACGTTGCCCGCGATCTGCTGGCTCTTCGACGCGTCGTCGTCGAACGCCGGGTTGGTCTTGATGTTGTTCTGGTCGAACTCCACCTCGTCCTGGTTGTTCGTCAGCTTCGAGACGAAGTGCTGCTCGTGGTACGTGCCACCGCTGGCGAACGACGCGTACGCGGCCGCCATGTCCTCCGGCGTCACGGCCGTGCCACCACCACCGAGCGAGATGTTGTTGTCGTCGGTGTAGAGAGTGCTCTTGCCGTCCGGGGCGATCTTGACGCCGGCTTCCTTCGCCGCTTCCGCGACCCGCGACGGCTTCGTCACGTTCAGGACCATGTCGTAGAACACGGTGTTCGCCGAGATCTCCATCGCCTTGGCGACGGTGCAGTCCTTGCCGCAGCTGGCGCTGTCACCCGCGTTCCGGACCGTGCGGCCGCCGAGCACCCGGTTGTTCGAGCCGTCGAACGTCTCGCCGAGGCCCTTGCCCATCTTGAGGAACGCCGTGAGGTCGAACGCCTTCACCGACGAACCCGGGTTTCTGGCCTGGTTGGCGCGGTCCTGGCCGATCTGGTCCTTGCCGTTGGCGTCCTTCACCAGCTCCGGCCCGCCGTAGTAGGCGAGCACCCCGCCGGTCTTCGGGTCGACCGCGACCAGCGCGTTGAGCAGGTTCTCGTCGGTCTGGCCCTTCATGCCGTCCGCGATGGCCTTCTCCGCGGCATCCTGGGCGGCCGGGTCGATCGTGGTGTAGATCTTGGCGCCGCTGGAGAACAGCTTGTTCTCGTCGTAGCCCCTCGTCGCCAGCTCGTCCTTGATCCGCTGCTGGACCTGGTAGGTGAGCTTGCCCGAGTTCTGCTCCTTGTTGGCGTTCTTCGCGATCGGCGTCGGGTACTGGGCGGCGGTCCGCTCGGCCTGCGGCAGCCACTTGTTGGCGACCATCTGGTCCATCACGTACGCCCAGCGCTTTTGGGCGTAGGCCTGGTTTTCCGAGCGGCCCGGGCCCTGGATCAGGCCGGCCAGCAGCGAAGCCTCGGACGCGTTCAGGTCCTTGGCGTCCTTGTTGAAGTAGGCCTTGGCGGCCGCCTGGATGCCGTTCGCCCCGCGTCCGAAGTAGACGATGTTCAGGTAGGAAGTGATGATCTCTTCCTTGGACTGCTGGTTGTTCATCTTGAACGACTTGGCCAGCTCGGTCCACTTGCGGGTCAGCGTCGGGGCGTCGTTCTGCGTCGCCTGCTTGATGTACTGCTGGGAGATGGTCGAACCACCGCCCTGGCCGCCGGAGACCTGGTTCCAGACCGCGCGCAGGATGCCGGTGACGTCGAAGCCCGAGTTCGTTTCGAACGTCGCGTCCTCCGCCGAGTACACCGCGCGCTTGACGACGTCGGGCACCTCGCCCGGCTTGAGCAGCTGGCGGTCACCGCCCGGCGGCAGCTCCCGGCCCATCACCTGGTTGCTGGCGTCGTAGTAGGTGATCGGCTGGTTCTGCAGCGACTTGATGCTCTCCGGCGTCGGCACGTCGACCAGGAAGTAGGTGATGACGAACGCGATCGCGGGCACGACGAAGAACAGCCCGACGCAGGCGTATGCCACCCGCCGGGCGATCTTCCACCGGCGCTTCTTGCGCTGCGCCGGCGTGAGGACCTTCTTGCCCTCTTCGTCGAGCTCGTCCTGGGGCTCGACGTCGTCGGCGAACTCGTTGAAGGCGGCGTCTTCGTAGCCGTCGTCGTACGGGTCGCGGCCGATGTCGTCGGTGCCGTTGTGCGCGTGGTGGGTGATCAGGTCCGGCTCGCGCCCGGGCGGCGGCACCGGCCGGTTTCCGGGCTGGCGGAAGCCCTGCGGCGGAGAGCCGGGCGGACCCTGCTGCGGACGCTGACCGGTCGGCGGGACCGCGCGCCGCGGCGGCATCCCCTGCTGACCCTGCTGACCCTGCTGACGCGGGCGCTGCGGACGCCGTGGCGGTTCGTCGCCGGGCCACTGGGGCCCACCGTCGTCACCGGACGGCCATTCGGGCGAGCCGCCGCGCGGGTTGCCCCGGGGCGGCGTGCCACGCTGCGCCGAATCACCGCGTGACCGGCGGGGGGCTTCTTCGCCGGGCCACGCGGGGCCGGGGTCTTCCCCCGGCCACGGGCCTGACTGGGCACGGCGAGGTGCATCAGGCTCCTGGCCGGGCCAGGAGCGGTTGCGGTCGTCGTTCACGAATGGGCCTCCCAGACCGGCGCCCGGTGTCGCGCCGTTCTGCGCTCTTCAGCGGTTGTGATACAGCTCACCGGCCCGCGGTCCTTCGCGGACCGTCGGCCGGTTCCCCCGTGCCGAGGACGTACGACCGGACCAGGTGGTTCCAGTGGCACGCCCGGCACACTTCGACGTCGTACACGGTGAACTCGGCGAACCGGCCGGCCATCCTGGCCAGCTCTTCGGGGGTCCTCGCCGAGCCCGCGACGTGCTTGAGTTCGTCACCGTAGACCCAGGACACCAGGGTCAGCGGTTCCTGGCGGCAGATCGGGCAGGGCTGGTCACCGGCCCGGCCGTGGAACTTCGCCGCCCGCAGCAGGTACGGGCTCGCGTCGCAGGCTTCGTAGCTGCCGACGCGCCCGGAGCGGACTTCGGCGAGCAGCGCACGGCGCTGCAACGCGTAGTCCACGACCTGCCGCTGGTTAATCACCAGGACAGAGTACGGGCTCTTCCTGTGTCGTCCACGCCCCCTAGCGCGGCCGGTGGCACGCCCGGCAGGGACACGCCGGACGTTCGATAACTCTCCGGTGAATTTCGCCCACTCCAGAGTGAGCGGGCCTGTTGGCTTCGCCACTTCGATGTATCGGCGCGATATAGTGGCTGAGTAGGTTGGATCGAGGCGATCATTCGGAGCAACGTCGGTCGGCTCGGTTTGTTCCCGGAAGGGGGTGCGGTGTGCTGGAGTTCGCGATCCTCGGTCTTCTGCACGAAGCGCCCATGCACGGGTATGTGCTGCGCAAGCGGCTGAACGAGACGCTCGGCACGTTCCGGACGTTCTCGTACGGCTCGCTGTACCCGACCCTGCGGAAGCTGCTGCGGGCCGGGTACCTGGTCGAAGAGCTGGACGAGGCCGACGACCGGGCGTGGTCGCGGCGCGGACGGCGGGTCTACAAGCTCACCGCGGAGGGCAAGGAGCGCTTCGGTGAGCTGCTCGGCGACGCCGGGCCGCAGACCTGGGACGACGAAGGCTTCGGCGTCCACCTGGCCTTCTTCTCGCGGACCCCGGCCGACGTGCGGATGCGGATCCTCGAGGGTCGCCGCCGCCGGGTCGAGGAACGCCGCGAGGGAATGCGGGCGGCGCTGGCCAGGGCCGAGCAGAAGATCGATCGCTACACCCGCGAGCTGCACCGGCTGGGGCTGGAGACCAGCGAGCGGGAGGTGCGCTGGCTCAACGAGCTGATCGCGCACGAACAAGCCGAACGGCAGGGTCCGGAGACCTGAGCCGCGGCCGGGCCGCAGCGTCGCGGCACCAGACCTACTGAACAGACACGGATTGAAGGAGAAACCCCCATGGGCGAGAACCGCCGCGTTCGGGTGGCCATCGTGGGCGTCGGCAACTGCGCGGCGTCGCTGGTCCAGGGTGTCCAGTACTACCGCGACGCGGACCCCACCACGCGGGTCCCGGGTCTGATGCACGTCGACTTCGGCGGCTACCACGTCCGCGACATCGAGTTCGTCGCCGCGTTCGACGTGGACGCCAAGAAGGTCAGCCGCGACCTGTCCGAGGCGATCTTCGCCTCCGAGAACAACACCATCAAGATCGCCGACGTGCCGCCGCTCGGCGTCACCGTCCAGCGCGGCCACACCCACGACGGGCTCGGCCGCTTCTACCGCGAGACGATCGAGGAGTCCGACGAGACCCCGGTCGACATCGTCGCCGCGCTGCGCGAGGTAGAGGCCGACGTGCTCGTGTCGTACCTGCCCGTGGGCTCCGAGGTGGCGGACAAGTTCTACGCCCAGGCCGCGATCGACGCCGGCGTGGCGTTCGTCAACGCGCTGCCGGTGTTCATCGCCTCCGACCCGGAGTGGGCGCGGAAGTTCACCGACGCCGGCATCCCGATCGTCGGCGACGACATCAAGTCCCAGGTCGGCGCCACCATCACGCACCGCGTGCTGGCGAAGCTGTTCGAGGACCGCGGCGTCCAGCTCGACCGGACGATGCAGCTCAACGTGGGCGGGAACATGGACTTCCTGAACATGAAGGAGCTGGAGCGCCTCGAGTCGAAGAAGATCTCGAAGACCCAGTCCGTCACCTCCCAGATCGACCGCGACCTGGGCAAGGCGAACATCCACATCGGACCGTCGGACTACGTGCAGTGGCTCGACGACCGCAAGTGGGCCTACGTCCGGCTCGAGGGCCGCGCCTTCGGCGACGTGCCGCTGAACCTCGAGTACAAGCTCGAGGTGTGGGACTCGCCGAACTCGGCGGGCATCATCATCGACGCCGTCCGCGCCGCGAAGATCGCGCTCGACCGCGGCATCGGCGGCCCGATCCTGTCGGCGTCGTCGTACTTCATGAAGTCGCCGCCGGAGCAGTACGACGACTCGACCGCCCGCGACGCCGTCGAGAAGTTCATCCGTGGCGAGGTCGAGCGGTAAGACCGTCCCCCGTCGAAGGCCGTCACCGCTGGTGGCGGCCTTCTTCGCGTGGTGGACTAAACCGGTGGGGCGGGGTGTGCGTTGGCGGGGTGTGAGTGCGAGCGTGGGCGAGAGCGCGCCGGGGGACCTGGGCGCGCCGACGTTCCACGACCTGTTCCGGGAGTACTTCGCCCAGATGACACGGCTGGCGCACCTGCTCGGCGCGGACGACGCGGAGAACGTCGCGCAGGAGGCTTTCGTCAAGCTCCACCAGCGGTGGGACACGCTGACCGACCACACGCGAGTGGCCGGTTACCTGCGCACGACCGTGGTGAACATGTCCCGGTCGCGCACGCGGCACCTGCGGGTCGTCCGGCGCACGCCGCAGGAACGGCCCGCGGACGAGCTGTCGGCCGAGGTCAGGGCGGTGGCCAACTGGGAGCACGAACAGCTGCGCGGGGTGCTCGGGAAACTCTCCCGGCGACAACGCGAGGTGTTGGTGCTTCGCTATTGGCTGGACTTGAGCACAGCGGGCATCGCGGAGACTTTGGGGATCTCACCGGGCACGGTCAAGGCGACCACACACCACGCGATGGAGAATCTGCGCAAACACCTGGGGGACGAACCAGGAGGTGAGCGATGACCGACCTCGAACGCAAGCTGGCCGAGACGCTGCGTGAGCAGGCGGGTGCGGTCACGCCCAACCTCGCCGCGGCCTGGGCCGAGCAGCAGCGCCGGCAGCGGAGGCCACCTCGCCGCCGCTTGACGGTGGTGATCGCGCCACTGGCGGCGGTCCTCGTGGTGCTGACGAGCGTGCTGCTGGCCACGCAGCTGAACAGGCCCTCGGCACCGCCGGCGAACCCCGGCGGACCGCTGGTGCTCGCGCGGCCGGTGCATCGGCCGATGTCCGAGCTCCGCATGGCGAGCACGCCGGTCAGCCTCACCAACTTCGCCGGCCAGACCGACGCGTGGACCTCGTATGCGTTCACCGCCACCGTGACTGGTTCACTGCAGTTCTGCGTTGCCGCGGTGCCCAGGGGTGCGCAGCTCAGTTCCGACGCACCGCAGTACGGAATGAATTCGCCGGTCTGCGTGGCGCTGGGAGGTGGTCCGGTGCGCGCGGGCTATGTGGGCGAGGGCGCGGGGCCGTTGCCGTCGGGCAAAGCGGTCTACCTCGCCACTCCCCAGGTGGACACGCTGCGAATGTTCAACGCCGATGGTGATCTGAGCCTGGCGACGATGCCGTTCGGTGCGCTGGGGGCGGACCGGGTGTTCGTGACCGACGTGTCCCCCGGCTCTCCGCCGGTGCGCTTCGAGGTCAACCCAGTCCCAGCGAACCCGGCAAGCCGGTGATCTTTTCCACCACCGCCGTGGCCTGCTTCAGCACTTCCGGATCCGGCGGGAAATGCGGGTTCGGCACCGCGTACACCGCCATCCCCGCCGCCAACGCCGACCGCAGCCCGTTGGTCGTGTCCTCCACGGCTGCACACCGCTCGGGCGCCACCCCCAGCAGCTCGGCCGCGCGGAGGTAGACGTCCGGCGCCGGTTTCCCGGTGCCACTTTGATGACATACCTGGGCTCATGGCACTTCGACTTCCCCCCAAGCTGGCCCTTCCCGACACCCTGCTCGACCGCCTGCACGCGCTGGCCGAGGGGCAGGGAAAGCCGAGCTTCATGTACGCGCGAATCTCCATGGACCGCGTCGGTGCCGGCATGGGCGTGGTCCGCCAGTTCGAGGAGCAATGCGACCTGTTCGAGCGGCTCGGCATGAGACTCACTGGGGTCTACGCCGACAACGACATCTCGGCCTACTCGGGCAAGAAGCGTCCGGACTACCTCCAGATGCTCGAGGACGTCGCCCACCGTCCGGGTACGGCCGTGACGGCTTGGCACACCGACCGACTGCACCGCTCCCCCGTCGAACTCGAGGACTACATCGCCGTGTGCGAGCCGGCAGGGTGCATGACCTTCACGGTCAAGGCCGGGCACCTCGACCTCTCGACTCCGGCCGGCCGGATGGTGGCCCGGCAGCTCGGCGCCGTTGCTCGCTTCGAGAGCGAGCACAAAGCGGACAGGATTCGTGCCGCTATCCACCAGAACGCCGTGAACGGCCATTGGAGCGGAGGATTGCGGCCATTTGGCTTCGAGCCCGACGGCGAGACCGTCCGCTACGAGGAAGCGGCTGAGATCATCTCGGCAACCGAGGTAGTCCTCGCCGGCGGGAGCGTTCGGGGTCTGGTGATGGACGCGAACGCGCGCGGTGCGACTACTTCCCAAGGTAACCGGTGGGATACTCCTGGTTACCGCGACATGCTGTTGCGGCCGCGAAACGCCGGCCTGTCGGTGTACCGCGGCGAGATCATCGGTAAGGCTGTGTGGGCGCCGATCATCCCGGTGGATACCTGGTATGCCCTTCGAGCGCTCCTTACGGACCCCAAGCGGCTCACCAACGGGGGAAACAACCGGGTGAAGTGGTTGGGAACCGGCTTGTATATCTGCGGCGTCTGCCACTGGGCAGGCATGAAGATCGGACGTGGCGCCCAGCCGGGTTACCGCGGGTACAGGTGCGGCAACCCGGCGCCGAAGAACGGCATTAAGCACGTCATACGACATGCCGACTCGCTCGACGACTTCATCGAGAAGGTGATCGTTGCCCGCCTGGCGAAGCCGGATGCACGAGACCTGCTCGTCGCCCAAGACCGAGGGCGCGAGGTCGACACGGTCGCGCTGCACAACGAAGCGAATGTGCTCCGGCAACGGCTCGACGAGCTGTCGGGGATGTTCGCCGAAGGTGATATCACCGCGGCGCAGTTGCGTGCCGGCACGAACAAGTCTCGTGAACGGCTCGACGCGATCGAGCGCGACATCGTCGCTGCGGCGCAGCTTGACCCGCTGTCGGGTGTTGCTGGCGCGTCAAACGTCGCGGAGGTGTGGTTCGGCACGAAGCCGGACCGTTCAGATGGGCTGAGCATCGGGCGTCGGCGAGCCATCCTCGACACTCTGCTTTCCGTGACCGTTCTCAAGACTCGGCCCGGCCGCCACGCCAGTGGCCTCTACTTCTCGCCCGAGACGGTGCGCACCGAATGGAAGGAGCGCGCCGCGGCGTGACACCTGGCGTGTGATCGTCGAGGCATGACGACCAGCACGCGGACGGCGGACGGCGCCGAAGTCGACGAGTACGTCGAGCGACTTGTCGCCCAGGCGCCCCCGCTTAGCTCCGAGCAACGCGACAGACTCGCGGTCCTCTTGAATCAGGTCCGGTCAGCTAGCTCACAATGCGGCGTCGAAGGTTCGCCGTAGCATCTACCCACGTGGCCACGGAACCCAACGGGCAAGAGCTGACGCGCTGGAAGATCCACGGCGAGCGGCTCGTCGACGACACACGCCGTGACCGCGTGAGCATCGCCTCGGTCGAACTACCTGACGGGGTGACTTTCGAGCAGTGGGTGTTCCGCATCCGCAAGTCCGCGATGATGGCTGTCCTTGACGATCAAGACCGGGTGCTGATGCTTTGGCGGCACCGGTTCATCATCGATCGGTGGGTGTGGGAGCTGCCCGGCGGCTACGTCAACCCGGACGAAGATCCCACGGTGACGGCGGCGCGTGAGGTCGAGGAAGAGACCGGCTGGCGGCCGCTCGACGTCGAGCCGCTCGGCTCGTTGCAGCCCATTGTGGGCAGTGCCGACGCCGAGAACCTGCTGTATGTGGCTCGACGGTCCGAGTACATCGGTGAGCCCGAGGACATCAACGAAGCCGAGCGGGTCGCCTGGATTCCGCTTGACACGGTCCGGGACCGCATCACCAAGGGCGAGATTGTCGGCGCTGCCTCGCAGGTCGCGCTACTGCACATCCTTGCGTTCTACCGCTGAGCTACGCCGGTGTGGGGACGCCGGCGGCGCCCATCTGCGCATAGACGGAACGCACCCGGTGGTCCGTGCGGTAGGGGGCAAGACGCCGGCCGACGTCCGCGAGGTACGCGCCGCCTCGAATCGACCGGACGTGCTCGCTCATCTCCACTGCCCTGCGGGCCTCCGCGCACGCCTCGTCAACGCGGCCTTGGTCAGCCAGGGTTGACGCGAGTAGCGCGGTGTTGAACAGCCGCCCGCGGTCGTATCCGTCGCTCATGCTGAGGGATCGGCGGGCGAACTGCTCGGCCTCAGCAGGACGGCCGAGGTCGCGGAAGGTGTGGGCGAACTTGGCTGACAGGTACGCGCTGTCGAAGTAGTTCAGCCAGGCCGGCCCCGCGCCTGGCGTGAACCGCTCGAAAGCGCGTTCGGCCTCGCGGAGCGCAGCGAGGCACGCCGGGGCGTTCTGCTGTAGCGCGTGGCCGTGGGCCTCCAGCACCGCGGCCTCTGCTTGGAGAGCCACGAGACCGGATCGCTTCGCCGTTTGCCGGGCAGCGAGCGCCATGTCGACGGCGACCTCGCGGGCGACGTCGAACGCCCTGTGTTCGCTCATCGCGGCGAAAGCGGCATGGTGACTCATGGCGGCGAGCATCTCGGCCTCGAGCGCATCGTCGCCGGCATCTTGCGACAGCTTCAAGGCGTCGCGCAAGTACTGTTGTCCGATCGCGGCGTTGCCGATGTCGTAGGCGATCCAGCCGGCGACCTGGTGCAGCTCGGCCGCCGCGGCGAACAGCTCGTCGCGCGCCGCTGCCTTCCTGCTCGTGTCGTTCAGCATCGGCGTCACGGTCGAGGTCAGGTAGTTGGTAATCGTCGTCGTCGCACGGCTGTGTCCGCCCCCGAACCGGTTGTCGAGGCGGCGGAACGTCGCCGTCATGTCGCGCACGATCTCGACGTCGGTACTTCTGGGCTTCGATGGACCGACCGCTGCCGCTGGGGTGGTGCCGAGCAATGAGGCGCCAATCGCCGTGACGCCTGCACCTGCGGTCTTCAAGAACTGTCGCCGTTGCACGTGTTCGAGGCTAACCGCGACAACCGACCCGGCAGATTCCTCCGGTGTATAGGAAACGCTGAACCACAGGAGGGCGGAAGGAACGTGCAGAGCCTTCGCCCAGCGCTCGAGGTTGAGGAGGTTGCTGGGAGGGCGTGCGCCGGGAGCCTCAAGGCGGCTGACCTGCGCCTGCGTCAGGCCGACCCAACGGCCGAGCGCGGCCTGCGAGACGTGGGGATGGGATTCCCTGCGGTAGCACGCGAAGAGCCGGCCGAAGTGGCGTGCCTTGAGTGCAGCCCGGATGCTCTCTGCCTCCCAGAAGCTATCGGGTTGCGGCTGGGCTTCGTTGGAAATCAGCAGGCGAACGCAGGGGCCGCAGTGGTTGCTCACGCGGTCACGGGCGAGGCGCGTACTGCACTTCTCGCACCTGCGCGTAGGTCGCTGCACCCTGTCACCCCTCGTCTGCCATTCGACGCGCAGTGTATGCGAGCCAGTACCGTATGTCGCAGATTCCATACGTAGCATGTATGGAATCCTGCGTTCTGCGGCTCTACCTGCCGGATCTCATGCGCCGCTGTCGTTTTCCGTCGCGAAGATCAAGCGGACGCTCAATGCATGTACGAGGTAGCACACGGTAACGATGGCGCGTCACGATGCTGGCTGGCCCTGTCTGGGCGGGTTGCGTCATGAGTGCCGGCGAGCTTGCCGTGCGCGTGGTGATGGGGCTCGCCACCGGTGCCGCGCTGGTCTCGGCCTTGGTCCCGTACTTCCGGCATGTCCGCCGAGAGCGTGCCCGCTTCCTTGATGGGCAGCGGTCGGCCCAACCGCACAACGGCCGGACGCCGGAAGGTGCGTCCGATGATCCCCTCGAGTTCGTGGCAGGCGCGGGGAGTGAGTCCCCCGGACCTCCGCGCCTGCCACGTTCCAGCGCTGCGGCTGCTCGGAAGGTCGCGATGACCGGCGAGGTTTTCGCTCGCGCGGGCGCGTCTATCTCGGACCGCGAGCGAGTCCTCGTCTGGCGACATCTCGTCGACGAGAGTCGACCATTCCGAGTCGCCTACTGGTGGGCGACGAGCTTCGGAAAATTCTTCACCCTCGGCGTTCTGATCTTCGCGGCTTCGCTTGTTGCCACTCTTGGCGAGTATTCGCCGTGGGTGCTGATTATGGCGCTATCTATCAGTGCGATTCTTGTCGGACTTCCCGCGGTCAAGATGCACCGTATTGCTTGGCAGGCGCTCAACCTGTCGGCTGGCGTGTACGTGGTCACGATCAAGGGAGAAAACAATGTGGACGAGTGACGACGCCATCAGGGAGCTGGTCAAGCGCGGTTTTCGAGGCATGGAAATCGCCGGGTCGCCGGGTCAGCCGGAGTGCATCTTGTATACGCGTGGCTGGGCCGAGCCGTTTATGGACGAGGTGATCATCCGAGGCGAGGACGATGCTACGGCCTGTCGCCTCCGCTTTGAGGACGAGGCAAACCTTGTCGAGCGCAAGCTCGTCGTTTGGTGGAAAGACGGATCTGTTGTCGACGTAGTAGACGAACTTCTGTTCCACCTGCCGCATCCGGCTAACCCGCGTGCGCCAAAGCTGGTGATACCGACGCCGGGAAGTCTTTGGGTTCCGCCCGGTGCGCGTACGAAAATCCATTCGTAGCACCCGCCGATTGCCAACTGTGGGGTTCTTATGTCTGTCGTGACTATCGTCGGTATAGCTGTCGCCGTTGTGCTCGTGATGCTTGTTTTCGCCTTCTTGTACTGTTTCATGCCCGCTTCGGGCACGGGACGACACGCGCTCGGTGTCGACAGTCGTGTGCATCTCCCGAAAGGCGATTTCGGGGAGGTGGGCGAGGATGTACATGTGGAAATCGGCGAGCCCCTTGTCGGTCAGCATGGGGTGGGGCCGGATGTTTACGACGATTTACCCTGCGATTTTAGGGGGGCTCGCCCATATCTTGAAGACTTCTGGAAAAAAGCTGATCAAACCACCGAATTTCCTGCTGTTTCATGGTTTGACGACGGCGAATACGAAAGCGTCAGCGGACAGCTTGAGCTGGTCGCATGACACGCACGCGCTGCGCGACTGGGCGATCTCCTCCCGCGCAAGAATGCCGGGAACCAACGTGAGAAGGGTCGAACGTGTCGCAACCGATCATGATGCTTGACCACTACGGATGGCTACGTGGCGACGACGGGTGCGCTCGGCGTGTGCTGCGGTCGGCCGGCTCGGTGTGGTCGGTGATCTGTACGCCGGCGAGTACCGGCGGGCACCTGGTCGACGTTGTCCGGCTTGCTGGCGACACCGACGTCGCGCCGGTCATCGACACGATCGACCCGCAGTCTCTGGTAGGCGATACGGTCGTGTGCGACCCGTTGCGGGCCGACGGCCCGGTCGCGCGCGTGCGGACTTCCGACGTGTGGGAAGCGCTTGGCCTGGCGGTTACCCGACAGGTCATCAAGGCGGCGACCGCGCGCGAGAACTACCGCCGGTTCTGCGAAGCCTACGGCGAGCGGTACGACACCGCGGCCGGCCCGGCGTGGTTGTTCCCCTCGCCCGAGACCGTGCTCGCCTTGTCCGACGACGAGTTCGACGTGCTGCGGATGAAGTTCTTCCGCGGCGGTTTGCGGTCGGCCGCCGAGGCGAGCCTCAAGTCGGCGGATGGCTGGGCCGGCATGACGGGCGAGCAGCTCGTCGCCGCGGTGCAGAGCGTGCGTCGCATCGGCCCGTGGACGGCCGGCGCCACGGTCGCCGACGTCACCAACGACTACAGCCTCTATCCCTTCGCCGACCTCGCGGTGCGCACCTGGGCGGGCAAGCTCGCCCCTTCGGTCTCCTGGCCGAAACTCGAACCTGAGTTCGGGCGGTTGTGGCAAGCGATGGCCGGCGCGCAGTTGTCCGAGTGGACGCTGCTCACCCTCGCTTGGGGAGTTCGACATGCAACCGGAGTTGCTCTCTGACCTGATCGCCGGTGCCGACCGGACACGCGACATCGACGCCCTGTTCGTCAACGCGCCGTTGCGCGACTACGACGAGCGCCCGCGGGTGAACGACTTCACGCTGCCGGTGCTCGGCATGGCCTATATCGCCACCTACGCGGCCGCTCAGGGATTCAACGTCGGAGTGCTCGACGCCGAGGCGCACGGGCTCGGCGTCGAGCAGACTGCCCGGTTGGTGAACGCGGCCGCGCCGCGGTGGGTCGGGTTCAACCTGCTGGCCCCGACGTACGAAATCAGCGCCCGGATCGCCGAGAGGCTCGACCGCGACGTCATGGTCATGCTCGGCGGGCACCAGGCGAAAGCCATGCCGGCCGAAATCCTGTGCGACCAGCGGATGAGCCAGTGCGAAGCCCTGGTGATCGGTGAGGGCGAGACGCGGGTCGCTGCCCTGCTCGACGACCACCGACGGCGGACCGAGCTGCCCGGGGTGATGTGGCTCGACCCGATCATGCGCACCCCGGTCACGGGCGGGATTGGGTCCAAGAACGGGCACCACCTCGCGCCGGACATCAACGGGTTGCCGTTCGTCGACCGCGGCTACCTGGCGCAGGACCCGCACCACGACGGCGCCCGGCTCGAGGCGAACATGGTCGGCGCCCGCGGCTGCCCCTACGACTGCTCGTTCTGCGGCGCCGCGGTCTCGGCGAACCCCGATATCACCATCCGCACGCGGGAACCGCACAACATCCTCGACGAGATGGACCAACTTCGCGGCACGGGCGTGAACGCCTTCCGGTTCGTCGATGACCTGTTCCTCGGCGTGCCGCGCGTCATCAAGACGATGACGGCCGCGTTCACCACCAACCACGTCGGCGACTGGGCGAAGTGGGACGCCACCGGGCGAATCAACGTGCTGAACCGGACGAGCGACGACATGCTCGACACCCTTGTCGCGAACGGCCTGCGTGAGGTCGCGCTCGGCGTCGAGTCCGGCAACGCGCGGATGCTCGAGCGGATAGACAAGCGCATCACCCCGGACATGGCGCGGTCGGTAGTGCGCCGGCTCGCCGAGCGGGGGATCAACGTCAAGGGGTATTTCATCCTCGGGTTTCCGACCGAGACGTGCGCCGAGATCGACGACACCGTGCGGCTCGTGCACGACCTGTGGGACATCACCGACAACCAGCCGGGCCGGTTCCGTGCCTCGGCCTTCGAGTACCGCCCGTACCCGGGTACGCCCGACTGGGGCGAGCTGATGAAGTCCGGCAAGTACACCGCCGAGCAACTGCTCAACTACAGCGCCGTGGACCTCACCTCCGGCGGCGTCGACGAGTCGATGCGGGAGCGTGACGAGTTCAATTTCTCCGTCAACATCCAGTTGAGCGAGGCGCCGATCGACTACGTCCGGCGCAACTTGGTTAAGGTCACCCGCGCGCAGTTCGACCGGAAGGCGGCCGCGTGAGGCGATGGAACCGCGGGCTGTTCGTAACCATCGACGGGCCTGCCGGCGTCGGCAAGACCACGACAACCCGACTGCTGCGCGAGTACCTCGGCAAGCGCGGGTACCAGGTGTACGCCACGACTCAGCCGTCGCACGGGGTGCTCGGCGACACCGCTCGGCACAACACCGACACCTACCGCGGGTACACGCTCGCCTGTTTGGTCGCCGCCGACCGGTATCACCACCTCGAGCAGGAGGTGCGACCACAACTTGCCGCAGGGTCCATCGTCGTCTGCGACCGCTACGTCGCCTCGTCCTACGTGCTGCAATGCATGGACGGCGTGCCGCTGCCGTTCGTCGAGGCGATCAACTTGGCGGCCGACGTGCCGGACCTCGCCGTCATCTTGCAGGCGCCGCCGGAGGTGACGGCAGCGCGGGTCGCCGGTCGCGGCGCACACGACCGGTTTCACACCGGCGAGGAGAGCAGCCGGCGAGAAAGCGAGCTGTACGAACAGGCCGCGGAACGGCTCGCGCGACGGCGGTTTCCCGTGCTTGCCGTGGACACCTCCGGTGCTTCACCGGTGAAGATCGCTGCCTACCTCGCGGACCGAATCGCCGAGTTGGTGGAGGGTCCCGCTGCCGAAGTGGCATCGGCGTAGCCTGCCTGCGAGCCCGCCGGCGCGGGCGGGCTCGCAGGTTCAGCACCCGCCACCCCGTGAGGATCTCACCGGATGCCCAACGGCCAGCACACCATCATTGACGTGCACGTTCTGCTTGTTCGCGGCGACGAGCTGCTACTCATCCAGCGACGCGGCACCTACGGCGGCGGCATGTGGCACCTCCCATCCGGCAAGCTCGACGCCGGCGAGTCGCTGCCGGCCGGCGCGGCGCGCGAGGCCGCGGAAGAGGTCGGCGTGCTCATCGATCCGGCCGACCTGCGGCACGCGCACACCGTGCACGTCGCGGGGTCCGGGCCGGTGCCGCGGCTAGGCGTGTTCTTCGAGGCTCGCCGTTGGTCCGGTGAGCCGTACAACCGCGAGCCTGACAAATGCTCGGCTGTCGGGTGGTTCCCGCTCGACAGTCTGCCTGACGACGTGATCCCGTACCCGCTAGCTGGCATCCGTGCCTACCTCGATGGGGTGTCATTTGCTCTGCTGGGCTGGACGAACCAGCAACAGTCAGCTATCGCATAGTTGCGCTTCGATTGATGCGGCATCGCACTGCCGCGGCCTCTCTCGACAACGTTGTCGCATGTGCCGGTGTCCGGGACTGTCGGTGTCTGCGCTTACTGTTGGTGGCATCTGTCCGACCATGCGGTCAACCTGCAAGTGACACGAGGCGCCCGAGCATGACGTTATTCTTTAGGTACTGGGCCAAAGAGGTCCACGTGGTACGCCACGCTCGCGGCGGTCGGAGCCGGGAGTGGACGGTCCACATGCAGCTCTTTCCTGATTATGGGGTTATCGAGGCGGGAACGGATGTCGTAGTCGGCGACGAAATCTATGACACGACAGCAATCTTGGGTCGCCGCAAGCCCGCGCAGGTCGTTGCTGATGTTGACTGGTACCAGCAGGCAAAACGAAAACTTGGTGTCATCACATGGGCTGGTCAATCGCGCTCGCGAAGGGCGCAGGAAGAGGGCGACATGCGTCTCGACTTAGACCGGCACGGCGCACTTCTTATGGACTGGCTTTACGAACACTCAACAGGGAAGCCTGAGTCCTTTGATGTTCGGGAGTTCACGGAATCTCAAGACTTGCCTGAAGGCAGCGCGCGGTTGCTTGCTCAACATCTTGAGGCGCGTGGCTTGCTGAAGGCAATTCTCACGCTGGGTGGCTATGTGGGCGCGATAATTACGCCCGAAGGGTATGCATTCGCTCAGAGGTCGGCTGTTGTGCGAAACGATCATATTCAGCGGTTTAGGGCCTTGCGTAATAGCCATGCTTTCATGGCTCTATCAGCAGGAAGTTGCCGGTGCTCCCCCTGTTGACTGGAGCGACTTTCTCGCAAGCGCTGACAACCACTACTTTGGGTCTCGCTTCGCTGATAGCGAGGTGGCGCCCGCCATCAGCGACTTGGCGGAGCGGAATCTCGTCACTGGAATGTCGGCCGATCAGCTTGGTCCAGCTGCGGTAAAGCCACGGCTGACTGCTGAGGGTCGTGACTGTGTTATTGAATATGGAGGAGACGTGTCGGAATACCTTAATCGTCATGGCGCGTCGCATGGGACAAATGTAACGATGAATCATGTAACTGGAAATACCGTCATTGGAAACGAGAATATTGTTAATAATCAAGCTTCGGGTATTGATGTAGCTAAGCTTGTCGACTTTGCGGACTTTGTTCGTCAAGTTCTGCCGACACTTGGTCTGCCGGAAGATGAACGCGCTGAGTTGGGGCGCCAGGCGGATGAACTGAGCGAGGTGACCACGGCCAACGAGAGCGATCGGGGCCGGTGGCGTCGGTTGATCGATGCCGTGATGGCAGGAGTTACGAAGGCCGCGCCGGGCGTGGTCACCTCGACAGCAATTGCGATGGGCAATGAAGCGGTGAAGGCGATTAGTGGTGGCTGATCGTGGTTATTTCTCCTTCTGCGGGAACGAGTAGCCAAGGCGCCCGTTCGTGGCGTCGCCCTTGGCATTGCGGGCGCGGTAGCGCAGACCGATCCCGTTGATTCCGTCCGGCACCTGCCAAGCGAGACGCTGCCGGTCGGCGAGCCGGCCGGCGGTCGGGTTGCCGCCGATCAGCCCGACCAAGTTCAGTCCGCCGCCGACGGTGGCGATCTCGTACTCGACCTCGCCCCACGCGGCGAAGATCGTGAACCAGCCGTCGGCGATGACGGCCGAGTTCGACTTGCTCTCGAACGGCAACGCGACGTAGTTCCAGTCCGCGGAGTACGGCAGGGACAGGGGAATTGCGCTCATCTCGACCTCTTTCGGTGGTGTCGGGTTGACGGGTGCGCTGGCCGCCAGGTGGCCGGCGACGGTGGCGACACGCGCATACGGCGCGTTGATCTCGAAATGCATCTCGTCGACGCGGCCGGAGTAGTCGCCGCCCCAGCGCACGACGTTGTCGACCTCGGCGAGAATCCGGTGGATCTCGGCGCGCTGCGCCGCCGAGAAGGTGTTGCGTACGCCCATCGGGTGCCGGGTGGCGTTGAAGTCGACCGCGGTCGCCGACGCGTGGTTCGAGGTGCTCGTGCTGCCTCGAATCGGACGGTTCGCGTACCCCCAGTCGTCGAATTCGCCGCGGCTTGAGCGCAGGTCGATGTCCTCGACGCGCTTGTCGAACTGGCTCGCGACGTACATCAGGACGTCGCCGGCGGGTCCGTCGGCGACGGTGAGCCGGACCGAACTGCCCGGGATCGTGCGTGCTCGGCGGGCCGGATCGACCGGCCAGCCGTTCTGTGAAACGGCCATGATTCACCCCGTTTTCTCGTGTGGGTTGGGTTTCGTGGGATCGGTGCCGTCGGCGACGGCGTTCTCGACGCGGTCGATCGCGTCGCGCAGACTGGCGCCCGAGTTGGGCCGCAGTTCGTGCTCGACCCGCTCGACCCGCTCGACCAGGCCGCGCACGTCCTTGCCGGTGGCAACGCCGGCGGTCTCGATTGCGGCTATGCGCTCGATCACGCCGGGTCGAGCTGGGGCGCCATTGCGTTCGGGTTCGCCGAACCAGTCGTCGGCGAAGTGGCCGAGGCGGCGCAGGCCGCGTGCGGCGCCGTGTACGGCTGTCCACACCCGGCGGATGACGAGGTACACGGCGACGGCGACACCCGCCGTCCCGGCGATGTCGAGCACGCCGAGATCGGCGAGGTTCACGGGCAATTCCTTGCTGTATTAGGGCATGACGGAATGGCCGCGTGTTGCGGCTGCGGGCAGTGAGGCGGGCTACATCAGGTAGCAGCCGAGGACCTGGCAGGCGATCGCGCCGGCACCGGAAGCAGACACGGTGAGGGTGACCTTGATCCAGTCTTGGCCGGTGAACTGGCTGACGTCGAAACGGCCGACGCGAGAGGTCGCCGGTCCGGTCCCGCCATTCCACGTTCCGACCGTCGTGTCGTTGAAATTCAGGCGGTACGTCGTGCTCGGCGTGGCCACTGCTGCACCCCAGACGCCTTCGACCGTGACCCACGGGTGTGAGATGGACGCGCGGCCTTCCCACATGACCGTTTCACCGGCGAGCCGGTTGGTATCGATGCTCATGTAGGAGAAGCGGAAACCGAGCGCCGGATCGTCTTCGTAGCTGTGGCTCTGAAACTTCGCGTAGAGCGGAAGAGGAATCCACGGGCGGGCGAGGCCGACGCCTACCTCGGCGTTGTCGGACACGATGATGCGGCCGGTTGAGTCGGTCATCGCCCAGAAGTCGCGGCCGAACTGAGCCGACCCTGCGGTGTACATGAGCGTTGCGCCGCCTTCTCGGCGGAGTACGAACCGTTGTTTGCCCTCGGCGTCGGGACCGATATAGAGGATTTCGACGCCGTCGGAGTCGGTCACCTTGATGTAGCTGTCGTCCACGAGGGTCAGGCCGCCGCGGGCGATCACGGCCGAGGACAAGCCGACTTTCTTGCGTACGGCGGCGAGTTCGCGTTCAAGGGCGATGACGCGGTCGATGATGTTGGAAGGCTGGTTGACCTGCATTAGGCGGCGTCCTCAATTAGCGGGCTCATGGTGATGGTGACGGTTTCGACGGACTCGCCGGGCGCGTACTGCGCGTCGACGATCCGCATTGCGGTGTCCAGCCCGCGGCGCATGAATTCGTCTCGGATGACGACGCGGACGTCGTCGCCGGTGTCCCACTCCCCGACGTAGGGGGCGGTGTCGCCGCGGACGGTGAGCGTCGGGAGCACGACGGGCAGTCGGGCGACGAGCTGGTCGGCGTCGGCGTGGC
This sequence comes from Amycolatopsis sp. NPDC051061, assembly GCF_040682935.1. NCBI lineage: Bacteria > Bacillati > Actinomycetota > Actinomycetes > Pseudonocardiales > Pseudonocardiaceae > Amycolatopsis > Amycolatopsis sp. NPDC051061. Next base: position 96,547 of record NZ_JBFBBZ010000023.1, read on the forward strand.
CTTGCAAGGTGTCGGGGTCGTTCACGCTCGAGTAGCCCTGTTCGGACTCGAGCAGCGGCCAGTGCGCCGGATACTTCGCGGTGTCCTCGGCGACGGCGATCGGGGTTCCCTCGGCCACGCCGTCGCCGGCGGCGAACATGCGGGTAGCCATCCGCGTAGCGTCGGAGGGCCACACGTAGGTGAGGATGTTGCCGCCGGTCTCCCACACGTGGACGGTGCCGGTCTGGCCGAGCCGCGGGGTGCCTACGCGCATGGTTCGGCGGACGCGGCCGCCGGTGCCCGGGGCGATGCCGAACATGATGTCGGGGCCGTCGATGACGCTCGAGAGCTGGCGCAGGGCCTCGCCGGTGTCGGCCAATGCGTGCCCGGGGTACTCGCGGTCGCGGTAGATGAACGATTGCGAGTCGTCGACCTCGACGCGGATGTCGCCGCCGGCGTGCGACTGCGTGAGCTGGACCAGGCGCCGCGCGATGTCGTTTTGCTCCGTGTCGTTGTACCGGGTGGTGAGGGTGGCGACTTTGTCGACGGCGACGGTGTCGGGCAGGAGCGGCAACACCTTGCGGTGGTCGAAGTAGCTCCACCAGTCGGCGCCTTGGATGTCGACGGCGCCGGTGCTGCTGTCGTATTTGCGGGTCCAGATGAGCCCGCCCCACATCGGTCGGTCGTCGCGCAGGACGTACAGCGCGCGTCGGGCCGGCATGGTCAGCTCGTACGGATCACGCCGGCGGGTGGCCGGGTGGCGGGACAGGTTCCACGTGCCGGAGAACTTGCCGGCGTCGTTCAACGGCTTGTTGTACTTGACGCCGGACAGCGGCAACTCGTCGAGCACGCGGCCGCTGCGAAGGTCGGCGACAAGGTAGGTGTACGTCGGAAGCGCCATCACGGCCCCCGCCACACCGCGGCGAACCCGCTGATGAGGTCGCCGGCCGATTCCTTGGTGACCGCGCTCGCGGCGCCCGAGTAGCCGTAGCACCGGAATGTGGCGCCCTTATCGAGCCACCTCGAGGTGGAGGCCGAGACGTTGTTGCCGCCGCCGGCGGTGCTGTCCTTCGCCCACAGGTTCCCTGCAGACGAGCCGCCGATCATGGCGTACTTGTCAGTGTTGCTGATCCCGTAGCGCAGGTTCAGTGACAGGTCCCACCAGCCGGGTTCGCCGACGGTGAACACCCCGCCGGCGAGGCTGATGCCGACCGGGGGTCGGTTGATCTGCGGGAACGTGAGCAGGGTCGGTGAGTTCGAGGTCGGCTGGTTGGTGGTGATCGTCCAGTCGCCGCCCGGGGTCGCCCCGCTGAGCAGTGCGGCGTACAGCCACTTCTCGCCGTTCCAGCGGTAGAGCCCACCGGTGCCGGAGAGCACGACGAGCTGCCCGGGGTACGGGTCGGTGATGTCGGCCAGGGCGACCGCGGTCACCTGTCCGCGCACGCGCCACGCGGCGCCGTCGTAGACCTCGGTCCATCCCTTGTCGATGCGGTAGACCGACTGCCCGGGGTACGCGGCGAGCGCGTTGCGTTCGGCGACGCTGCCGACGGGCAGCAGGCCGCCGAGGGCGACCGTCCACCCGGGCGGTAGCTGGTCGATCATGGTGTCGGTGATCTTGTTCGCGCCGGCGGTCACCCGGATGCGGCCGAGGGTGAACCAGTCGCGGGAGCCGTCGACGACGGGGTCGCTCGGTGTGGCCGACGCGGAACCGCGTACGAGCCGAACCTCGAACTTGGTCGCGGTGTCGAGGTAGAACTCGTCGGACTGCTGGGCGACTACCAGGTCGTAGCGGTCGTTCGCCGGGTCGGCCGGGACGGCGAGCACGTCGAGGGTCTTCGGGCTGTCTAGCGATACCAGGTACGAGCCGATGCCGCGGGAAGCGCGGATGCTGCCCTGGAAGGGCTCGACCACGATCGAGCCGTTTGCCGTGCCGGCCGCGTGCACTCGCCCCGGGGTTGCCGGGCCGGGCCGGATGCCGTCGCGAGCGGTGACGGCGTTCGGGCCGGGCACGAGCAGCGCGGACACCGCGACCCGGGCGTCTTCGGTGGTGATGAGCGGGCGAGCGTCGGACCCGACGGCCCACGAATTGCGCTCGGGCATGAGGAAACCTCCGTCTCACATGGCGGTGTTGTGCACGGTCACCGATAGTCGAGAGTCGGAACTCGGTGCGGCAGAAGCGAAAACGGCCTGTATCTCTCGGCCGGGCGGGAAGCTGAACCAGCCGCGGGTGAACAGGCGATCGGACGCCGAGACGTTGCTGCCGACGAACAACACGGTCCGGGCGAGCGTGTCGACCTCGACGACTTGGCCGGCGGGGATGATCCAGTCCGGATCGAACTCGAGTGCCTGCCCGGTGTCGCGCCGGGTGATCGAGGGGCCGCGGACCGGGCCGGCGATCCGCCAGAGCGGCCACGCCTCGGCCGTGCCGGTGTTCTTCCACGTGATGACTCCGCCGCGGGCCGAGGCGCCGAACGGCATCGGGAACCGAACGGGGAAGCCGAGCCCGCCGGCGTCGACGGCGCCGAGCATCGTCGAGGCGGTGTAGCCGGGCAGCTCGAGCAACCGCGGATCGGTGGCGACCCACTGCACGGCGCCGGCGACGTAGCCGGCGTCGTAGGCGAGCCCGGTCGGCACCGACCGGCGCGTGCACCGGGCGAGCGCTTGCCAGGTCCGGCCGGCGAGCCGGATCACGAGCGGTTCCTCGTCGGGATTCTCCGTCGGCGTGGTGACCGCGCGCAGCAGCTCGACGGCTTCCGCGTACTGCTCGCGCGTGGCGCGCCGCGCCGAGATCACGAATGAGTAGGTGATCGTGCGCGACTGGGCGAGCAACTGCCCAGGGAACGCGCCGTGTTGTCTGGGCCGGTCGATGTCACCGCCGCGCATCTGCGGCAGGTCGAGCCAGCCCTCGAGGGCGCGCCACCCGTACGCCGTGCCGGCGCCGAGCAGGGTGCCGCGCCACTCGAGTTGTCCGTCGCGGGTGATCAGGTCCCCAGCAGCCACTACCCACCCCCGCGGCTCAACCAGTCCAGCTCGCCGGCGATGTCGGCCGGCGACTGCGCCGGCGTCGCGTGGAACTGGTCAATATGGACGGTGGGCCGGTTCCCGGTCGCTGCGTACGTGCCAGCCGCGCCACCGGTGCCCGTGCCGGGCGCGCCGGTGAGCGCGAGCGCCGGCGTAGTTAGGCCGGCTGCCATCGTGTCCGACACGCGCGTCGCGAGATCGGACGCCGAGCGCAGCGCGACGCCGGCCGCCTTGTCGATGCCGCCGGCCAGGCCGGCCGGAATCCACCGGCCGATTCCGGCGAACACAGTCGATGGCGAGTTGATGCCGAGAATGTCCTTCGCCCAACCGGGCAGCAGGCCGCCGAAGAAACCGAGCACCTTGTTTTTTAGCCATCCCGCCGCATTCTGAATCCCGTTCCACAAACCGGTGAGCAAATCGCGTCCAGCGTTCAGCAGTAGCGACCCGAAATTGCCGAGCCCGTCGAGTACGCGAGCCGGCAAGCCGCGTAGCCAGTTGACCAGCTCGGCCGCCTTGCCTATCGCGGCCTTCGCCAGATCGCCGAACCAGGCGGCCACCTTTCCCGGCAGGGAGCCGAGCCACGCGACCGCGTCAAGGACCCAGTTCACCGCCGTGCGGACGCCGGCCACGATGGTGTCCCAGTGCTTGATGATCAGGCCAGGCAGCGACCAGTTCAAGAACAGATTGACGATGAAGTCGACCGCGCCAGAAATAAAATTTCCGATCCAGTCGAGAGCGGCGCCAATCGCGTTCTTGATCGTGTCCCAATTTGAGATGATCAGCACCGCGAGAAGTGCAACGGCCGTTGCGATCAGGATAAACGGGTTGGTTATCATCGCGACGCGCAAGGCGTTGAAAATCGTCGTCGCGGCGCGGAAGGCGGTTGAGAGGCCGCCGACAAGGGTCGTGAGCGGGCCGGCGGCCGCGGCGACGGTGCCGAACCCGATCGCCAGCGGGCCGAGCCAGGTCATGTTGTCGGACAGGAATCCGGCCAGCATTGCCAGCAGGGGGCCAGCGACCTGGAGCGCCGCGGCGAGCACAGTGCCGATTTGCCCGGCCAACGTGGCGAGCCCCGGGGCGAGCGCGACGACGGTCGGCTCGAGGGACTCGACGGCCGAGGCCAGTCCGCCGGCCAAGCTCTGCGCGACCGCGGCGACCACGGGCGCGAGTGCGGCGAGCACGCTGCCCAGCGGGGCGACCGCGGGTGCCAGGGAAGCAAGCGCCTCACCGATCTGCGGGCCGAGAAGTGCGATTGCCGGGCCGACATCGGACGCGAGAACGCGACCGATCTCGGCGAGCACGGGGGCCAAGCCGCGGCCGGCGGCGGCGATACCGCCGAAGATCTGCTGTAGCAGGGTGGCGCCCTGCGCGGAGTTGAGGAAGTCGCGCACGGCGCCGGTGGCCTGCAACAACACGTCGAGCGTCGACGTGCCGTTCGCCGACATCGCCGAGAAGACGGCCGAGATGATGCCGCCGACGTTGCCGGCGAGCTGGCCGAGCTGCTGTAGCGCATTGAGCCCGTTGCGCATCCACGCCTCGAGCTGCCCAGACTCGCGCGCCGCGGAGATGAACGCGGCGAACCGTTCGGCCGCCGATCCCGCGCCCGTGGTCAAGTCGGCGAACACAGTCGACCCGACCGTCGCGACGTCGCGGAACACCTGCGCGAGTGGCTGTGTGACCTCGGCCAGGTTCGACACCGCGGTCGACGAGTTGTCGAAGATCGTCGCGACGTCGCGCCCGGTCCGTGCTTCCCTTAGGAACGCGGCCAGTCCGGCGGCGCCGACGCCGAAGCTCGAGGCGACGTCGGTCATGCCGCGCTTGAGAATCGGCAGGTACTGCGCGCCGAGCTGGCGCACCACCGAGCCCATCTCGGAGAACAGCTCTTGCTGTACCGAGCGCTTGACCGCGTCCCACGCCGGCGCCAGTGCGCGCACGGCGTTCGCCGTGTCGCGTGCCGCGGGGGCGAGTTTCGCGGTGGCTTCGGCGAACTTCGCCGGATCGTCGATCGCCTTCAAGGCTTCGCCGAACCCGGACAACCCAACCTTGAGCGAGGCCAGTGCGGCGCCGCCGGCGACCGCGGCACCGGGCAGGATCAGCAGCGCGCCGGATGCTGTGACGATGCCGCCGCCGAGCGCGCCGAGAGCACCCCCGGCGAGGTTGGCGGCACCGGCGAGAGCACCGATCTTGAGTGCACTTGCGCCCGCGGAGAGCGCCATGTCGCGCGCGGACTTGCCCGCGCGTACGAGCGCGTTGTCGTAGACGTCGGTGTCCCGGGCCGCGGCGGCGAACCGGGCGCGGGCCTGCGCGAGCTTGCCGGCGACGCCCTTGTCGTCGATGCGGAGGTAACCGACAAGCTCGCCGATGGTGAGCGCCACGGGACCACCCCCGCCCGCTGCTCGGTCACGGGCGGGCGGCTCTGGCGGTCCAGAGGTGTTAACGCGTTAGCGCGTTAACACCTCTGTTAACGCGCTAACCGGGCTCCGGGTAGATGGCGCGGCGTAGCCGACTGGCGTCGGTGGAGAACAAGCCGGCGATACGGATGCGCAGCCAGCGCCACGAGCGGGCGCGCAGCAGGCCGGGCGCCTCGAGGTCGAGCCCGTAGACCTCGTGCAGGTCTAGCTCGACGAGCGACCAGCGCGCGAAGATGTCCGACCAGCGCGGACCGTCGCCGGCGCCGCCTTCCGTGTCCGGCTCGTACCACTCCCGGATGCCCGTTGCGGGGTCGATCGGGCCGCCGCGCGACGGCTCGCCCGATTCCCCGCCGAGGCTTCCGGGCGGCCGCCGGCGTTCCAGTACGCCTCGGCGGCCTCCGGACTCTGCGTGTGGTGCAGGAACGCCGTCATGCCGGCCACCTTGAACCGCGGCCAGGCGACGCCGTCGGCGAGCATCTCGTCGTAGGCCGTGCCGAGCGACTTGCGGTACATGTCGATTTCCTGCGCATCGGACAGCAGCTCGCCGCCCGGCTCGGGCACCGACAGCTCGCCGGCGTCGGGGTTGTCCTCGTGCGCCTTGACGGCGGCCGCTACGCCGAACATCCAGTCGTGAAGCCGCTGCAAGCGCAGACCGGTCTCGGCGTCGACCGGCGGTACGGCGTAGACCTTGCCGCCGATGGGCAGCTCGAGCCCGCAGTCAAGCAGCTCGTCGAGATCCCGATACGCCATCACTTGACCCCGCTCGTCGTCGCGGCCGCTGCGGTGCCGCCGGCGGGAGGCGTGGTCACAGGGTTGGCGATGTCGAGTGGCTCGCCCTGGCCCAGCAGCGTGAAGTTGAACGGCTCGAGGTCGGTTGTCTCGCCGCCCTTGGTGAACTCGGACACCTGCGCGTGTCCCTCGGACGCGTCCGGCGAGCCGTCCCGGCGGTACCACCGCACATGCACGTCGGCTGAAAACCCGACCTTGCGCGCGGCTTTGCGGATGAACTCCTGTCCGGGGTCGGGGGTGTAGGTGCTTGCGCTGGTGTCCCGCTTGCGCTTGCCCTCGGCCTCGATCTTCCATTTCCGCTGCGTGATGACGTCGGCACCCCATCCGGGGGCGTCGTTGGTCGAGTCGTCTTCGGTGTTGTCGTCGCTGGACTCCGAGAAACTGGACAAGCCGCGTACTGGGGTCCAAAGGGGGGCGCTCGCGCTGGCCGTTGAAGTATCGACCTCAAGAGTCCAATCACTCGCGAGCATCGAACGTAAGTTCACAGTTACTCTCCATATTCGGATGATCCCAGGTCTATTCGCATCTGGTCGACAAGTTTCCTTCTGAAATCGACTAGTTGCGAATCGCACGCCGCAACGTCGTCTTCCTGTATCGCCCGCACTGCGGAAAGGAGAACCTCGTGTCGAAATTTATGGCATAATTCTTGTACGGCCTTGCTTCCTGTAATCTGCAAGGCGAGACTCAGATGATGTATATCGCCTTGCGTAGCTAGGTAAGATAGCTGGCTTCCGTCGTGTAGGCCGTGAAGCTCTAATCCGGCAGTCTCGCGGAAGCGAAGTATTAGCTTTTCGACTGCAAGTACGAAATCGACGTAGTCCTTTTTTACGTCGTTTCGCCAAGAAATAGATCGATCCCTTTGGCTTCGCTGTATCTCTTGCGCTTCGTCTAGCTTCCATTTCTTTCGGTCTCGTGCGGAGGTAATGAGTTGTCCGGCAATCACTCCTCCGATTCCCAGTATGGCCACGATGATTGGTACCCATATTGAGACTTGAATGTTCTGCATCAACAAAGCGTAGCCGAGGTTAGTTACTGGCGGTAGCGTGTGGGTTGGTGGGCCTTAATCTGGTAGATGGCTGTGTGCACGTGGCGGCCGTTTTGGTCGATACCACTGGGATTCGAGGTCTCGCGGGTGATCAGATGGACGCCGAGCCCGAGCTGCTGCTCTCCGGCGCCAGCGAGCACGTCGAACGCAGCGTCGACGAGTTCGAACAGGTCGCGCGGGTCTTGGCCGGCGGAGCGAAACCGGATACGCAGGCCGTACTCGGCGTCGGCGTCGGTGTCGTGGGTGAGTGGGTAGAGCAGCAGGGCTACCGCGCGCGGCGGTTCGGCTGGCAAGCCGCCGAACACGATGCCGGTCTCGGCGGCCGTGTAGCCGGCGTCGGGCCGGTAGGTTCCGACGCCGGCCGCGGCCAGGTGGCGGGCGATCAGGTCGCCCAGCTCGGCGACGAACCTCATGAGCGGGTCGCCTTCCGGATCTGTGCGGCGATGATCTGCCGGGCGACGTCGCCCTCGTCGTCGAGCGCGGTCTCGAGGTACTTCGCCTGGCCGTCCTCGTGGTGCCAGGTCTCCTCTTCGTGTTGGGGCACGGCGTACTCGGTGTCGAACGAGACGGCACCGGTGAGCCCGTCGGTGGTCGCCGTGCCGGTGTTCCGGAGTGCGCCCGTATCCTTCGGCGCGCGGTTCACGGCGACGCTGCGGACGTGCTCGGCGGCGAGCTTGACGCCCTTCTCGGCGCCGTGGGTGAAGTCCTCGAGGACATGATCGCCCTTCCAGTGAAACTCGGTCTTGAGCCGCACGGTGAGCCTCCTCGTCGTTGTTGCCGGTCAGGCGCCGGTGTAATAGTCCGAACTTGTGTTCGATGATGGTCGGGGTAAGGCGCCGGGGTCGCGGTACTTCCGCGGGCTGTGTCCGCACCGGCCCGTGTGGGTTGACCTGGGCAAGGTCTATCCGCTCGGCCCGCCTCGAGCGGTCATCCCGGACGGACTCGATCTACAGGCGATCGTGCCGGGTGAGCTGGCGATGTGGCACGCGACGACCACCGGTCATTGGGTGGGTTGGGTGCGGTTCAAGATCCACGACGGCCACGGCGGCGCGCCTGCCGGGCAGTGGGTACCGGGCGACGCCATCGAGCCGGGGCGCGAAGGCACCACTAGGTGAGGGTGACCTCGAGGTGCGCCGGCGCGCTGGGATGGTCGAAGGTGCTCGAGGTGATGACGGTCGCCGTGCGCTCGGCCAGCGTCCCGGGCCACACGGTGACCTCCGAGCCAGCCGGTATCGCGGCGCCGGGTTGAGTGATCACGGTCGTTTCGCTGATGGTCTCGGCACCGTCGGTCGCGCGAACCCTGCGCCGGCGGTCCTCGACGTACGCGCGTCGGACGGTGAACGGCCGGCCGAAGGTCGGCCCGTACGCGCCACTGCCGGTGTAGGGCTGGACAGTCACGGTGTGCGGGAGCAGGAACGCGGGCATGGTTAGCGCCACCGGGCGACCTCCTGCTCGACCGGGCCGTCGCCGAGCAGGCCGGCCGCGGTGAGTATCTGCATGGCCTCGGGCGAGAGCCGCGCGACCTGTGCGCCGCCGGGTGTGCCGGCGGCCGCGGTGGTCGCCCGGGTAAGGGTCACGGACCCGACGGCGGCGGAGGTGAACCGGGTGGCCGCGCCGGAGTCGTCGCCGGTGTCTTCCCACCACGCGACGGTGGCGCACGTGGCGTCGCGCACCGCGGCGCGCACGTTCGGGTCGCTCGGGTAGCCGGCCGCGTCGGTGACGTAGACCGCGGTCACGAGCAGCCAGTCGACGAGCTGCGACGCGCGGGCGAGCTGTCGGGTAATGCCTTCGGGTGGTGTGGTGACGTCCAGCCAATTCGCGTAATCCTCAGCCGTCGCATAGACACGCGGCATCACACCTCCCGGAGGCTTACTATGGGGCTTACCATGCGGTATGTCGATTGCCTTAGGCGCGCTCCCGGACTGGTTTTCGGGCGTCGGTGCCACCGGAGCGCTTGTTATCGCCAGCCTGGCCGCAAAAGCGGCCTTCGGGCAAGTTCAGCATATGCGCGATCAAATCGCTCACGCGCAAGAGGTTGAAGAAAAGTCCCGCCAGCGGGATCGGCGGAGTCAGGCAAGTCAGGTTGCGGTATGGATTGAGTCGGTTGAAGGCCAACTCCATGTCCTTTTTAGCAATACCAGCGGGTTGCCGATCTACCGCGTGTCGTTTACGGCTAAACTGGGTTGGTCTGATGAGAGAATCTATGCTGAATACTCAGTATTGGGGCCAACTGTCGAGCCTAGGCGCCTTGCGAAAGTCGAAAAAAGCATTGAGGGCAAGTTCAGTGGAGATCTCGAAAAGATCGTGTCTGGATCTGATGCGAGAGGTAACCCTACTGAGTATGTCTATAAGATTCGCGCTGGCTCCGAGCTGTCGAAGCTTGGAGAGATGTGGGCAGACGTTGCCGCCGACTATGCTCGGATAGGTATTGCATTCAAGGATGCGTCTGAAACACCTTGGGCAAGGCATGCTTACGGGGAGCTTACCGAGCACGGAATGCCGGGCGCCGCGGTCGGCGCTCTGGAAAATGACTAGTGGGGAAGCCGCGGCCGGCACCCGGTCGGGTACCGACCGCGGTGGTTACTTCGCCGGCGTGCGGCGGCTAGTGCGCTTGGTCCCGTCGGGCTCGGTCGGCGCGGAATCGACCGGTGGCTCGTCGACGGGTGCGGTGTCGCCCGTTAGGCCGTCGACCAGCGGCTCTTCGGGCCCGACGTCGTCCTCGACTGGCGTCACGGTGTAGCCCTGACGTTGGAAGTAGGCGACGGCGTTCTCGTCGTCGGTCTCGCCGCGGCCGGCGGTGAACCGGACGCCGGCGACCGTGCCGGCGTACTCGGCGACGGGAGTTTCGATGATGTGTCGTGGCATCACTGCACCTTGATGTTGCGGAAGACGGCGGCGGACTTCGTGGCCTTGAGCGCGACGGCGACCGGGCCGAGCTCGACCTCGCCCTTCTTGACGGCGCCGGCGACGGTGAAGTCGGGCAGCCAGCTCTCGACGAGCTGCGTGCCGACGGTCGCGACGCCGTGGAAGCCGTCGAGCCCCACGCGGTAGGCGTAGAGGTCGGTGAGCCCTGTCGCCGCGGTGCCGCCAACGGTCCGGTTGAGAATCGGCACGATCGGGTTGTTCGTGCCGGCCTTGGCACCCGCGTCGACGAGCAGCACCCCGCCGTAGGTCTCGCGGACCACCGGCCGGCCGTTGACGCCGATCAGCCCCTCGACCGGGTCGCGGGTGTACATGCTCGCGCGGCGCGCGGCCGCCCGGACCCGGGCGAGCGACTTCGCGTTGCCGATGACCACCGACGGCGCGCCGTCGAGCAGGGAGAGGAATTCGTCGATGGCGTCGAGGGCCTTGTGCTCGGCGCGAGCGTTGGTGTCGAAGTCTGTCCAGTCGGTGACCTGGCCAGCGCGGAACTCGGTGGTGGAGCCGACGAGTGCCTTGTCGAGCCCGTCGAATCCGTTGGTGTCGACGGCGGTGTCGCCGTTGATCACCGCGTCCTGAAACCGGGTGTTCGCGGCCTTGATCTTCTGCGACATGTTCAGCGACACCGCGGCGGACGCGGCCGGGCCGACCTTTGCGATAACCCGGTCGACCTCGAACGCACCACCGAGCACGGCCAGGTTGACCGAGAACGGTGCGGTGGTGACGCTCTGCGGCGCGTACTCGGCGTTGAGCGCGCGGAAATCCGCGGTCGGCTGAGTGATCAGCCGGCGGTACCCGTAGGTGAGGGTCGCGCCGCCGCCGGAGGGGTTGACGACGTCGTCGAAGATCAGCGAGTCGAGGATCGCCGACTCCTTGCGGAACTCGTCGATCACTGCCGGGTCGTAGTCGGTCTGTGCGTTGTTCTTGGCCTCGGCCAAGGTCACGGGCATGGAACTCTCCTATGGGGCTTAGCTGCCGTAGTGGCGGGAAATGGCGTCCGTGAGCGACTTCGCGGCGGGCTTCTCGCCGGACCCGCCGGCGTGCTGCCCGCTGCTGCGCGGCGGCGCCTTGCCGGCGGCGCGCAACTTCGGGTTGTCGGTCACGGCCTTGGTGATCGCTGCGCCGACCTTGTCGGCGAAGTCGGCCGCGGTGGGGTCGAGCTGCTCGACCGCCGAGAGGAACGCGCGCGAATCGACCAGTGCGGCCGGGTCGGCGCCGAGCGGACCGGCGGACTTGAACACGGTCAGCTCGACCGCGGCGGCGCGGGCGCGCTGCTGCTCGGCCGTGACCTGCTCGGCGAGCTTGGCCGGGTCGGCCTTGTCGTCCTCGCCGGCGACCAGGCCGAGCGCCTTGCCGATGTCCTGCGCGAGCTGCTGCCGCGCCTCGTCGGCCGCCTTCGTCTTCGCGTTCGTGCGGTCCGCGGCGTTCTCGGTGCGCAGGTCGCGCACCATCTTCGCCAGCGTCGCCGGGTCCAGCGCGGCGAGTCCGTCCGTGGCCGCGCCCGAATCAGCCGGGGTCGGCGCGCTCGGCTGACCGGCCGCCTGCGGCTGCTCACCGGTGGCGGCCGGCTCGCCAGTTGTTCTGGATGGCTCGCCAGCGGGGCCGGCCGGGGTGATGGGTGCAGACACGGTTGCCTCCTGGGCGGTCGTGGGATTGGTGCTCGGCGCCTGGCCGAGAAAGAAACCTTGTCTCGATTATTGACAAGGTTTTCTACTGCCTCTAACATTGTCTCAAGTCGAGACAAGGTTTTGAGGGGGAAGAGATGGACGCGCTTTTTGAGGTCAAGCCGCTGCTCGAGGCAGAGGCCATGCGCAAGCACATCGCAGACCAGATTCCGGGGCAGGTCGACATCTGGGAGGCGTGCGCCGAGGTCGCTGCCGAACGCGCGGCCGCAGATTCGGCAACGTTCGCTTGGCCGGAACCTGTCGGCCCTATGACGCTCTACGTCCGCGACGAGCTGTTCGGCGGGATGGTGCTCTCGTGAGCACCGTTCGCTACCTCGGCGTAAGCGGTCTGGCCGAGCGTCTCGGCGTCACCCGGCACGCGGTCGACAAGTGGCTCAAGCGCTACCCCGCCGACTCGGCCCACCCGTTCCCCGCGCCAGACGTCGAAATCGACGGCGGCACCCCGGGTTGGCTGCCGGCTCGCGTGCCGGAGATCGAACAATGGCGAGCCGGAATGCCAGGGCGCGGCGCGGGTGGCGGTCGGCCTCCTGCATCGAAGGTTGACCCGGAAATGAAGGACTGGGAACGCGAGCTACTCGACGGCGGCCCGTCCGAACCGGCCTAGCTGGCGTCTCCGGCTGAACGCTCGCGCGCGTACGCCGCTTGTCCGTCTTGGTAGCCCTGGCGCCACACGCGCGCGAGTGCGAGCGGTCCACGCTCGACGTTCGCGAGGTGGGCACGCTCGGCCGGCGTCCGCGGCCCGAGCCACTCGGGCACGTGGGCGGGTGTGTACGGGTTCGGTGTAGGCGGCGCGAGCCCGTAGCCTGCCGCGTAGCCCCGGTCGCGGGCGGCGCGGACCTGCTCGGCGGTTATTGCAGCCACGACTCACCCCCGGTGCGGAACCGTTCGCCGTTGCCGCCGCCGAGCTGCTCGGCGACGAATTGGTCGAACGTGACCCTACCGTTTTCGTCCCACCACTGTTTCAGTTCGTCGGACGCCCACCGGCGGGCGTAGTTCTCGTTCTGGCGCCACAGGTTCCGCGGGTCGAGTCCGGAGCGCTGGCCCTCCGCGGTGAGTAGGACGCCGTTGGTCGCTGCCTCGGCGGCGAAGTAGTCGCGTTCGAGCCGGTCGGCGTAGGCGGCGCGCGCGAGTTCGTCGAACCCGCGGCCGCGGTAACCCTCGCGCCGAAGTCGGGCGATGGCGTCCTCGCGGCGCATCTTCTCGACGTCTTTGTCGAACACCTCGGCGTACGCCTGTTCGTATTCCAGTCCGGTCCCGACGAGCCGGTCGACCTCGGCCCACTTCTCGGCGTCCGGGTCGTCGGCGACCGCGTCGGCGTACTGCTGATCGGCTTCGCGCCTGTCCAGTTCGGCGAGGACCGCGGCGACTGCTTCCTCGTCGTCGCCGACATCGGCGAGCCGGTCGGCGAGCTGCTCGTCGGACAGCTCCCGCAGGTCGACGGGCGCGGCCGGCGGCGCGGCCCGCCGTTCGATCTCGTCGCGTACGGCCCGGTGCGTCCGCCCGACCTGACCGGTTTTGCCGAGCAACTCGGCGCGCTCGGCGAACACCCGGTCGGCGACGGCGAGTTCGTCGTCGCTCAGCTCGGCCGGCGTCCGCTGCTGCACGTTGAGCGCGTCGGCGATGGCGGTGTCGGCCGCGGCCTTCTCCGCGGCGAGCCGCTCGACCTCGCGCCGGCGGGCCTGTTCGGCGGCGATAGCGTCGAACCGGTTCTGCTCGGCGCTGCCCTCGGCGACCTGGTCGGCGAGCTGGTCACGCCGGCGCTCGGCGGCCCGCAGGTCGCCGTGTCCGAGGTTGACTTGCTCGCGGTAGCGCTTGCGGTTGAGCCCCGTCCGCTTCACGTGCTCGCGGATCTCGGCTTGCGTCTCGCGCACCCGACGCTCGGCGGCCTGGCGCTCGTCGTCGGTGAGCGCGGCCGCGGCCTTGCGCTTGTTCCGTCGCACCTTGCGCTCGAGCGCGCGCAGGCCTTCGCGGTGCTGCTCGGCCTTGGCGTCGTGCTCGCGGATCTCGTCGAGCTTGGTCACCCCGGGCAGGTACGGCACAAACTGATGCCGACAGTTCGGGTGCATGAGCCCCTCGAGCCGCGCCTGCTCGACGGTGGCGGCGACGTCGACGGTGACCGTCTCGTCGGTGAGGGTGTGCTCGACCTGGCGCTCGCCGGCCGGGCCGGACAGCGCCAACACCCGCCCTTCCCAGCGGGTACAGAGCCGGCAGGCGTGGCGCGAGCGGGTGATCGTGACCAGCTCGACGCCGGCGGAGGCCATGCGGGCGAGGTGCCCGTCGTTCCAGGCACGCCCGGTCGCGGTGCGCACGGCCATCTCGACGTAGCTTGCGAGATTCCAGTTGCGGCCGGCGCGGTCAACGAACCCGGTCACGCCTAGGGCGGCGAGCCGGTCCCACGCGGCGCGTTGCGTCGAGTGGATCGTGCCGGTACCGAGCAACTGGTCAGGCGCCGCGGCGGCTACGGCGGTTCGGTAGGCGTCCTGCTGCCAGCGCAGGACGCGGAGCGGCAGCGCATCGAGCCGGCTGGTGAGGTCCGCGGCGAGGATGGCGGCCGCCTGCATTCCGGGCACTACGCCGGCGAGCTGCTCGAGCTGCTCGGACGACAGCGCGCCGAGTTCGGCGAGCTGCGCGAGCCCCTGCTCGGCGCCGGCCTGCCACGCGGCGAACACGGAATCGGCGGCCGCCTGGCCTGCCTGCCCGGTGACCTGGGTAGCGATCCGCTCGGCGGCGAGCCGAAGCTCGCGCGCCGCGGCGGCCTTCTGCGCCGCCCACTCGGGCACGTCTTGGCTGGCGCGCACCCGGCGGGCGATATCTCCGAGCAACCGCGCCTCGGCCTGGGTGTACAGGGCGAGGATGTCCGCGGCGAGCTGCTCGACGACGTCGGCCGGATCAACTCCGGATGGGGGGTCCCACGACATGGACCACCCCCGGTGAGTCGACCTAAAGTGACGCCCCGGGCGGTAGCTAGAGATTACGAAGCTAATAAATCAAAGCTAAACCCCAGGGTGACGAGGAAAAATGCAAACCATCGGACTGGGTGGCTTTGATGCTGAGCTTGAAGGATTCTTGTAAGTGGATATATGATCTTGTCAATATTTGTGGTAATCAGGCCAAACAGGAAAGAAAATGCAAGTAGGTAGAGGAAGATTATTAGCACTGTTAAGGGCCAGCTCCGCCCGCTTGATGGACCGTTCAACATCTGGTAAATGCCAAGTCCGCCGACTGCGATGGTGGTTATTATGCTGGACTCGACAATGCTTTTTCTTTGTCGTCGAGCAAAGCCCTTGAAGTAGTTTGCGATGGAAGTGGAAGTCTTATTGAGACGCTCGTGTCCTATGAGGTCGAGTACGGCGACTAACCCGCCGGCGTACTGTGCAAGCTTGCCCATGCGTGCCCATGCGTGCATCGGTAGGCCCCACATTTCCATGCCGTCTACTTTTTGCCCCGACCACCACAGGGACCATGCTTCCCAGTAGCCAACGACCTGCATACTCCACCTCCGTAGAAGGAAATCTAACCTCCGTCCGGAGTGTCGTCGGACCCGGCGGACCCGCGGAACTTAGCCGGGTCGGGCACCGTTCGGCCGGACTCGGCCAGGATGGCGGCGACCTCGTCGTCGACCTGACCGTCGTCCCAATCGGGGTGAACCATCCGCACCCGCACGTCGGTCGAGGCGGCCTCGGCTGCGCTGAGCGCCTGCACCGTGCGCGCGAGTGCTTCGGGGTCCGGTTGCGTCCGGTCGGGAAACTCGACCTTCGGCAGCTCGGACACGGTCGCGGTGCCGCCGAAGACGGCCCGGTCGACCTCGACAAGCGCGGCGGAGACGTGCGCGAGCCCCGACGCCCAGTACCGCGCCTTCTTGTCGCGGGTCCGGTTCGACAGCTTCTCGCGGGCGGTGACCTCGGTTGCGGTGATCGAAGCGTCGCCGTCGTCATCGCCGAGCGTCGCCAACGAGTAGCCGGCGGCGCGGAGCGCGGTCCGGGTGATGTCCTCGGCGGTCTCGCGGTGCTCGGCTACCCGGATCGCGAATTGGTTAGCGGAGACGGTGAGGGTGTCCGAGCCGCCGCGCGAGAGCGCGTTCAACTCGGTGTAGACCTCGCGGTCTTCGTCGAAACTCGCGCCGCGACCGGCGCCGTTGTCCTGCAAGTACCCAGTGGGCACCAGTAGCCGGGCCTTGGCGATCCGGACGTCGCGCATCCAACTCGTGTACGTCTCGTCGAGCGCGTCGAAGAGACCTTCGACTCCGTCGAAGTCCGACCGGCCCAGCGGAGCGAGTTGCGGAGTGCCGCGCCACACCCGGTTAGGGCGAACGTTGGGCACGTACGCGGCGGCGAGGCGGTCGGTGCCGGTGGTGATGCTGCCCTCGGCATTGACCAGCGGTGCCGCCCACGCGGTCGCCGGGTCCTCGGCGAGCGGAACCGCTCGACCGAGTTCGGTGTCGGTGCCGACGTGTAGCGCGTGCACGATCCGGCCCGGCTCGTAGCGCTCGAGGTGGCGCCACACGGCCGGCCCGTCGACGCGCACCCGCGTATAGAAGGTGACCGCGGACAACTCACCCCATCGCCACTCGGGCACCGCGGCGTCGGCGTGGACGGCGTCGAGCATGGCGTGCTCGGCCACGTCGGCATCCCAGACCACGCGCAGGTAGGCGCCACCGAGCGCCGAGGCGATCTCCGCCGCCTCGAGCAGCCTCGAGTGCATCGCCGGCGAGTTGAGCACCAAGTCGAGCCGAGCTTGTGCCGCGGCGTCGTCGATGCCGATGCGGGGCGGTTCGGAGAACAGAAGGTCGGCCGACGCGGTCGCGATGTCCGCGGCGAGCGGCACGTGCACCCGCTGTCGCGTCTGGCCAACAGGGACCGGCCGGCCCCAGAAGAACCGGGCGAGCCCGCCCACCAGGCCGCCGCGGTAGGTCGAAGGACGGAGCCGAGGTGTAACAGCGCGGCGGCGTTCACCGGTGTAGATCTCGACGAGCCGCTCGGGATCACCGGTGTACCAGGCATCCCACTCGCGCATACGCGCGTGCGCGTCGTCGAACGGCGGGGGAGGCCACGAAGACGGCATGACGCACCCCCTTTCACCAGCACAGGGAGAAACGTGGGATTCATCAAGAACGCCAAGGCGAACATGGTCGCCGAGGAAGCGGGCCGAGCGATCGCCGAAGGTCGGACCGTGTTTACGCCGCGGCTGAACACGCCCGCGACGCAACACACGATGTCCGGCTCAATCGCCGGATGGGCCGAGATGATCGAGTCGATCGAGGCACAGGGGTGGCAAATGGTCGACTGGTCAGTCGCGCAGGACAAGAACGGCAAGCCGGAGGCGTACCCGCTGTTCAGGCGGCGGCCAGCGCCGGGCGCCAGAGCGCCTCGGTAGTTGTCACGGCGTAGCGGCCGCCGTCAAGCGAGTGATCAGCGATCTTGATCGGCTTGTCCTCGCCGGCGGCGGTCGCTTTGTCGTCCCACGAGTAGCCGGGTACCTCGGCGATGAAGCCGCGGCACCGGTCGGCGACCCGTAGCCGATCCTCGGCGAGCAGGCTCGACACGGTCCGGATGCCGTAGGCGACATCGTTGTCGGCGGCTTGCGTGAGCACGCCGTCGGACTGGAGTTGCACACGGAAGCTCGCCGCGGCGGGGTCGACGACGACGAACTCGGGCCGGCCCTGCTGGCGTGGGTGGTGGTCGAGGTCGAGCCACTCCCGCAGGCCGGCGGCGAGCTGGGAGTCAGTGAGCCGCGTCCGCGCGTGCGCCGGGTCGTGGCGCCACTCGTCGACCAGGTAGAGCCGGTCGTCGGTGCCGAGGCCGAGCAGCAGCGCCGCGGTTGCGTTCGTGGTGCCGTAGTCGACGCCGGCGGCGAGCAGGCGCCGCAGGTCGGGCAGCTCGGCCCACGGCACGACGTGCCGGTCGGGGTCCCACATGTCAAACACGGCGCCCTCGGCGGCGACCCACTCGCCGAGGATGAATCGGCGGAACCACAAGCCGGTGTACTCACGGCGGATGCTCGCGCGGTACTCGGCAGACAACGAGGGGTTGTCGTCGAGGGTGAACGCGAACGAACGCCAGTCGGGCAGCTCGGCGAGCCGGTCGAGGTAGTCGTGTTTCAGCCAGTGCGCCGGGTTGTCCGGGTTGGTGGTGCCGAACAGTTGCGCGCCCGGAACGGACATGCGGCCTAGTAATTGTTTGAAGAACTCACGAGCAACGACAGTGACCTCGTCGACGTACGCGCCGGCGCAGGTGAGCCCACGCAGGACCTTCTCGGCCTTGCTGTCCGAGGCGCCGAGCACGAACACTTGCCGGCCGAGAATCCAGCCGGACGGCGCGCCCGCGGTGTAGCGGACGTGGTCGGCGACCGCGCCGAAGAGGGTCGGGTCTTGCAGCGGCGCGAACACGTTGCGCGCGACCGAGTCGCGGGTGCGCCCGACGACGACGAGTTGCCCGCCGCGGGGCGCGTGCGCGACGTAGATCAACCAGCGCAACAGGCTCGCGATGGTCTTGCCGGACCGGATGGCGCCCGACCAGATGTTCACTCGGGCACGTGACTCCCGCATCGACTCGACTTGCGCTGACGAAAGCGGACACGAGGTGAGCACAGACTCACCTCGTTCTTGTCTAGAGACCGCGTTGCATATCGCGGTAGTTGTCGACCGCTGCGTCGATGTCGAATTCTTCGTCGAAGATTTCTTCGGCGAGATCAATGCACCTTTTCTCGATCTCGTCGACTTCCACAAGGTCGCATATCATTACTTTGTCTTCTCCCACTGTCACGCCTAGTGGGAGGCGGCTATCTGGAAGGCGTCGTAGGGAGCTGTTGCCAGTAGGGCCAGGCAGGGCCTCTTTGTCGGCGAGGACTGCTTCGTCGAGGTGTTCCAGACTGTTGCGTACGAGCCTATGTAGATCGTTTTCTTTGGGGCTGATATCGCCCCTAGCTTCGAGCATTCGGGTTGCCCACTTGTCGAACTGATGGGCCGCGACCATGAGTAGATGCTGCTCAATCCAGGCTGCGTCAAGAATATCCTCAATATCGAGGAGATCTGAGGTAAGAAACTCCGGGGTCTTTCGTGCTTCGTATGCGCGTGAAGCACGGTTCAGCTCTGTGCGGAGCCGTTCCGCTTGGCGGAGCGTGCCGTGTGACCATCGGCGGGCAAGGCGCAACGCGGCCCAGTAGTCTTCGCTTCTCGATTCGTCAAGTTCCACGAAACCATTCTAAGGCGCAGTGGGCGGCAGATTCGTTATGCCCAGTGCCGCGGCGAGCCCGCCGAGCATCGACCGAGTGCCCTCGGCGCCGGTGTCGGCGTCGACCTGCTCGAGCTTGGCCGCGGCGCCGAGATGCGTCGACATCGCCGACGCGAGCGCCTTCTCGTCCGGCGCCGGCACGTGGTCGAGCACCTTGGACTCAATGCCGTTGATCGTGGTCGCGGTGAACGTGTACTGGTCGGCCTCGAGTCGACCGAGGATGCGCTCGGCACGGCCATAGAGTCGGCCGACGATGTCGGTGCGGCGGGCGCGATTGTCAACCTGGCGGGCGTGCGTCGCGGCGGCAGTGGCCGAGCGGTCGAAGTACAGGCCGAGCGCGCGGGCGATGCCGGTCACCGTGGACGGCGAGCGGTTGATCTCCCGGGCGATGTCGTTGCGGGTCTTGCCCTCGGCGTGCAGTTCGCGCACGCGTTCCCGGTCGGCGTCGGTGATGAGGTTGCGCGGCAAGGTGGTCACCTCGCCCCCAGGCAGCAGACAGCCCTGGACCGAGGGGAAGGGTAGCCCGGGGCTGTCCGATCGTGGTGCGGGTACAGCTCACCCGCTGCTGAGCGCCAGTTTAAACGAAACCTGCCGGGCGGGTGGTTACACCCGTCGTCAGCGACCCGTGGTTCTATGGAGCTAGCGTCGCCGCCCAGGCGGCTAGGAGTCTGCCGATCAATTCGATACCTTCAGTGGATGTCATTGTGTTCGAGTTCTTGGGCCTTCCGCGGGCGTGGCGAGCTAGCTCACCGCTGACACTTTGAGTGTTGGCGGAATTTGCAAACGCATCGATCTCCGCCTGAGTCGTCCAACCCGTTGCGACAAGCTTTTGCGTAGCGACGGCCGGTGGAACACCGCCGACGCCTTCGCGGATTACCTCATATGATTTGTTGAGGTGAAACCAGACGCTTTCACCTTGCGCTTTCGCCAGCCATGACAGGGCCTCATCGACGTCCTTATTTGCGGCAGCGGATTCGGCGACCTTTTGTCCCTTGGGCTTGGCTGGTGGAGCCTGCGTGCTTCCGCTGCTGCTGACGACGGTCGCAGTTGCTGTTAGGTGAAATCTCGCTTCGGCTACCCCTGCTTGGACGACCCGGTGACTTCGACTGCCGTCGTTGAAATCTCCTGATAGTTGCGCAGGACGAAATGACGAGTCGCTGAGGCGGCCGATTCCGTTTGCTCGTGTCAGGAGTCGGGAGGCAATTTCATACATCTTCCCTCCGTCGGCGAACAAGGAGTCGAGTGCAGGTGACGTCAGATAAAAACCAACTTCGTCTTGGGCGACGGTCGGCTCTGTGTCAGAGCCTAGGGCTCGGGCAAGTGTCTGTAAGTCGAAATCATCACCCGAAAGTCGGGCTTTTATCGTCATAGCTCGGCATTCTAAACGGCACGTCGGTTCCGCCGCCGAGTAGTCAACGCGAGGTCGATGACGTCACCGACCCGGTATCGCGGCCGCCCGTGCTCGTCGGGCTCGCGCTTGGCGAGCTTGCCGGCGCGCCTCCACGTGCGCAGTGTGTTTGCCGACAGTTCGCGGCCGAGCAGGTTTGGCAACGCGCGGGCGATCTCCGCCGCGGTCGCCTCGACGTCCCGGGCGGCGTCGAGCAGCTTCTCGCGCCGAGCCTCGACGTCATGATGCGTCCCGCACTCGCGGCAGGCGACGACGGCCCGGTCGGGTCGGGCGTAGAGGTCGGCCGAGCAGTCCGGGCAAGGCCCGCAGTACACGCGCGCCGGCGGAAGGTCGACGGCCCGGCGGACCTGCTCGACGGCGTCGCCGATCTCGTCGACCAGCTCGCCGCTGGCCGGGTGGTACTCGACCCATGACGGGTGTCGGCGCAGCCACGCGGCCATCTCGGGCACGGTGTCGTCGAGGTCGAGCGGTTCCAGCTCGGCGACAGTGAGGGGCGAGCCGTCCGGCGCGGTCTCGCCGGTGGGCACGGGCCGGCGTAGGCCGTGCGTCTCCCACAGGTCCCGCACCCACGTCGAGAGCACGTTATGCGCGATGTCACGGACCTCGGCGGCGCCGACATTGAACGGCAGACCGGTCTCGGCTGGCCGCGAGCCGACCCGCGGCGGCCCGGTATTGGCGAGCCGGGCGACGGTGTCCTCGAGGTAGTCGGCCAGCTCGGCGACGTCGACCAGGTCGGCCCGGAGCCGGCCGAGGCACGACGGACACACCGTGCCGCCGGTGGTGGCGTTGGCGCAGAACGGGGCGGCGCACGTGTCGGTCATGCACTCGAGCCTTGGGTCGGCAGTGTCACCGGCCGAGATGTATCACTGGGCGACGGCTACGAGCACGTGGTTGACGAGCGTGGTCCTAGTCGCGGGGTCTGCTCGCTAAGACCTGCGTTTTCGGGCTGTCTTCACGGCAGGAAAAGAGATAAATATCACAAGAGTTTTGGTGTTTCTTCCCCGCCGGCCCTGGTATTTCTTAGCGAAGACGCGCGCGTGCGCGCGCTCGCGCGCGGCGTCCCCCCGACTTTCCTGCGGTTTGCGCCGAGTCGATCGTGCGCCCTTTAATTGCGACAGCCGATCGTGTCGCAGCTTTCCCGCACGGGAGGTGCATCGACGCTCCTGCGCAGAGTGGTTTCTTCGACATCCGAAGTGCTGTGCGGGAACGAGGAAGGATGCGATGCACGACCGGTCCGGGATGCCTCCCGGAAAACCACGGCGTGACCTGCCCGACTTGCTGGACGGGTGGGCGTTGGGGGTGGATGCAGTCGGCTGGACGGCTGACACCCTCGGCATAAGCGGCCTTGCCACATGGACAAGGCCGCTCGCCGGGATTCTCCGCTTGGCTGCTAGGACGCTACGCGGGCGGAGGTAGCCCACTTTGGCGGCCGGGTCGGTTGGTGTTCACAGCACCGCCGGTTCGGCTGCCTCTTTGCGTAAGTGGCAAGGCACTTACGAACGGGGTGAAGGCTACACGAACTATCAAACCCTCCAGCTGTTTGCGAGCTGGGAAAACGTACGGCAAAGCCGTCACGCGGCCGCGCCGAGCGGCTCGTCTAGTTCGGCCTCGGCCGGGATCGGGAGACCGGGCAGCGCAAGCACGTACTGACCGGCGCCGACCCACGTGCGGCCGCACCGGACTGGCTCGGCGAGCACGTACGCGCGCTGCACCGTGCCGCGCCGGCGAGCCCGCAGACGGGCGCGGCGTTCGCGTTCGTACTCGGCGTGTGCGGCGGTACACACCGCACAGCGGCACCGGTGTTTTGCGTATCGGGCGTTCGTGCCGTGCGCCGGCCGAACCGTCGGCGAGGGGTGCCCCTTCTGCTCGGCGACCGCGGTCCGCTCGTCGGCGTCGAGCCCTCCCCAGATCCCCCACGCTTCCCCGGAGGTGAGCGCCTCGGCGAGGCATAGCTCGCGCACCGGGCACTCAGCGCACACGGCCCGGCACTGGTCGCCCTGTTCGTCGGCCGGGTCGATGAAATCGAGGTCGAGGCGTCCGCGGCACGCTGCGCGCTCGCGCCACGACGGCCGGGGCGTCACTGTGGCGCCTTGTCGACCAGCAGCGGCGCGGCGAGTACGGCATCGGCGAGCCGACGAAGCCGGTAGGGCAGCAACCCCGTACCCGGTTGCCGCGCGAGCCCCTCGAGCGCGATGCCGAGTCCGCGGCCGAGGTCGCCCTCGACGACGGCCGTTACGTGCTCGCCGGCCTGGCGCAGCAACGCGGCGAACTGGTCGAGCGCCGACGAGTCGACCGTCGCGGGTCGGTGGTGACCCGCACCGGAGGCGTCCGCCGAGCCGGCGTCGACGCGCGCGTGCGCGCGGTGGCGCCGGCGACCGGTCGCCGCGGTGGTCTCGTCGTGGTTGTTCATTGGTTCCCCCTGGTGTTCAGCGTGTGGACGCGAGCGCGTCGGCGAGCCGGGCGTCGTGCGCGGGCTGCTTGGTGAGCGGCTTGCCACCGGGGCCGGTGCACGGTGCGCCCGGTCGGGCCTTGCACCAGGTGCACGCCACGGCGAGGTAGGCGCGGCGGGCCTCGACTTCGGCCTCGGCATACTCGGGATCGACTCCGCGGGTGATGGCGAGTGCCGCGGTGACCCAGGCGACACCGTCGCGGATGGCGCGCAGGTTCGGCGGCCGCTCGATGGCACGGGCTCGCAACTGCGCGTTGTGTTCGCGCTCGGCGATGTCGCGACGGATCGTTCGCCAGTACTCGACGATGTTGGCCGGCATGACGGTCTCGCCGTTGTGCCGGTAGTGCGCGCGCACGGCGGCGCCGGCGATGTCGGCCGGGACGTCGTCGAGGATGCCGGCCCACATCGTGAGTACGTCCGGATCGGGTTGCGGCACCTTCGGGTCGACGGCAGAGGCGGCGCCGAGCAGGGTCGCGACTTCGGCCCGGTTCACGCGCGCACCCCGTCGACGAGCTGCTCGGCGTCGACGGGCACAGGCTCGGCGGCGAGCGCGAGCCACCCGCGGACCTTCTCGCCTCGAGCACTGCGCACCGGCGGACGCGCGGACGGCTGCTCGGCGAGCTGAGCGGACTTGACCGCGTCGTCGTACAGGTGCGGCAACAGACCAGGCCGAGCACCGGCTCGGCGGTTCCACTCGTCGAGCGCGGCACGCAGCGGGACCAGCGCGCCACCGTCGCGCAGGATGAGATCGGCCTGCTTAGCGAGAGCACGAATCGTCGCCGGCCGGTAGGCGGCGCCGGTCTGGTCACGCCATGCCGTGACCAGGCGATATGCATCGGGACGTGACGCGGTGGCGGCGAGTTCGGTCGCGGTGGTCATGCCTCGCGTACGCGCGCCCCCACGCGCACGGCTACTACCCCCGTTAGGGGGTAGTAGTTCTCCCTCTCCCTCTACCTCTGGCATCGGGTTGCTACCGGTTTGCCCTGGCTCATGCGTGGCGTCGGCTATGGCACTTGCTATCGGTTCGGCTACTGGTTTGCCCTCGGATTTGGTCTGCTCGAGCTGGTCCTCGGCGACGTCGCGCTGCTTGGCCCATCGCTTGGCCGCGCCCTTGCTGCCGGCCTCTCGGCGAGCGTCGCGCAGGGCCTTCGCTTCGCCGGCGGAACGCTGGTGCTCGAGGTAGTCGTGCACGATGACGTGTCCGCGACGCGGCTGCGGGCAGTCCGGGCAGTCGTGCCCCGGGCGGTGCCAGAGCCCGACCTCGACGAGTCGGTCGGCGAGCCGCTTGTGCACGCCGGCGAGCCGGACGACGGCGGCTGGCGGGATCTCCCCGTCGGTGAGGTGTTGGCCGGCGTAACAGAGCCCGGTCACGTACAACCAGCCGGCGGCCGGGTCGTCAATCTCGACGAGCTTCGGGTGCAACGGCAGGTCGACGGAGAGCCGGATGTACTCGCGCCGGTCCTGTGCGCGAGCGTTCATCGCGCCCCCGCTGCGGCTTCGTACTCCTCGGTGATCATGAAGAAATCCACGTCGAGCAGCGCGGAGACCTGATCGAGGGTGTCGCCCCGTCGGCGAGCGATCCGGACGACCTCGAACACCTCGCGCTGGTGTAGCTCGTCGTACGTGCGTCGGCCGTTGAGCGCGGCCTCGACGGCGAGTGCGTCGAGCTTGCGCGCCGGCGCGGCCGCGATTCGGCCGCTGGGAAATTCGATGATCATGGGTCCCCCTGAGGTGGTGCAGTGGCGGACGCGGGCGCGCTTCACCGCGCCCGCCACTGGTCGGTGACGTGCTTGAATTGGCAATTTGCTGGGCTGAACGCTAGAGCGGATTTGAGCGCTGAAGGGGCCCTAAAGGTGCCCTCTTGTCGAGGTTCGACGGCCTAAGTCGATCGGTCCATGACGGGAGACGGACATGCGATCCACACACGGTTGCGGCTGGCGCGGCGGCTGCGCCGTCGGCTGCGGTATTCGCCGCACGGCACGATGAGCCGGCGCGCGGCCCACGTGCCAAGCACGGAAGGGAGCACGTTCGGTGAGTGCGGCTCGACGCTGTCCGGAACGGCGTTGCGGACGTCCTCGGCGGTGAACGGTCGACCCTCGCGCACCAGCGCAGCGAGTGCAGCCTCGGCGGCGGCACGGTAGTTGCGGTTCACGGCGACCGCGGCGGCGAGGTTGGCCTCTTGGCCGGCGTGCCGATCGGCGAACCCTAGGGCGAGCTGGTCGGCCACGGCTTGGCCCCCTCCCACGAACGCGACCGGATCTCACGCGCCCACTCGGCCAGGTAGGCGAGCAGCTCGCGGTGCCCGGACATGTCGTAGACCCGCTGGCCTGGCGTCCGGTCGGCGACCACCGGGCACGTCGGGCACTCCGGGCAGCACGGCGAGCAGTCGGTCAGGTCGCAGCAGCCGGCACCGAGGTGCTCAGCGCAGCAGACGACAACGCGGCCGGTCGGCACAAGCGCGGCCGCGGTCACGCGGTCACCTCCCGCAGGGCCGAGCGCAGCATCGACAGGTGTTGCTCGGCGCGCACGGCGCGCGCCTGCCACCCGTCGGCTGCGGCGAGTCGCTGTCGGATTTCGCCGAGGGTGAGCCCGTCGAGCGGGTCGGCCTCGACCTCGGCGGCCGGCGTGGTCCGGTGCTTGTTCAGGTGCGGCCGGATGGAGTGCATGTTGTCCGAGGTGTAGTCGCAATGGACGCACCCGTACGTCGTCGAGCCGTCGGCGAGCAGCAGCGTTCGCGTCTGCCGCCAGAGCACCGGCGCGCCACCCTTGGCGCGCATGGGTGCCTCGGTCGGCTCATCGGCGATCACCTCGAGCCCCTTCGCGCTGGTCGCGGTCATCGCTCACCGTCCGCGGCGTCCGCCGGCGCGGTCGGCCAGTCCTCGACGACTTCGGCGTCGACGACGTTCTCGGCGGTAGGCAGGGTGACCGGCGCGGCCGGCGGCGTCTCGGGCGGCGGCCCGTCGGGCTGCCAGACGCGCTCGGCGCTGGTCGGCACCCACTTCGCGAGCTGGTGCGCCGCACTCTTGAGCCACATCGCTTTCGGGTTCCACTGCCACGGCGAGAACGGCGAGTCGGCTCCCTCGGCCTTGGACAGGATCACGGCGATGTCCTCGGCGGAGAGCACCGAGACGTTGCTCGTCGCGCCGTCGCGCATCTTCGCGTAGGCGTAGGCGATGACCAGGTCGCCGCGGTCGGCACGCCAGTTGATCTCGTGCACCGGCCGGTCGTGCTCACCCGGGTTGTAGGTGAACGTGTCGTGTTCGCGCACCACCTCGACTTTGACCGACGACACCGCGCCGGCCCGGTACATGAGTTCCACCTCGCCCTGATATCCGGTGATGCCGAGGACCTCGGGACCGCGCTTGGTCTTGCGGGGCACGAGGTAGTACTGCTCCGTGCCCGGCTCGAGCCCCTTGCGCGCGGCGTCGAGCAGCGCGACAAGCAACGACGTCGGGTTCTTCTCGGCGGCGTTCGCAAGCTGGGGACTCCGACGCAGGGCACTGGTAGCGATGCGCAACCACGTGTCGGGGCGGATGTGGCTGGGGAGCACGGTCGCGAAGTCGGCGCGGTACCTGCGCACGAGCGCGGCCGGCGAGTTGTCACGCTGGGCGACGGCGGATGTCACGGTCTGAGTGGTCATGCGGCGGCGGTCACCTTCTGCGGTGTCGAAGGGATAGAAGACGGGCGCAGGAACGGCAAGGCGTCGCCGCTGCCCGGTACGCGGATGGCGATCGACTCGCCAGCGACGACGGCGCGGCGGCCGGTGCCGAGCGCGTCGAGCACTTCGGCCGCGGCCTGCCGCTTGTCGTCCTCGGCGGCCTTGTGCTCGGCGACCGCGGCCCGGTAGCGCGCGGCGAGCGCCGGGGTGATCTCGACCTCGATGTCGTCAATGAGCGGGTGTAGCGCGCGCACCGTGCGGTAGGTCGCGGTGTGCTCGTCGATGTCCGGGCGCTGGTCGCGCTCGAGGGTGTCGAGGAACTCGCGGCCGGCCTCGCGGAGCACGGCGACCTCGGCGATGTTCCAGTCGACGACGTACTCGCGGTAGTCCGACCCGAAGATCAACACGGCGATGTGCGCGCGGGACAGGCCGAGCGTGTCGAGCTGCCACAGCGCCTGTGTCCGGTAGTAGATCGGTACCTCGTCGGTACCGGGCTCGCCCCACTCGTCGGCGTTGTGCGATGTCTTGACCTCGAGCAGCGCCCGCCCGGTCAAGGTGGATAGCAGCCGGTCGGGCGTGGCGAGTTGCCACGGCCGAGAGCGGCTCGCCCAGGTGCCCGTCCGGCGCGCCCGGTACTCGGGGTGCAGGTCGGCGAACGCACGGGCGATCGGTTCCTCGAGCCACTGGCCCCAACGCATGACAGCGTTGTCGTCCTCCATGCCGGCGTAGCCCTTTTTCTTGTGCCACAGCGAGAAACGGCTCTCCCACGGCGAGAGTCCGAGCACTGCGGCGACCTCGGACCCGCCGAGCGCGGACGCGCGGGCGGCGTGCCAGGCCGGCGAGCCGGGCTCGAACGTGCCGACGCGCTTCGCGGCGGCACTCACGCGACGGCCCCGTGTGCGAGGGGTTCGTCGCTGTCTTCGATCTCGAAAACCTCGTCGAACTGCACGGCGAGCGTGCTCAACGTGGCAGCGATGAACGGGTTACCCGGCAGCTGCTCGCCGTCGAGTACCCGGCCGACCGTGGACTGCGAGACGCCGAGCCGCTTCGCGATGGCGTAGCGCGTTCTCAGACCTTGGCCGGTAGCGATCTTGTCGAGCGCATCGACACGGATGCGCACACGGACGGACATTGGCCTCCCCTGACCTACTTCCGTGGGCAGAAGATTTCTGCCCGGAAGATCGACCTTAGGGGCGAATGCGAACGAGTTTCAACGGTTGCGTGCGCGGAAGTAGCAGGTAAGACGTACGAAGGTCAATGTGTCACTACTTCCGTTCATGGAAGTAGAGTCACCGGCGTGGACAACACGTGGTGGCGCTACATCGACGTGCGCCTCATGGCGCGCGGCTGGAAACCGGCCGACCTATCCCGGGCCTCCGGAGTCGCCGAAAGTCGGCTGTCTGACTGGCGAAAACGCGGCTCACCACCAGCAATACCGAACGCGCGCGCCGTCGCCAATGCGCTCGACATCCCCCTCGTTCCGCTGTTGGCGGCGGCCGGCGTGCTCACCGCCGACGAGGCCCGGCAGTCGCTCGCTGCCTACACCGTTGACGAACTTCTTGAGGAGATCAGCCTCAGATTCCGGACAGAGAGGGCGCATGCCCCCGAATGGGATGTGATCCATCCCATATCCGAGGCGGCTAACCGGTTCCAGTTGGTTGCCGACAACCCGGACGGGGAGCCGTTGAGGATTCAACAGGAACGCGCGTGGGTGAGCGACTCTGAGTTGCCCGACCCGCCCGGCCCGGAGACGGGTGCCTGACACCTCCCCCCGCACGGCAAGGGGAGGAACGTTGGAATGGGGAAGAGCTTACGAACCGTGCAAGCACGCTCAAGCGCTCGGCGTCCAGGTGGTCGAGTCCGACTCGGTCCGCGGCTGGGGTGACTATCGGGACGGCGTGATCCGTGTGCACACGACGCTCGTACAGGCCGAGTCACGATGCACGTTGGCGCACGAGATCGTGCACCACGAGCACCGCGACGACATCCTCGGCTACTGCGGCGTCGGATGGCTCGACACCCGGCTCGAGCGCCAAGTGCACGCGACCGCGGCGCGCCGGCTGATCATCGTTCCTGAACTCGCCGACGCCCTGCTCTGGTCGGACGACGTGAACGAGATCGCCGAACAGCTCGTCGTCGACACCCGCACGCTCTACGCGCGCGTTCTCGACCTCGAGTCCGCAGAGTACGACGAGCTGCACAAGCGTCTCGGCAGCCACAAGCGCCGCGCGCTCGACGACTTGCACGTCTACGCGGCGCGGCGCCTACCTCTGCCGCGTACGCCGAGCTGATCTGGTGAAAGCTCGACACGTCGGCGACGCTTAGTTCAACCCGAGACCAACCCAAGGGCGGCCGGCAGGTCGGTGATCTTGTTCAGGACTCTTGTCCGCTTCAGCACTTCGGGGTCCGGCGGGAAGTGAGGGTTCGGGATCGCGTAGACCGTCATCCCCGCTGCCAGTGCCGACTTGAGGCCGTTCGTCGAATCTTCGACCGCGGCGCAGTCTTCGGGGGCGACTCCTAGCAGCTCAGCCGCGTACAAGTACACATCTGGAGCGGGTTTGCCCTTGCCTTCGAGCGTTACTCCGTTGGTGTGTACTTTCCCGGTTTTCGTGTTCCCCGCGCCGACCTGTTCGGACGACACCGCCGCCCCCACCGGCAGGCCCGTCACGTCGAGGAACCCCTTGATCAGGATCACCGGCGACGAGCTCGCGATCGCCACCGGCCACCGCTTCGAGACCTGGCGCACGACGTCGACCGCGCCGTCGATCAGCGGCGGCTCCTGGGCGTACCGCGCCGCCATCCGCTTGACCACGAGCGTCGCGATCTCCGGCGGCGAGAGCCGCGCACCCAGCTCTTCGACCAGGTAGCGGGCCCATTCGGGGGTGCTCATCCCCTGCTGCGCCCGTGTCGCCTCCTCGCGCCACGTGCCGCCGTGCTCGGCGACCACCGCGCGGCGCACCTCGTCCCAGATGCGCTCCGAGTCCACCAGCACACCGTCGAGGTCGAAGATCACCGCGTCCATACCCCGAGCCTAGCTTGTGAGCCGAATTACTTAGCTACCCTTACCAAATTTGTTAGCATAGCTAAGTGACTTCCGCGATCGCCGATCTCGCCCACCGGCTGCGGCCGCTGGTCTTCCGGCTGTACCACCAGGTGCGCCGCCAGACCCCGCAGCTGACGCTGACCCTCACGCAGGGTTCGGTGCTGAGCGAGCTCGTCAACGGCGGGCCGCGGCGGATGAGCGCCCTGGCGGAGTTCGAGCGGGTGAAGCTGCCGTCGATGACCGACGTCGTCAGCCGCCTCGAGCGCCTCGGCCTGGCCACCCGCACGCCGGACCCCGCCGACCGGCGGGCGGTGCTCGTGGACGTCACCGACGAGGGTCGTCGCTTCTACGCCGAGATGGTCGCAGCCCGCGAAGAATTCCTTCGCGAGCGGCTCATCGCCATGGACGACGCCGACCGCGCAGCGATCGAAGCCGCCCTCCCGGCCCTCGCCAAGTTGCTCGTTGACACCAAGAAGGAGGAACTGATCAGCGATGAGCGCTGAACACCACTCGAGCCTGCTGGACGCCGTCAAGGGCCAGCCCAAGCAGGTGTGGATCACCGCGTTCGCCGCGGTCATCGCCTTCATGGGGATCGGCCTGGTCGACCCGATCCTGCTCTCCATCGCCAAGGGCCTGGACGCGACGCCGTCCCAGGTCACCTTGCTCTTCTCGTCGTACCTCGGCGTCCAGGTCCTCGCGATGCTGGTCACCGGCGCAGCGAGCGCCAAGTTCGGCCCGAAGCGCACGGTCATCGTGGGATTGACGCTGATCGTCGCCGCCACCGCCCTGTGTTCGGCCGCCGGCTCGATCGAGCAGCTCGTCGGGCTGCGCGCGGTCTGGGGCCTCGGCAACGCGTTCTTCATCGCGACGGCGCTCTCGGTGATCGTCGGGGCGGCGACCGGCGGGCAGTCCGGCGCGATCCTGCTCTACGAGGCCGCGCTCGGCGTCGGCCTGTCGGTCGGCCCGCTGCTGGGCGCGCTGCTCGGCAGCATCTCGTGGCGCGGCCCGTTCCTCGGCACCGCGGTCCTGATGGCGGGCGCGCTCGTGCTGTGCGCGGTGTTCCTGAAGAGCGACAAGCACGAGAAGCGCGAACCGATCAAGCTGCTCGACCCGATCCGTGCGCTGAAGCACACCGGCCTGCTGCGCACCTCCGTCGCGTCCGCGCTGTACACCGCCGCGTTCTTCGCGGTACTGGCCTGGTCGCCGTTCGTCCTCGGCTGGAGCGCCATCGCCGTCGGCCTGATCTTCTGCGGCTGGGGCCTGTGCGTCGCCGTCGCCGGGGTCGCCCTCGCGCCGAGGCTCGCCGCCAAGCTCGGTGAGCGGCACGCCGCCGCGGCCGCCGTTTTCGGGTACGCCGTGCTGATGCTGGTGCTGGCCGTGCCGAGCAAGCCGGTCCTCGTCGCCGGCATCATCGTCTCGGGTCTGGTCTCCGGTCTGCTGAACACGCTGTTCACCGGCACCGCGATGTCGATCAGCGACGCGCCGCGCCCGGTCGCCAGCGCGGGCTACAACTTCTGCCGCTGGCTCGGTGGCGCCGTCGCCGCGACACTCGTCGGGCACGTGGCCGAGTGGTTCGGCTCCCCGCAGGCGCCGTTCGTCGCCTCCGCCGTGCTGTGCGTGATCGCCGGTGGGCTGCTCTCGCTGCGGGAGCGCAAGACCGACCCGCACACGGTGCCGAAGGAAGCGGCGCTCGTCGGCGAGGAGTTCTGACCCGCCGTTCGGGCTAGCAGTACACCCGCCGTTCACCTGTATGTCTGGAATGGCTGGTTTGGGAGGCTTACGGTCGGTTCGTTCCCGAACTCCCACCCTGGAGGCCTCGTGCCCGACCGTCTGCTCCCGCTGCTGCCCGTCCACCCGGGCGGCCGCTCCCCGATCACCTGCGAATACCGCTGCGGCAACGCCTGTGCCCACCCCGAGCCGAACGAGTCCGGGAACGAGTACTTCGGCGACGTCGTGAAGGACCTCTCCCGCCGCGGGGCCTTCAAGGCCGGGGCCGTGCTGGCCGCCGCCGCGGGCGGGTTCGCGGCACTGTCCGGGACCGCGGCCGCCGCGCCGGCTCAACGGCCGCCCTCGCGCCCGGTGCCCGGCACCGACTTCGACCCGGTCCCGCCGAACAAGCTCGACGCGGTCACCGTCCCGGACGGCTACGCCCAGCGCGTCGTCATCCGCTGGGGCGACCCGGTCGTCGCCGGTGCCCCGAAGTTCGACTTCACCCGGCAGACGGCGGCCGCACAGGCCAAGCAGTTCGGCTACAACAACGATTTCGTCGGCCTGATCCCCCAGGACCCGCTGGGCCTGATCAACCTGCTCGTCGTGAACCACGAGTACACGGCGGAGGTGCACCTGTTCCCGGCCGACCAGTACGACCCGGCCAACCCGACCGAGGAACAGGTGAAGATCGCCTGGGCCGCGCACGGCTTGTCGGTGCTGCAGGCCCGGCGTGACCCGGTCCGCGGCGGGCTGGAGATCGTGCCGAGCCGGTTCGCCCGCCGGATCACCCTCGACACGATCTTCGAGGTCCGCGGCCCGGCCGCCGGTTCGAAGTACCTGAAGACGTCGGCCGACCCGAGCGGGCGCAAGGTCCGTGGCACGCAGAACAACTGCTCCGGCGGCGTGACGCCGTGGGGCACCGTGCTTTCCGGCGAGGAGAACATCCACCAGTACTTCGCCAACTCCGAGAAGGTCACCGACCCCGTCGAAGCCGCGCGGCTGAAGCGCTACGCCATCGGCACCGGCACGAGCACCCGCAGGTGGGAGCGGTTCGACAAGCGCTGGGACGTCGCGCAGGAGCCGAACGAGCCGAACCGGTTCGGCTGGGTCGTCGAGATCGACCCCAACGACCCGACGTCGACGCCGATCAAGCACACCGCGCTCGGCCGGCTCAAGCACGAGGGCTCGAACATCAAGATCACCACCGATGGCCGCGTCGCCGCCTACACCGGGGACGACGAGCGGTTCGAGTACATCTACAAGTTCGTCTCGAAGGGCAAGTACAAGCCGGGCAAGAGCGCGCACGCGCGGCGGCACAACTCGGCGCTGCTCGACGACGGCACGCTGTACGTCGCCCGCTTCACCGGCGACAGCTCGGGTGAGATCGACGGCACCGGCAAGCTCCCGGCCGACGGCGAGTTCGACGGCGCCGGCGAGTGGATCCCGCTGGCGAGCGGGAACAAGTCCTTTGTGGACGGATTCACCGCGGAAGAGGTCTACGTCTTCACGCGGCAGGCCGCGGACCGGGTCGCCGCCACGAAGATGGACCGGCCGGAGGACATCGAGCCGAACCCGGTCAACGGCCGGATCTACGCGGCGCTGACCAACAACTCCGACCGCGGCGCGGCGGGCAAGGCCGGCGTCGACGAGGTGAACCCGCGCGTGGCCAACAAGAACGGCCAGATCCTGGAGTGGGAAGAGCACCGGGGCGACGCGGCTTCGACGAAGTTCTCCTGGCGGCTCCTGCTCGTCTGTGGCGACCCGGCCGCGGCCGACACCTACTACGGCGGCTTCGACAAGAGCAAGGTCAGCCCGATCTCCTGCCCGGACAACGTGACCTTCGACCGCCACGGCAACCTGTGGATCTCCACCGACGGCAACGCGCTCGGCGCGAACGACGGCCTGTTCTCGGTCCCGGTGACCGGGCCGGAGCGCGGGCACGTCAAGCAGTTCCTGTCGGTGCCGCCCGGTGCCGAGACGTGCGGTCCGAACGTCACCGACCACGTGGTGCTCGTCGCGGTGCAGCACCCGGGCGAGAACGCGGCGAGTTCGGCGAATCCGACGTCGCACTGGCCCGACGGCGGCACCGCGCAGCCGCGGCCCTCGCTCGTCTCGGTGTGGAAGAAGGGCCGCTCCGGGCGGCCCGGCCGCATCGGCGAACGCTGACGCGCCGGGCCCGCGCCGGCCGAGGTTCACTCTTAAGTGGACGGTTCTCGGCCGGTGCGGGCCCCGGCCTCGCGTCATAGTCGAGACATGGTCCGTTCGGCGCGCGTGGTGGCAGTGGCGGTGGTGGCGCTTTCGGGGACGGTCGTACCCGGGGCCGCCGCGGATCCGGCGCCCGCGTGCGGCGGGATCGCGGCGAACCCGAGCGTCGAGGAGACGGCGCGCAACGGCGCCCCGGACAGCTACGTCTTCACCCCGGCCGCGCCGGTCCCTCCCGGCACCCCGGCCGCGAAGGCGCCCAGGCTGCTCACCGAGCAGGCGTTCGCCGTCGACGGGCAGCGGGCGGCGGTGATCCAGACGCCGGACGGCAAGGCGAGCACCGCCTATTCCACCGAGAAGTTCGTCCCCGGCGGCGTGTACACGCTCAGCGTGTCGACCGGCTCGTACGTGCCGGCCGCCGGACCGGCGACGGGCCTGCGCTTCTACGACGTGAACGGCGCCCAGGTCCAGGAGACCAAGCTGGTCGCCGACCACGACGCGGGCGACGGGCGCCTGGTGAAGCAGGACTTCCCGGCGGCGACCGCCCCGGCGAAGGCGGCGACGGTGAAGTTCTTCGCCACGACGAGCGTCGAACAGCTGCACTGGGACTGCGTCGGCCTGCAGCTCGCGGCGTATTCGGTGAAGAAGGAAGTGCAGAACCCGGCGACCGGCGCGTGGGGCCCGTTCGCGACGGTCACCGCGGGCGAGACCGCCCACTACCGCGTCACGGTGACGAACGAAGGCACGCAGGACCTCACCGGCGTCACCGTCCAGGACCCGTGGTGCAGCGGCAAGTTCGAGCCGTTCGCGCTGGCCGGGGGCGCGAACAAGCAGCTGACCTGCGACCACCCGGACCTGACGGTCGCCGACACCGGGCACGTCAACACGGCGAAGGTGACGGGCGTGGAGTACGAGGGCGGCACGCTGGGCGACAAGACGGCGTCGGCGACGATCACCGTCCAGCCGCCGCCCGCGATCGCGAAGATCGGCGACTTCGTCTGGAACGACCGCAACCGCGACGGGATCCAGGACCCGGACGAGCCGGGCGTCGCGGGCGTGAAGGTGACGCTGAAGGACGGCGCGGGCGGCACGGTCGGCACCGCGACCACCGACGACAAGGGCAAGTACGGCTTCGAGAAGCTGAAGGACGGCACCTACCAGGTGTGCTTCGCCGTCCCGGCGGAGTTCACGGTGACGCGCGAGGACGCGACGGCCGACGACCGCGACTCCGACGCGGCCCCGGACGGCTGCACCGCCCCGCGCACGCTGGGTGGCTCGGCCCGCGAGGACTTCACGGTGGACCTGGGGCTGGCCCCGCCGACGAACCGGATCGGCGACTTCGCCTGGTCGGACACCGACGGCAACGGCCTGCAGGACACCGGCGAGCCGGGGTTGGCCGGGGTAAAGGTGACGCTGAACAACGGCACGAGCGTGGTCACCGGCCCGGACGGCGCCTACGCCTTCACCGGCCTGGAGGACGGCAGCTACCAGGTCTGCTTCACGTCGGCGGGCCACAAGCCGACGAAGAAGGACGCGGGCGACGACGCGAAGGACTCGGACGCGGACCCGGCGACGGGCTGCGCGGACCCGCGGCAGCTGGGCAAGGACAAGCGCGACGACCAAACGGTCGACGTGGGGTTCGCCTAGCTACGGTGGGGGCATGACGGATCTTCCCCTCGCCCTCGTCACCGGTGCCTCCCGCGGGATCGGCGCGGCGGTCGCCCACCAGCTCGCGCCGACGCACCGCTTGCTGCTCGGCGGCCGCGACGCCGAAGCGCTGGGCACACTGGCGAAGGAGCTTCCGGGCGCGCAGCCGTGGCCGGTCGAGCTGACCAACCCCGCGTCGCTCGCCGAAGCCGTGGCGGGCATCGACTCGCTCGACGTCCTGGTGCACTCGGCCGGCGTTGCGCGCCTCGGCCGCATCGAGGACGCGTCGGCCGACGCCTGGCGCGACAACTTCGAGGTCAACACCCTGGCCGTGGTCGAGCTGACCCGCCTCCTGCTCCCCGCCTTGCGCGCGGCCCGTGGGCACGTGGTCGTGATCAACTCCGGCGCCGGCCGTACCGCGCGTCCGGGCTGGTCGCCGTACGCCGCGAGCAAGTTCGCCGTTCGCGCCTTCGCCGACGCCCTGCGCGAGGAGGAGCCCGAGCTCCGCGTGACCTCGGTCTACCCCGGCCGCACGGACACGGAGATGCAGCAGGAGATCTTCAAGGGCGAAGGCCGCGACTACGACGCGTCGCACCTGCTGAAGGCGGACTCGGTGGCGACCGCGGTGGTGACGGCGGTGTCAGCCACCCCGGACGCCCACTTGACCGAGCTGATCCTCAAGCCGAACTAGCGCAGCCGCGCGGCGGTCTCGGCCACCCCGGCCTGGATCTTCGCCCGGTCCACGCGAAGCGACTCGCCGTCGGCCACGACCTGCTCGCCCGCGACCCACACGTCCCGCACCCGCCGCGACCCGGCCGCCCAGACGAGGTTCGACAGCAGCTGCACGTCCGGCACGTCCACGCCGCACGCGAAGGCCGGGTCGTCCAGGTCGATGTGCACCAGGTCGGCCCACCGGCCCGGCTCCAGCGCCCCGATGTCGTCCCGGCCCAGCGCCGAAGCGCCGCCGCGGGTCGCCAGCAGGAAGGCGTCGGCCGCGGTCAGCACCGTCGAGTCGCCGGTCGCCAGGCGCGCGAACATCGCCGAGAGCTGCAGCTCTTCCCACAGGTCGATGTCGTCGTTGGACGCCGGTCCGTCGGTGCCCAGGCCGACCGCCACGCCGGCGTCACGCAGATCCTTGATCCGCGCGATCCCCGAAGCCAGCTTCGCGTTCGAGCCCGGGCAGTGCGCCATGCCGACGCCGTGCCGGGCGAACAGCGCGATGTCGGAGTCCGAGAGGTGGATCGCGTGCGCCGCCAGCACCCGGCCGCCGAGCATGCCGAGCTTCTGCAGCAGCGTCGGCACCGAACCGTGCGCTTCGCGGACGACGAGGTCCTCCGCGACCGCCTCCGCGACGTGGATCTGCACCAGCGCGCCGCGCGAAGCAGCCGACTCCGCCGTCGCGCGCAGGCCTTCTTCGGAGAGCATGTACGCCGAGTGCGGGCCGTAACCCAGCTCGACGCGGTCGCCCGGGCCGAAGCGGAGGCCGTCGGTGTCAATCCAGCGGTCGATCGCGGCCAGCTGGGCGCGCCAGTCGAGGCCCGGCAGCTCCATCACCGGCGGCGCGACCAGCACGCGGCCGCCCGTCGTGAGCACCGCGTCGACCAGCTGCTCGCCTTCGAAGTACATCTCGGCGCTGGTCGTGACGCCGTGGCGCAGCATCTCGACCGAGCCCAGCAGCATGCCGGTGCGGACGTCCTCGGGCCGCAGCTTCGCTTCGGCGGGCCAGATGATCTCGTTGAGCCAGGGCAGCAGCGGCAGGTCGCCGCCCATGCCGCGCAGCAGCGTCATCGGGCTGTGCGCGTGCGTGTTGACCAGGCCGGGGAGCAGGATGCCGGTCAGGGTGGTGACCGGTGCGGCGGACTCGGGGGCGGTGGCCGCCGGTCCGCAGTAGGAGATGCGCCCAGCGCTGTCCACATCGACGACCGCGTCACGCAGGAGCGAACACGACGGGTCGGCGGGGAGAACGACAGGGGCGTGGAAACGGCGTTGCATCTCTGGATACTACGCACCCTCGATTACGAGACGACTCCACTCCGCCACGCCCAAGCGGCGATTTCCACGCGGTTGCGCGCGCCGATCTTGCCCTGCACGGACGCCAGGTGCGTCTTCACCGTGGACAGCGACAGGAACAGCTCCGCGCCGATCTCGGTGTTCGTCAGCCCGCTCGCCGCCGCCTTGACGACGTCCATCTCCCGGGCGGTCAGCGGCTCCGAAGGGGGCGCCGCCTGCGACCGGGCCGAGCCGCCGTCGAAGTGCTTGAGCAGCCGGATGGTGATCTGCGGCGAGACCAGCGCGTCCCCGCGGTCGGCCGCGCGGACCGCCTCGATCAGCAGCGCCGGGCCCGCGTCCTTGAGCAGGAAGCCGTGGGCGCCGTTGCGCAACGCCGTGTGCACGTACTCGTCGAGGTCGAACGTGGTGACCACGACCACCTTCAGCGGGTCGTTCACGTCCGGGCCGGCCAGCTGCCGGGTGACCTCGAGCCCGTCGAGGCCGGGCATGCGGATGTCGAGCAGGCAGACGTCCGGGCGCAGCTCGCGGGCCTTCGAGACGGCCGAGACGCCGTCCGCGACGTCGGCGACGACCTCGATGTCGTCTTGGGCGTCCAGGATCATGCGGAAGCCCATCCGCACCATCTCCTGGTCGTCGGCGATCAGTACCCGGATCACTCGTCCCCTTCCCCGGCGGCCAGCGGCAGCCACGCTTCGACCCGCCAGCCACCGTCCGGGCCACGCCCGGCCGACAGCCGTCCTTTGAGCAGTGCGACGCGCTCGCGCATCCCGACCAGACCGTAGCCGCCCGACCCGCCGGCGGGCCGTCGCGCCGTCTCGTGCCCGTTGTCCGTCACCCGCAGGTGCAGTTCGGAGCCGCTCACTTCGGCCAGCACGAACGCGTCGGTCGCGTCGGAGGCGTGCTTGCCGACGTTCGTCAGCGACTCCTGGACCAGCCGCAGCGCCGAGCGGCCGACCTCGTGCGGCAGGTCCGGCGGCAGCTCGAGGTGCATCGACGTCGGCACGCCGTGGTTGGCGCCCTCGACCAGCTTCCGGAGGTCGGCGCCGAGATCCGTGGTGGCCTGCTCGCTGAACTCGCTCGACCCGGCCGGCGCGTCGCCGCGCATCGAGCGGACCAGCCGCCGCATCGCCGCGAGTGCCTCCACGCCGGCGTTTTCGATCCGGCCCATCGCCTCGACCGCGATCTGCGGGTCCTTCTCGGCCATCAGCCGCGCGGCCTGCGCCTGCACCACGATCCCGGTGACGTGGTGGGCGACGACGTCGTGCAGCTCGCGCGCCAGCGCCATCCGCTCGGCGGTCTGCGCGTCGGCCACCGCCGACTGGACGACCGTGGTGCGCTCGGAGTCCCGCGACCGCAGCATCAGGCCGACGGCGATCGAGATGCCGAGCAGCAGCGCCGCGGCGAAGGCCAGGATGGCGAGGGTCTGGGGGTCGCTCTGCAGGCCCCGGGGCTTGTCCGAGTTGAGGATCGCGCCGAGCGCGACGACGGCCGCGAGCAGGCCGATCCGCGGCCACGACTGGCTCAGCCCGCGGGCGCGGGT
Organism: Amycolatopsis sp. NPDC051061; assembly: GCF_040682935.1. Taxonomy (NCBI): domain Bacteria; kingdom Bacillati; phylum Actinomycetota; class Actinomycetes; order Pseudonocardiales; family Pseudonocardiaceae; genus Amycolatopsis; species Amycolatopsis sp. NPDC051061. The sequence goes on from NZ_JBFBBZ010000023.1 coordinate 135,292, forward strand.
CAGGTTGACGATCACGCCCATCGCGGCGATGACCTGCACGAACGGCACGCCACCCGGCATCGGGTAGTCGTAGCGCAGGTGCAGGAACGGCGTGACGAGCGCCGAGACGAGCAGGATCCCGCCGATGCCGAGGAGCGCGTCCGCCGGCCGCCGCGGGGACAGCACCGCGATGACGGCCGCGACGAGCGAGCAGAACAGGATCGGGAACCCGCGGGCGTTGCTCGAGTACGTGTAGCCGAACTCGAAGATCAGCGCGAACCCGAGCAGTCCGATCAACGGCCACTGCCCCATGGCCAGCTCGTTCACCCGCTGCAGCCGCCGCGCCCGCGGATCGGCCTTCGGGCTGCGGTCGCGGGCCGCGATGGCGGGCACCAGCGGCCCGGCGAGCAGCAGCAGGCCGAACAGCAACCCCTGGGAAGCCGTGCCCCCGTCGATGTCGCTGACGCCCGCGTACCGGCCGAAGACAGCGACGAGCCCCCCGACGACCAGGACGCTGACCACGCAGAACGCCACGCCGGCCCGCGCCCGGCGGGTCACGTAGTAGACCATCTGCACCCCGGCCACGACCTCGGTGATGGTCACCTTCGGCAGCACGCTGGAGTAGGGCGGGACGTGGAACGCGTGGATGAAGAGGGTCGAGAACACCAGCACGGCGGCGCCGGTCACCCCGGCGACGGCCGCGCGCTTCTGGGCCCACACCGCGCACGCCGTCATCGCGAACATGCCGGGGAGCAGCCCGAAGTCGACGAACTTCGGGCCGTTGTCGTCGAGCGCCGCCTGGGTCGTGAAGACGACGTCGAAGAGCAGGGCGGCGAACAGGACGGCCGAGGGGACGCCGATGCGCCGCACCAGGGCGGCGGTACGTGCGTAGAGGTTGTTCGGCGGGGGCGCGGCGGTCACAACGTGACGTTAGAGGATCCGCCCCCGTTCGCACCTTGGCCGAGTGGCTCGCGCTCCCTCGGCCGATCGGCCGATGCGGCACCACGCGTGACTGGCCGTCTGCCCGAAGTGGACACCCCTCGATCTCCGCGAAGCTCATCGGCATCAAGATCCGAACCGACAGGGAGAACCTCGTGGACCCGAACACTCCACAGTGGACGAACGGACCGGTGTTGTCCGGCCGCGGGCTGGTGAAGCGCTACGGCGCGCAGTACGCCCTGGCCGGCATCGACATCGACATCCAGCCGGGCGACGCCGTCGCCATCGTCGGGCCGTCCGGCTCCGGCAAGACGTCGCTGCTGCACGTCCTGGCCGGGATCCTCCGGGCCGACGACGGGCAGATCTTCCTGGCCGGGCAGCGGATCGACCACCTCGGCGAGAAGAAGCGCAGCGAGCTGCGCCGCACCGAGTTCGGCTTCGTCTTCCAGTCGGGGATGCTGGTCGCGGAGCTGTCGGCCGAAGAGAACGTCGCGCTGCCGTCGCTGCTGGCCGGGCTCGGCCGCAAGGAAGCCATCGACGCCGGCCGCCAGTGGCTGTCGCGCCTCGGCCTGGCCGGCAAGGAGCGCCGCCGCCCGGGCGAGCTGTCCGGCGGCGAGGCCCAGCGCGTCGCGATCGCGCGGGCGCTGACCCACCGGCCGAAGGTGATCTTCGCCGACGAGCCGACCGGCGCGCTCGACACGCGCACCGGCCGCGACACGATGGACGCCCTGCTCGGCGCCGCCCACGAGACGGGTGCCGCGGTGCTCGTGGTGACCCACGACCGCGAGCTGGCCGAGTCGATGCCGAAGACCGTCGCGATCCGCGACGGCCTGATCGCGACGAGGCAGGCGGCGTGAACTCGCTCCAGATCGCCCTGCGGGTGCTGAAGGTCGACCGGCGGACCCGGACGTCGGCGATCCTCACCGCGATCGGGGTGGCCGTCGCGACCGGGCTGGTGCTGTTGCTGGCGACGCTGCCGTTCGCCACGCAGCACCGCGAGCAGCGCGCCCTCTGGCAGGGCGAACAGTTCTACAGCCGCGGCTCCGACACCCCGGCCAAGATGCTGTTCAACTCGTCGAAGGACTACTTCGACGGGCAGCAGATCATGCGCGTCGACGTCGCGCTGACCGGCGGCGCGACGCCCGGGTCCATCCCGCTGCCGGCGGGGGTGCCGCAGCTGCCGGGACCGGGTGAGACCGTCGTGTCGCCGGCGCTCGGCCGGCTGCTGCAGGGCCACCCGGCCGACCAGCTCGGCGACCGGTTCGGCAAGCCCGTCGGCGCGCTCGGCGAGGACGGCCTCCGGTTCCCGGAGCAGCTCGTCGCGCTCGTCGGGCACACGCCCGACGCGATGCCGGAGAACGCCTACTCGATCGCGGGCTTCCCTGGTGGGAAGGCGAGGCCGGACGCCCTGCTGATGCTGCTGTCCTGGGTCGGGATCATCGTGCTGCTGGTGCCGAGCCTGGTGCTGGTCGCGTCGTCGGCGCGGCTGACGGCGGCCCGGCGTGAGCGGCGGCTCGCCGCGATCCGGCTGGCGGGGGCGACGCCGGGGCAGGTCACGAACATGGTGGCCGCCGAGACGACGTTGTCCGCGGGCATCGGCGCGGTGCTCGGCCTGGTGCTGAGCCCGGCCCTGCGCGGTCTCGCGTCGTTCGTGCCGTGGGCCGGCGGTACCTGGCTCGCGTCCGACTTCGCGCTGCCGGTCGGCCTGACGGTGTTCATCGTCGTGGCCATCCCGGTGCTCGTGGTCCTGGCCGGGATCCTCGGCCTGCGCCGCGTGCTCAAGAACCCGCTGTTCGCGACCGGCGGCCACACGAAGAAACCCCTGCACTGGTGGCGGCTGCTGGCCCTGCCGGCGGCCGGGCTGTTCTTCCTCGTCGCGGTGACGACGGCGAAGGACTCCGGCGGCATCACGATGGTCATGGCGGGACTGTTCCTGCTGGTCGGCTCGGCCGCGATCGTCGGGCCGTGGGTGACGTCGGCGGTGGGCGGCACGTTCGTCCGGATCTGGCGCCGGCCGTCCTCGCTGCTCGCCGGGCGCCGCCTGCGTGACGACCCGAAGAGCGCCTACCGGGCGTCCGCCGGGATCGTGCTCGCGGTGTTCGCCGGGTCGATGGCGCTGACGCTGCTGCCGACGTTCGAGTCGATGGCCGGCGGCGGGCGATCTTTCCAGGACTCCGTGCTCTACGTCGACACCGACGCCCAGCACGCGGGCACCATCGTCGGCCAGGCCAACGCGTCCCTGCAGAAGTACGGCCAGCCGGAAAAGGCCGTCGCCGTCGGCGAGATCTACCTCGCCAAGGGCGACGGCGGGAACCGCACGGTCCAGCGGGGCCTGGTCATGGGCTGTGCGGACGCGGTCAAGCTGACGCGGTTCGGGATCACGCCGGAGATGTGTGCCGGCGGGCCGGCGATCTACAGCGACTCGGCGCTCGACCTGGCGCAGTACAAGCTCACCACCGAATACGACACGCCGGGCGTGGCCCCGCTGTCGGGCACGCGGGTGGAAGCCGTCCACTTCCCCGACTCCGACCTCTCGGGTTCGCTCATCATCGACCCGGCCGCGGTGCCGGAGGGCGTCACACCGAAGTACGTCACCGTGGTCGCGCCGACCACCGACGCGAACCGCGAGGTCGTCCGGACGGCGCTGGCCGGGCCGGCCGCCGGCGCGGAGGTCGGCAGCCGCGACCAGTACCTGTACAACCAGCAGACCGAGCTCGGCGACCTGCGCCGCGTCACGGTGATCGGGCTGGTCGCGGCGGGGATCCTGGCCGGGTGCAGTGCCGCGGTCGCGACCGCGGGCTCGGTGATGGACCGCCGCCGGACGTTCGGGGCGCTGATGGCCGCCGGCACGCCGGTGCGGGTGCTGGCGAGGGCGCTGCGGATGGAGGCCGCGCTGCCCGCGCTGGTCGCCACCATCGGCGCGGGAATCGTCGGGGTACTGGTCGGTGTTGGGCTCTACAGCATGGTCGACCCACGCGGGATCGTGCTGAGCCCGTGGCTCCTGGCGCCGGTGGTGCTCGGGGTCGGGGTGGCCCTGCTCGGCGCGTCGGTCTGCACACCCGCCCTCAAGCGGGTCCAGGCCGAGCCGCTGGCCGAGGAATAGGACGTTCGCCCCTCTGTCGGGGGAGGGGCGAGCACCGGGGGTAGTGAGCTGAAGGGGACCTTTCTCCGCGGGGATCCGGGGAGGGTCCCCTTCAGCGTTTCTCAAAGATCAAATCGTGGGAAATACGGCCTTCGATATCGGCGCGCTGCTCGAACTTCGTCACCGGCCGCCACTCGGGCCGCGGCGCCCAGCCACCCGGCTCGTCCGCGTAGCGGTTGCGCAGGGCCGGCTCGGCCGAGCAGACCTCGAGCATCTGCTCGGCGTAGTTCTCCCAGTCGGTCGCCAGGTGGAAGGTGCCGCCGGGCGCGAGCCGCGACGCCACGAGCGCGGCGAACGACGGCGACACGATCCGCCGCTTGTGGTGCTTCTTCTTCGGCCACGGGTCCGGGAAGAACAGCCGGACGCCGTGCAGCGTCCCCGGCTCGACGTGCTCGGTCAGCAGGATGACGGCGTCGCCGTGCAGCAGCCGCAGGTTCTCGACGCCCAGTTTTTCGGCGCGCAGCATCAGCTGCCCGAGACCCGGGTCGTAGACCTCGACCGCGACGTAGTTCAGCTCCGGCGCGGCGGCGGCCAGCTGCGACGTCGTCTCGCCCATGCCGGAGCCGATCTCGACCAGGACCGGCGCCTCACGGCCGAACCACGCGGTGAAGTCCAGTTTTCCGTCGGGCAGCTCACCGACGGTGCGGCCCACTTCCGGCCACAGTTCGTCCCACGCGCGTTGCTGCCCGACGGTCATCCGGCCGCCGCGCTTCACGTAACTGACGACGCTGCGCGGCCGGGGCTGGTCTTGATTTTCCACGGACGGAATGTAGCTGGGTGCGCAGCGCCTCCGTTGAGGGTGGTGGTGGGGGCATGGATGGATTAACGAACGGCTTCGAGCTCCCCGAGACGAGACCGCAGCCCCGCGAGCCCGGCGATCGCGATCGGGTCCGGCGTGCGCCCGTTGTGCGCCGGCAGGACGTCGATCCAGCCGGGGTGCCGGTCGGTGTTCATCACCGTCGTGGGAATCGCGTGTCCCGATTTCCCGCGTTCGGACGGTATGAACTCCCAGTAGCCGGATTCGCCGTCCGCCGCCCACGGGACGAATTCCCACCCCGGCCGCCGGCCGAGCAGCTGCGCGATGCGGTCCTCGACGCGGAAACCCTGTTCCCGCGAATCGAGGGTGCCGTCGGCCACCGCCCGCAGCCACCACGGCGCGGGGACCTGCCCCGCCATCCCGGCCGAGGCGCGGAACAGGGCCAGGACCCGGTCTTCGGGCGCGCGGTGCACCCACGCGCGGCGGAGTTCGGCCGGCGTCGTCGCCGCCAGGGCGGCCTGCGGGAGATCGATCGCCCGCGACCATTCGAGGTCCAGCATGGGTTCGAGCCGGGGCGCGTCGTCTTCGACGCGAGCCCGGGGAATCGTGCCACCCAATTCTTGCCCGGTGTCCACCGTCAAGATTCACCTCCAGAGGGGAGTTCAGACGGTTCCGGTGCGTTCTCTTACGAATATTGCCTGGTCATAGCATTATGTCCGGTGCCTGTGAGAGAAGCCACAGGCTCTTCATCTTCTCTTAACGCAGTTTTTTGCAGTAATGAGATGACGGTCACGCTCAGGCGTCGCGCCGTGCCGTGACGAGCACCCCGGCCACGAACAGTGCAACGCAGATCGCCGCGAAGTAACCGAGGTAGCCCCACGGGCCGAGCGGGGCCGGGGGCAGCTGCAGCGCACCCCCGCCGAACCCGCCGGCCCCGACGAACTGGTCGGCCGCGTGGAACGGCATCCACTGGTAGATGTGCTTGCCGGCGCCGGGGATGAAGACCACCACGCCTTCGAGCACCTGCGTCCACACGAGCACCGCGGTCAGGGCGAAGGCGACGCTGCGCAGCAGCAGGGCGACGCCGACGCCGGCCACCGCGGCGAGGAGGAACACCAGGCTCTGCCCGAGCACCGAGCGCCACTCCGCGCCCGAGTGCAGCGCGAGGTCGGCGTCCGGGTTCACCAGCGTCGCCAGGCCCCACGAGCCGAAGCCGACGAGCAGCCCGAGCCCGGCGCCGACCGCGCCGATGACCACGACCTTCGCCAGCAGCGCGGGCACCCGGCCCGGCACGGCCTGGAACGTCAGCCGCATCGTGCCCCAGTTGAACTCCGACGCCGTCGCGAGGATCGCGAGGACGACCAGCACGGTCCGGCCGTTGCCGCTCGCGAGCTGGGTGTTGCCGACCGTCGGCGGGATCTCCGGCCCGGCCAGCGCGAAGAACAGCGCGGTGAAGCCGAGCGGCGCGGCGAACGCGAGCGCCAGGCACCACCACGGCGCCCGGGTGCTGAAGAGCTTGATGCGCTCGGCGCGGAGCAGATTGGTGATCATCGGGTGGCCTCCGAGGGAGACGCGGCAGGCATCGCGAACTCGACGGCGTCGCGGGTGAGGTCGAGGTAGGCCTGCTCGAGCGAGCCGGTGATCGGGCTCAGCTCGTGCAGCGTCGCCCCGGCGTCGAAGGCGAGCTGCCCGATCCGGTCACTGTCCAGTCCGGACACCACGAAGGCGCCGCCGTCTTCGGTGAACTCCGCCTGCCCGGTCAGCGCGGCCCGCAGCTCGTCCGTGTGGGGCGTGCGCACGCGTACCCCGTGTTCACTCGTCTGCGCCACGAAGTCGTCCATCGTGCCCTGGTAGATCAGCCGGCCCCGGCCGATCACGACCAGGTCCTGCGCGGTCTGCGCCATCTCGGGCAGCAGGTGGCTGGAGACGAACACGGTCCGGCCCTCCGCGGCCAGCGTGTGCAGCAGCTGCCGGATCCAGGCCATGCCTTCGGGGTCGAGCCCGTTCACCGGCTCGTCGAACAGCAGCACCCGCGGGTCGCCGAGCAGCGTGCAGGCGATCCCGAGCCGTTGCAGCATGCCGAGCGAGTACTGCCCGGCGCGGCGGCCGGCGGCGCTCGTCAGCCCGACCAGTGCCAGCACCTCGTCGACGCGCTTGTCGGGGAGGCCGTTGGTCGCGGCCAGCCAGCGGAGGTGGTCGCGACCGCTGCGGCCGGGGTGGCGCCAGGTGGCGTCCAGCATCGCGCCGACCGTCCTGAGTGGATCTTCCAGCTGCCGGTACGGGACGCCGTCGACGAGCGCCGTGCCCGCGTCGGGCGAGTCGAGGCCGAGGATCAGCCGCATGGTCGTGGACTTGCCGGCGCCGTTCGGGCCGAGGAAGCCGGTGACGCGCCCCGACCGCGCGGTGAACGTCAGCTCGGTGACCGCGGTGGTGGCGCCGTACCGCTTGGTCAGTGCGTTCGCTTCGATCATGCGCTCCCCTGTCCCGTCCGGGGGAGCCTACCGAGAAACGGGAATCCGGGTCGCCCCCCGACAGCGCGACCCGGATTCCCGTTTTCCCCTTGTTCCCCCTAGGCGTCCCGCTTCTTCGCGACCCCGAGCGCGACGAGCAGGAACACGATGGCGATGCCGGCGAAGTACGCCAGCGCCCAGCCCGGGCTCAGCGGCGAGTCCGACGGCGCGGGGCCGTCGACGACCGCGGAGCCGCGCAGGAACTTGTTCGCCACGTTGAACGGCATCCACTCGTGGATGTGGGCGCCGATCTTCGGGATCAGCTGCACCAGCTCCTCTACGGCCAAGTAGTAGATGAGCAGCAGGGCGATGGCACCGGCGCTGTGCCGGATGAGGATCCCGAGTGCGACGGCGAGCACGGCGCTGATGGCGAACACCGGGCCGAGGCCGGCGACGTTCATCCAGTCCTGCGCGGTGTGCAGGCCGAGGTTGTCGTCCGGCCGCATGAGCATGCCGAGACCCAGCGCGCCGAATGCGGCGATCTCACCGATGACCAGGGCCACGAGCGCGACGACGACCGCCTTGGCGATCAGCGCCGGCGAGCGGTGCGGCACGGCCTGGAACGTGGTGCGGATGGTGTTGAACCGGTATTCGGTGGTCACCGCGAGCGCGGCGAGCACCATGACGACGGCGATGCCGAACTGGGAGCCGCCGAACTGGGTGGCGGGCAGCGTGAGCTGCGAGTCGGACGGTGTCGCGCCGGCGATGATGGCGGCGAAGCCGATGGTCAGGGCCAGGGTGATGAGCGCGCACCACCACGGCGATCGAGTGGAGAACAGCTTGATGCGTTCTACCGCGAGCAGGTTCATGATCTTGGTTTCCCCGTTACTTGGCGGACTCGAGCACGTGCTGCGCCTCGGCGTCGAGACCGGTGTGGTACTCGACGGAGTCGCCGGTGATCTGCATGAAGGCCTGCTCGAGCGAGCCGGTCTGCGGGCTCAGCTCGTGCAGCACGATCCGGTTCGACGCGGCGATCTCGCCGATCTTGTCGCTGTCCATCCCGGACACCACGAGCGCGTTCCCCTCCTCGGCGACCCCGGCGCTGGCGCGCTGCAGGACCTCACGCAGCTCGGCCAGCTGCGGCGAGCGCACCTTGACGGTGTTCTCCGCGGCGCGGGAGACGAAGTCTTCGGTGGAGGACTGCGAGATCAGCTGCCCGCGGCCGATCACCACGAGGTTGCTCGCGGTCAGCGCCATTTCCGAAAGCAGGTGGCTCGACACGAAGACGGTCCGGCCCTCTTCGGCCAGCCGGTGCATGAACTTCCGGATCCAGAGGATGCCCTCGGGGTCCAGGCCGTTCACCGGCTCGTCGAACAGCAGCACCTCGGGGTCGCCGAGCAGGGCGGCCGCGATGCCGAGCCGCTGCGACATGCCGAGCGAGAACCCGCCGGCGCGCTTGCCCGCGACGTTCGTGAGGCCGACGGTGCCGAGCACCTCGTCGACGCGGCTCACCGGGATGCGGTTGGACTTCGCCATCCACTGCAGGTGGGCGCGCGCCGAGCGGTTGGGGTGCACCCACTTCGCGTCGAGCAGCGCGCCGACGGTGCGCAGCGGTTCCTTGAGCTGGTGGTACTTCTTGCCCCCGATGGTGACCTGGCCGCCCGTGGGGTTGTCCAGGCCGAGGATCATGCGCATGGTGGTGGACTTGCCCGCCCCGTTCGGGCCGAGGAAGCCGGTGACCTGACCCGCGGCCACGGAGAACGACAGGTTGTTCACCGCCAGTGTCTTTCCGTACCGCTTGGTGAGGCCGGTTGCCTCGATCATGACTGCTCCTCTTCCGCCCCTCGCTTACGACGTGTTCATCGTCGCGGGTCGGAGCCGGTTCGCGCGTCACCCTGGAGACCGAACCGGGCCCCCTACCTGAGTAGTACCTTGCTGGCTCTTCGGCCGATGCGCGATGGGTGATGACCCTGAGGTGACCCTGATTCGCGGTAATTAATGAACTGTGGTTCAATAATGCCATGGCCCGGCCGAAGAGCATCACCGACGAGCGGCTGCTGGGTGCGGCGGAGACCGCGATCGGCCGCTGCGGCCCCGGTTTCACCCTCGCCCAAGTGGCCGAGGAGGCCGAGGTCTCGGTCGGCACGGTCGCACAGCGTTTCGGCTCGAAGAGCGGCCTGCTGCAGGCCGTCAGCCGGCGGAACACCCAGCGGGCCGTCGAGCAGATGCGCGAATGCGCCGAGCGGGCGGCCGACCCGGTCGACGGCCTGCGCGCCGCGGCGGTGTCGGTCTACGCGGTGCTGGGTGACGCCGAAGAGGCGGCGAACCACCTGGGCCAGCTCGGCGTGGACATCGGCGACCCGGTGCTGCGGTCGCTGCTGGGCGAGCACTTCACGGCGGTCGAGGAAGAGCTGCGGCGGCTGGTGCGGGCGGCGGCTTCCGCGTTGCCGCACGCACCGAGCGTGCCGCGGGCCGCACGGGCGGTGCTCGGAATCATCAACGGGGTGTCGATCGACTGGTCGATCCGGCCGCACGGGCGGCTGGCCGACCGGCTGGCGGAGGACGTCGACGCGGTGCTGTCCGCGTGGCGGGGACGGGAGGACGCATGAGCTTGGAAGGCAAGGTCGCGGTGGTCACGGGGGCGACCCGGGGCTGCGGACGGGCGATCGCGGTGGAGCTGGGCCGCGCGGGCGCGACGGTGTACGTCACCGGCCGTACCACGCGCGAAACGGCGTCGCCGCTGAAGCGCCCGGAAACGATCGAAGAGACGGGCGAACTGGTCGAGGCGGCCGGCGGTCGCGCGGTGGTCGTCCGCTGCGACTTCACGTCGGTGTCCGATGTGGACGCGTTGAAGGCGCGCATCGAGTCCGAAGTGGACGGAATCGACATCCTGGTCGACGACGTCTGGGGCGGCGACATGTTCTTCCACTTCGACGCGCCGTTCTGGGAGACGCCCCTGGAGGACGCGCTGAACCTGACGCACAACGCGCTGGACACCCACCTCATCGCGCTGCACAAGCTGCTGCCGCTGGTGGTGGCCCGCCGCGGGCTCGTGCTCGAGGTGACCGACGGCGACAACGACGATTACGTCGGCGCGGGTCTCCCCTACTACCTGGCGAAGTGCGGCATCCGCGCGCTCGGCCGGGCGCTGGGCGTGGAGCTGAAGAAGAACGACTGCGTGGGGCTCGCGGTCACGCCGGGTTTCCTGCGCTCGGAGTCGATGCTCGACGTCTTCGAGGTGACCGAGGACAACTGGCGTGACGCGGTCGGCAAGATCGCGCCGGTCGACTTCAAGATCTCCGAGACGCCGTACCTCCTCGCGCGCGGTGTCGCGGCGCTGGCGCAGGACAGCGACGTCGCGCGCTTCGCGGGCCAGACGCTGGCGTCCTGGACGCTGATGAAGGAGTACGGCTACACGGACATCGACGGCGACCGCCCGGACTTCGGCCGCTGGATCACCGAGGTCCGCAACGCGGGCAAGGACCCGGCGACCACCCCGCCGGACGCCTTCCGCTAAGCCAAGCCGGGGCGCGCGAGACCGGTTTCGTAGGCCAGCACCACCGCCTGCACCCGGTCCCGCAGCTCCAGCTTCGCCAGGATCCGCCCGACGTGCGTCTTCACCGTCGCCTCCGAGAGGAACAGCGACTCCGCGATCTCCAGGTTCGACATGCCCTTGGCGATCAGCACGAGCACCTCGCGCTCGCGGTCGGTGAGCACGTCGAGTTCCGCCGTGTCGCGCATCGGCGCGCCACCCGTGCCGACGAAGCGGTCGAGCAGCCGGCGGGTCACCGACGGCGAAACCACCGCGTCGCCCGAGGCGACCGCTCGCAGCGCCGACACGAGGTGGCCGGGCTGGGTGTCCTTGAGCAGGAAGCCGCTCGCGCCACCCTGCAACGCCGAGTAGACGTACTCGTCGAGGTCGAACGTCGTCATCACCAGCACGCGCGCGGTGCCGGCGGCGACGATCTGCTTCGTCGCCTCGACGCCGTCGAGCACCGGCATCCGGACGTCCATCAGCACGACGTCGGGGCGCAGCTCCTCGGCCATCCGGATGGCCTGCGCGCCGTCGCCGGCCTCGCCGACGACGTCGATGTCGGCCTGCGCGCCCAGCACCATCCGGAACCCGACGCGCATCAGTTCCTGGTCGTCGACGACCACGACACGGATCACTTGTCCAACCTAACCGGCAGGGCCGCGCGGACCTGCCACCCACCGTCCGGAGCCGGGCCCACGTCCAGGGTCCCGCCGTACACGTGCGCGCGTTCGCGCATGCCGATCAGGCCGTTCCCGCCCGGGAGCCGCTGGGAAGAAACGGTCGCGGCCAGCTGCGGGATTCGGCCCGCGCCGTCGTCGGACACCAGCACCTCCACCAGGTCGCCGGTGCGGTGCACCCGCACTGCCGCGGTCGCGCCGCGGCCGGCGTGCTTGAGCGTGTTCGTCAGCGACTCCTGGACGATCCGGTAGATCCCCAGCGAGACGCCCGCGGGCAGGTCGCCGAGGTCGTCGGTCTCCAGCTCCACCGGCACCCCGGCCGTGCGCATCCGGTCGGCCAGCTCGGCGAGGGCGTGCGCGTCCGGCTGGGGGACGCGGGGCTCGCCGTCGGCGTCGTCGCTGCGGAGCACGTCGAGCAGGCGCCGCAGCTCGCCGAGCGCGCCGCGGCCGGTCTCGGAAATCGTTTGCAGGGCCCGCTGAGCGAGCTCGGGGTTGCTCTCGATCGCGTACGACGCGCCGTCGGCCTGCACCACCATGACGCTCACCGCGTGCGCGACGACGTCGTGCAGCTCTCGCGCGATCCGCCCGCGTTCCTCGGCCACCGCGATCCGGGTGGCCTGGTCCCGTTCGGTTTCGAGCAGGTGCAACCGGGCCTCCACTTCCACGTCGTAGGCGCGCCGGGCGCCGACGAACTCGCCGAGCGTCCAGCACAGGGCGATGCCGAACGCGAGGAACAGCACCGAGATGACGAGCTCGTCGGCCGGGCCCAGCGCCAGCTGCACGGCCGACGACACGACGACCGCGCCGACGAAGATCAACCCCTGCCGGCGCCCGGCGTAGACGACGACCGAGTAGATGCTCATCGCCAGCCCGGCGACGCTGCCGATGCCGAGCGTCAGCGTCGCGTGCACGATGCTGACGACCAGCACGACGTAGGCCGACCACAGCGGTGACTTCCGCCGGAACACCAGCGGCGCCACCATGGCGATGTTCACCGGCACGGCGATGTACCAGGGCGGCAGCTCCGGCAGCTCGGCGAAGCCGTCGGCGACGAACAGCAGCATGTCGACCAGGCCGAGCAGGACGGCGAGCACCGTGTCGCCCGCCATGGGGTGGGCACGCATCCAGAGACTCAGCCGTCGCACCAGACAACACTAGGTCGCGGGGCGGCGAACGCGCGTCGGTCGTCGGTACCACCTTCGGTGCGACCTCCGGATGACGTGCATGGCACGATTCAGGGGGTTGTCGCCTACGACGGGAGGGCTGGGGGCCGTGACGTCACCGGAGCAGGGCCGGCTCGCGGGTCCGCTGTCGATGTCGGTGGCCAACCTGTGTCACCGCCTGCAGTCGCAGGTCTCCGCGCGCACCGCGGCCGGCTTCGCGGAGGTGCTGCGCCGGCTCGGCGCGCCGCTGCAGGTGGCCGTCGCCGGGCGGATCAAGTCGGGCAAGTCCACGCTGGTCAACGCGCTGATCGGGCGCCGGGTCGCGCCGACCGACATCGGCGAGTGCACGCGGCTGGTGACCCGCTTCCAGTACGGCACGGTCGACCGCGTCGAGATCGTCTTCACCGACGGCCGCAAGCAGGTGCTCCCCTTCGCCGCCGACGGGATGATCCCGGCGGAGCTGGGCGTCGACATCACCACGGTGTCGCACATCGAGGCGTACCTGACCAACGCCGTCCTCCAGGGCATGACGGTGATCGACACCCCCGGCCTCGGTTCGCTCGACGCCGCTTCGGTGTCTCGCACCGAGCAGCTCCTGGGCGCCGCGAAGCACCGCAAAGACGAAGACGACGAAGGCTCCGACGAACTCGACGACACCTCGCGCAACGCCGTCGCCGGTGCCGAAGCCGTGCTCTACGTCGTCACCCAGGGCGTTCGCGCCGACGACCAGCAGGCCCTCGCCGCCTTCACCGCGGCCACCGCGAGCCGCGAGGCCGGCCCGGTCAACGCCATCGCCGTGCTCAACAAGGCCGACACCATCGCGCCGGAGTCGGTCGAAGGCGCCGACGGCGACATCTGGAAGGCCGCGACGATCCTGTCGGAGAAGCAGGCGTCGACGTTGAAGCCGCGCGTCGCCGACGTGCTGCCGGTGATCGGGCTGATCGCCGAGTCCGCCGAGTCCGGCGGCTTCACCTCCGCCGACGCCGAGGCGCTGCGGCAGCTCGCCGACCTCGACGACGACGTCCTGCAGACCATGCTGATCTCGGCCGACATCTTCACCAGCTGGGAGTGCGACGTCCCGTCGGGCACCCGGCTGCGGCTGCTGGAGAAGCTCGACCTGTTCGGCATCTCGCACGCCGTCGAGGCCATCCGCAAGGAACCGGAGCTCACGGCGGGCGCGCTGCGGCGCTCGCTGCTCGACGCGTCCGGGCTGGAAGCGGTGCGGCAGCGGCTGTCGATCGTGTTCGCCGCTCGCGCCGACGGCATCAAGGCGGCCGCGGCGCTGGCGTCGGTCACCGCGCTCGCGCACGCCTCGGGCGACCCGGGCGAACGCCAGCGCGTCCACGACGCCATCGAGGTGCTGCTCGCCAAGCCCGAGGCCCACCAGCTGCGGCTGCTCGAAGCGCTGACGCTGGTCGCCTCCGGCGCGGTCGACATGCCGGAGGACCTGTCGGAGGAGGTGCTGCGGGTGGGCAGCAACGCCGACATCGGCGCGCAGCTGGGCAAACCCGGCGCACCACGGCCGGAGCTGGCCGCGCACGCCCTCGAACGCGCGGGCTGGTGGCGGTCCTTCGCGTCCTTCGGTGCGACGCCGGCGCAGAGCCGCGTAGCGCACGTCGTGCACCGTGCCTACTTCTTGATGTGGCAACTGCTCCGGGAAGCGTGAGTTTGTTTCTGCTTGCCGACTTCCGCTGGTAGACGCCCTTTCCGCGTACTGTTGAGGCGTGCGCCTAGAAAACACGACATCCTGGCGAGCCGGCTGGAGCAGCGAGAACGAGATCGACGTCGCGCTGTACATCCGTGACGCCCTGGCCCTGTCCGTTTCCGAAGGACAGGTGCTGCCGCCCGTGGAGCCGCAGGTCCCGGTGCACGTCCCGGCCGGGGTCGACCGCGCGGCCGTCCAGGCGCAGTGGGCCGACTGGTGGACCGACCTCCTGGCCTTCCTCCGCAACCGTGAGGACCCGGACCCGCGCAGCCCGCGCTCCCGCTACGGCAGGCCCGCGCTCGCGCAGGGGTCGGCGATGCGGCAGGCGCTCGAGACTTTCGGTCCGGTCGCGGCCCGTCACTTCGCCAACGCGCGCGGCCCCGCCCTGCGCGGCGCGGGTGAGCCGTCGGGCGGCACGCCGTGGGCACCCGGCTTCTACCGCCGCCAGATCGTGGCCGGCGAGCGGCTCGGCCAGCTGGTGCGCGAGGCCGAGGTGCGGCTGGGGCGGCGGGCGTACCCGTTCCGGCTGAACGTCATCGAGATCTCCGTCGCCGGGTCGATCTGGCTGCGCACGGCCGAGGACCAGCTGCTCGTCTCGTCCCGGCTCGCCGAGGACGGCCCCGGCCTCGAAGCCGTGCTCCGCAAGGTGATCGACCAGCTGGTCTGAGCCCCGGCTTTCATAAACCGAGCACGCGGTCTAATAATAGGCGGCATGGAGACGACCGTCGACGAGCCGTCGTGGCTGCGCACCGCGTCCTGGATCGGCTGCCCGCTGGCCGGCGGCGCCCTCGGCGTGGGCGTCTGGGCGATTGCCGCGTGGGTCAGCGGACTCGACGCCTTCCCGTTCCAGGGCGTGTTCAAGGTCCTCACGAAGCTGCCGCAGCCGTGGGCGACGCTCGCCGCGGTCGCCGGCGGGCTCGTCCTCGGGCTGGTGTTCGCCGTGGTCTGGGCGGTCGAGCGCCTGGTCGTCACGGTGTCGCCGACCCGGGTCGCGCTCGTCCGCGGCGACAAGACCCGCCGCATCGAGGCCGACCTCGAAGCCGTCTACCTCGACGGCAAGGAGCTCGTCCTGCGCACGACCGACGGCCGGGAGATCGCTCGCGAGAAGACCGACCTGCGCAACCACGAGCTGGCGCCCGCCTTCGCCGAGCACGGCTACCCGTGGCGCGACGAGCCGCCGGTCGAGCGATGAGGACGGTCGACCCGGCCAAGCACGCGGCCAAGCGTGCCTCGATCGTCGACGCCGCCGCCGGCTGCTTCGCCGAGAAGGGCTTCGAGCGGACGACGACGGCGGACATCTGCCGGGCCGCCGGCATCAGCTCCGGCAGCCTCTTCCACTACTTCCCGAACAAGCGCGCGATGTTCACGGCGATCTTCACCGACGAGGCCGTCGAGACGGCCGAACGCCTCGAAACCGCGGCGACGGCGGAGGATCCGTGGGCCGCGCTGCTCGACGTCGTCACCGAGCTGGCCGGCCAGCTCGCGCACCCCGCCGTCGCCCGGCTGGTCCTGGAGGCCGCGGCGCAGGCCGCCCGCGACGACGAGTTCGCCGGGCTGATCCAGCGCAACGACGGCGCCCTGCGCGACGGCTTGGCCGTGCTGGTCGAGCGGGCCGCCGACGCCGGGCTGATCGACCCCGGCGTCGCCCCGCGCGCGGCCGCCGGCTGGGTCGCCGGGCTGATCGACGCGATGATCTCGCGGGCCGGCCTCGACCCGGACCTCGATCTCCCGGCGGAGCAAGCGATCCTCCGGACGATCCTGGTCCGGTTCCTTCGTCCCGTTTCGCCCCCGGCCGGCGCCTGAGTCGGCCAAACTGGTGGAATCTGGCGCAACGAGGACGGGGTGGTGCTCATGGCGTGGTTCCGCAAGGACGGATCCGTCGATCCGGACGACACCCCCACCGGCCAGATCGCGGCGGTGAGCATCGGCGGCGCCGAAAAGGGAACCGGCGCCGCCGAAGGTGCGTCGGACACCGATGTGCACCCCTTGCAGCAGGTCACCGATCTGGAGCGCGCGCTCGCGGATCGTCACGCGCTGATCCAGATGTGCCTCTACGCGCTGGATCGCGCGCGCAGCGGCGGCGTCGTCCAACGGCTCGAAGAAGGGCTCGCCGCCATCGGCGTCCAAGCGCTGCGGCCGGACGGTCAGCGGTTCGACCCGGCCCGCCACGAGGCCGGCGGCGCGATCCCCACCGAAGACCCGGCGCTCGACGGTTTCGTCGCCGAAACCGAGGTCACCGGGTTCGCCGACCACGACCGGCTGCTGCGGCCCCCGATCGTCACCGTCTACGCGAAGAAGACCCCGTGAGCGCACCCACCGCGCCGAGCCTGCCCGCGCAGGTCGCGGCGGCGCGAGAGCAGCTGCTGACCGTCGTCCGCGACGCCGACCCGGACGCCGCCAAATGGGTCGACGCGGTCCGGCGGGCCCGCCCGAAGAAGCCGGCCGTCGTGGTGGTCGGCGAGACGAACCGCGGGAAGAGCTCCCTGGTCAACGCGCTGCTCGCGACGCCGGGACTGTCCCCTGTGGACGCCGACGTCGCCACCGCGACCTACCTGGTGTTCGACCACGCCGACGCGTGGGGCGCGCAGGCCTGCTACCCCGGCCAGCTCGCGCCGGTGCCGATCGAGCTCGGCCAGCTGATCAACTGGGTCTCCGCCGCGCACGAGCTGCCGGCCGGCCAGATCCCGCCGCGGTACGTCGAGGTCACCGGGCCGGTGCCGCTGCTCGAACGGCTTTCGCTGGTCGACACCCCGGGCGTCGGCGGGCTCGACTCGATGCACGGCGAGCTCGCCAAGGAAGCCGCCGCGGGCGCGACCGCGCTGCTGTTCGTCGTGGACGCGTCGGCGCCGTTCACCTCCACCGAGCTGCAGTTCCTGCGCGACGTCGGCGAGCGCGTCGAGACCGTGGTGTTCGCGCTGACCAAGGTGGACATGTTCCGCGGCTGGCGCGAAGTCATGGAGGCCGACCGGCAGCTGCTGCGCGACTACGCGCCGCGCTTCGCCGACTCGGTGTTCCACCCGGTGTCGGCGCGGATGTTCGAGACGGCGGCGAAGGCGCCCAACGAGCAGATGGCCGCGATGCTGCGGGAGAAGTCCGGCGTCGCCGCGGTGCAGACGGCGCTGCAGGAACTCCTCGTCGGCCGGTCGGCCATGCTCGGCGAGGCGAACACGCTGCGCGCGCTCTCCAGCGCGCTGGGCGAACTGAAGGCGAAGCTGCAGGCCGAGAGCCGGGCGCTGTCCGCGGGCGAGGCCGAGGCCGAGCAGCTGCGCGATCGCCGTGACCGGCTGCAGGCCGAACGCCGGACCTCGACCCGCGGCTGGCAGCTGAAGCTGCGTGGCGAGGTACAGCGCACGCGCGTCGAGGTCCTGCACGAAAGCAGCAGGCAGATGCGCGACGCGCAGACCCACTTCCGCCAGCTGATCGACGCGGCGAAGCGCGACGAGCTGGCCGCGCTGCCGCAGCAGGTCGACATCGCGCTGCAGACGACGTCGCAGCGGATCTCGATGCTGCTCTCCCAGCGCCTGAACCAGGTCACCAACGTCTCGCTGTCGGAGCTGTTCTCCGCCGAGGAGCTCGACGTCATCCGCGCGCAGTTCGCCCGGGCCGGCGGCCCGCCGGTCGTGCTGCGCCCGCCGGACAAGAAACCGCCGACGGCCGAGGACAAGCTGCTCGTGTTCATGGGCATCTCGGGCGGCGTCGGCGCCGGCAAGGTGGCCGCGCTGCCGCTGGCCGGCGTCGCGATCCTCAACCCCGTCGTGCTGCCCGCGACGATCATCATCGGCCTCGGCGCCGGCTGGTGGATGGCCCGCACGCGCAAGCACGCCGCCGACAAGCAGCACATGAAGCAGTGGCTGGTCGAGGCCATCGCGGACGCCCGCTCGACGCTCGACCAGCTCGTCGCCGAGCAGCTCATCGAGGCCGAGCAGCAGCTGTCGATGGCGCTGGACGAAGCGCTGGGCCGACGCATCGACGCGATCGAGGCCGACCTGAAGGAAGTCGACAAGACGATCAAAATGGGCGCCCAGGAGCGCGCCAAGAAGATCGCGATCGTGTCGAAGCGGCTCAAAGAGGTCAGCGACGGCCGTGAGCGGGCCGAAACCTTCCTGACGCGGATCCGGGCACTGCGGGACAAGACGGCCTGATCGCCCGTCCGGTTGTGGAGCGGAACCGAACGGGCCTACGGTGAGTCATACCCTCCGACAGCAGGTCAGAGACGGCATTACCCGGTTCAAAGGGGGAAGTTCCCATGTGGGTCGACGAGAGCGGTGGCAGCGACACCGATGCCGGCGGCGCCGAGGCGATGACCGTCCACGTCGACGGCCAGGAGTACCAGGCCGAGGTCAACTACGACGTGAACGAGGACGGCGTCAACGACACCGCGATCGTCGAGCACGACGACGGCACCGCCCAGGCCTTCATCGACACGAACCACGATGGTGAAGCAGACCAGTACGCGGTGCTGGACGACACCGGGCACGTCGTCGAGCAGGCCGTCTACGACGAGGCCAGCGGCGAATGGGTGCAGAGCGGCGACGGCGGCCACGACGACTCGGGCACGGGCGGTCACGACGACAGCTCCGGCGGCCACATCCACGCGGACATGCCGGACGGCGAGGTCGACGCCGGCGCCGCCACGATCGACACCGACCACGACGGGCACAACGACACCGCCATCGTCGAGACGAAGAGCGGCGGCACGATCGCGTTCACCGACAAGGACAGCGACGGCGAAGCGGACATCGCGGTGCAGACCGACGCGGACGGCACGACCACGACGTTCGAGCACAGCGGCCCCGGCCAGTGGACCGAGGTCTCGAGTGGACTGCTGGACCCCGGTGGCGAGCAGCAGCTCGGCGACCCGGCCGACGACGCCGCCTGGGGCGCCGCCGGCACGCAGACGCTGGAGGGCGTCGCGCGCATCGACTCCGGCACCGGCCAGTGGATCTCGCCCAACTGATAGTTACGCAGGTCACAGTTTGAAAGCCCGAGGCTCCCGGCCTCGGGCTTTCTTCATGTCTTCAACAAAAGAGAATTCGCCATCTGAATCGATTCCCTTATCGGTCCTGTGAGAGAACGTACACGTCAGCTCTCGGTTACCTGCTGGTCATGCGGTTACTCTCGAAGAATCCCAAAACCCGCACACCGGTCGTCAGCCGGTGTGCGAAGCCATTCGGCCGCAGGCAATGAAGCCCGCACCGGAACAGCGTCGTTCCCGGTGCGGGCTCATTTGTCGTCGGAAGTCAGGAGTAGAGATGACCGCAGTCGCCATCCCCGGACTGGACACCGCGCCGACGACGCACACCGGCGTGCTGTCCTTCGTCCGGGAGGTCGCCGAGCTGACCGACCCGGACCGCGTGGTGTGGGTCGACGGGTCAGACGAAGAAGCCGCCCGGATCAACCAGGAGCTGGTCGAGGCCGGAACGTTCGTGCAGCTCAAGTCCAAGCCCAACTCCTTCTGGGCCACTTCCGACCCGAACGACGTCGCCCGCGTCGAAGACCGCACCTTCATCTGCTCGGAGCGTCCCGAGGACGCCGGTCCCACCAACAACTGGATGGACCCGGCCGAGATGAAGGCCACCATGACCGAGCTCTTCCGGGGCTCGATGCGCGGCCGCACGATGTACGTCATCCCCTTCTGCATGGGTCCCCTCGCCGACGAGAATCCCAAGCTGGGTATCGAAATCACCGATTTCGCCTACGTTGTCGCTTCGATGCGCGTGATGACCCGCGCGGGCAAGGCGGCCCTCGACAAGTTCGTCGCGCGGGATGGCAGCGAGCGTGAATTCGTGCCCGCCCTCCACTCCGTGGGTGCGCCGCTCGAGCCGGGCCAGACGGACGTTTCCTGGCCCTGCAACACGACGAAGTACATTTCGCACTTCCCCGAGGAGCGCGCGATCTGGAGCTACGGCTCGGGTTACGGCGGCAACTCCCTGCTGGGCAAGAAGTGCTACTCGTTGCGCATCGCTTCGGTGATGGCCCGCGACGAGGGCTGGCTCGCCGAGCACATGCTGATCCTCAAGCTGATCTCGCCCGAGGACAAGGTCCACTACGTCGCGGCCGCGTTCCCGAGCGCCTGCGGCAAGACCAACCTCGCCATGCTGCAGCCGACCATCCCGGGCTGGCGCGCCGAGACCCTGGGCGACGACATCGCCTGGATGCGCTTCGGCGAGGACGGCCGCCTGTACGCGGTCAACCCCGAGTTCGGCTTCTTCGGCGTCGCGCCGGGCACCGACTGGCACACCAACCCGAACGCGATGCGCACGATCGAGAGGGGCAACACGGTCTTCACGAACGTCGCCCTGACCGACGACGGCGACATCTGGTGGGAGGGCATGGAGAACCAGCCCGCCCACGCGACGTCGTGGAAGGGGCAGGACTGGACGCCGGACTCCGACGAGAAGGCCGCCCACCCGAACTCGCGCTACTGCACGCCGATGTCGCAGTGCCCGATCCTCGCGCCGGAGTGGGACGACCCGAAGGGCGTGCCGATCTCGGCGATCCTGTTCGGTGGCCGCCGCAAGACGACGGTGCCGCTGGTGAACGAGGCCCGCGACTGGCAGCACGGCGTGTTCATGGGTGCCACGATGTCGTCGGAGACGACGGCCGCGGCCGCGGGTGCCGTGGGCAACGTGCGCCGCGACCCGATGGCGATGCTGCCGTTCCTCGGCTACCACGCCGGTGACTACTTCAAGCACTGGCTGAACCTGGGCAAGAACGCGGACGCGAACAAGCTGCCGAAGATCTTCTACGTCAACTGGTTCCGCCGCGGCGACGATGGCCGGTTCCTGTGGCCGGGCTTCGGCGAGAACTCGCGCATCCTCAAGTGGGTCATCGAGCGCGTCGAGGGCAAGGGCAACGCGGTCGAGACGCCGGTCGGCTTCGTGCCGCGGGCCGAGGACCTCGACACCGAGGGCCTCACCGAGCCGATCGAGGACATCCAGGCCGCCCTGGACGTCAAGCCCGAGGAGTGGCGCGAGGAGCTGCCGCTCATCGAGGAGTGGTTCCAGAAGATCGGCGAGGTCCCGACCTCCCTGCGTGACGAGCTCGACGCGCTGGCCCAGCGCCTCGCCTGAGTCTCTCCTGAGCAGAAGGGGACGTCCCGAGGACGTCCCCTTCTGCCTGTACTTTCGGGTCCATGAGACCGTTCCGCTTCGGGGTGGCACTGGTGGCGCCCGGCTCACGGGCCGAGTGGGTGGCGAAGTGCCGTCAGGCCGAGGACCTCGGCTACGACGTCGTCGGCGTGGTCGACCACCTCGGGCGGGTCGCGCCGGTGCCCGCGCTGCTGCTCGCCGCCGAGGCCACCGAGCGGGTCCGGCTGAACACCTTCGTGCTCAACGCGAGCTTCCACAACCCGGTGCTGCTGGCCCGCGACCTCAGCGGGCTCGACGAGTTCACCGACGGCCGGCTCGAGGTCGGGATCGGCGCCGGGTACGTCCGCGCGGAGTTCGAGGCCGCCGGGATCGAGTGGGGCACGCCGGGGCAGCGGTTCGCGCGGGTCGTCCGCGCGGTCACCGAACTCGAGCGCGCGTACGAGTCCCGGCCCCGGCCGCCGCTGCTGCTCGGCGGCCGCGGCGACCGCATGCTGACCTTCGCGGCCGAGCACGCCGACACCATCGCCTTCACCGGCACCGCGCCCGGCGCGGCCGAAGGGCGGCTGGCCCTGGCCGGCCCCGCCGCACTCGCCGAACGCGTCGGCTTCGTGAAACGGGCGCTCGGCGTCCGCGACGCCGAGCTCAACCTGCTGATCCACTTCATCCGGATCACCGATGACCGGCGGGCGGCGCTCGACGCGGCCCACCGGCTCGTGCCGCACCTCGGCGTCGACGAGCTGGGCGCGTTGCCCACCGTCGTCATCGGCTCGGCGGAAGCGGCGGCCGAGCAGCTGCGGCAAACGCGGGAAACCCTCGGCGTCAGCTACTTCACGGTGATCGAAGAGGATCTGACCAGGCTCGCCCCGGTGATCGAAAAGCTCCGGTGAGTACGTTGTTCGTATGACTGGGGAATTCCGCTTCGGGGTCAACATGGTCGTGCCGGACGGGCGCGCGGCGTGGGTCGAGAAGTGCCGCAAGGTCGAGGACCTCGGCTACGACGTGCTGTCCGCGGCCGACCACCTCGGCATGGCGCCGCCGTTCCCGGCGCTCGTCCTCGCCGGCGAGGTCACTTCGCGCGTCAAGCTCACCACTTTCGTGCTCAACGCGCCCTTCTACAACCCGGTGCTGCTCGCGCGCGACGTCACGGGCACCGACCAGTTCACCGGCGGCCGGCTGGAGCTCGGGCTCGGCGCGGGGTACGTCAAGGCGGAGTTCGAAGCGGCCGGGATGCCGTTCCCGTCCGCGCGCGAGCGCGTCGACCACCTCGAGCGGACGATCCTTGAACTGAAGCGGCGGTACGCCGATCCCGAGCACAAGCCCGCGCCGACGCGCCCGGCCGGTCCGCCCCTGCTGCTCGGCGGCCGCGGCGACCGGATCCTGACGCTCGCCGCCGAGCACGCCGACACCATCGGCTTCACCGGCACGGCGAAGACGGCGGACGGCGCCCCGCTCGGTCTGGCCACCGCCGAGGACATCGAGGAGCGCGTCGGGTTCGTCCGGTCGAAGCTCGGCGGCCGCGACGCGGAGTTCAACCTGCTCGTCCACTTCGTGAACATCACCGAAGACCGCAAAGCAGGCCTCGAAAACCTCGAAAAGCTCGTGGGCGGTCAGCAGTCCACCGGGCAGCTCGCCGAACTGCCGACCGCGCTGATCGGCTCGCCCGCCGAGGTCGCCGAGCAGCTCCACGCGCACCGCGAGCGGTTCGGCCTGTCCTACTACACCGTCCTGGAGCAGAACATGGAGCAGTTCGCTCCGGTGCTCGAAGCACTCCGATGATCGACGCGAAGGGCATCGGCGTCCGGGCCGGCGAACTGTGGCTGTTCGACGACCTGGACTTCACCGTCGACCCCGGCGAATGCGCCGCGATCGTCGGGCCCAACGGCGTCGGCAAGTCGACCCTGATGCGCTGCTTCTACGGCATGCAGCAGCCGCAGCGGGGCCGCGTGCTGGTGGACGGCAAGGTGCCGGACGAGCGCGACGTCGAGTTCCGCCGCAAGGTGTCGGTGCTGTTCGACGACTCCGACTTCTTCGCCGAGCTGACGCCGATGCAGCACCTCGAACTCCTGTCCGGCTCGTTCGGCGCCGACCTCGGTGACCACGAGGAACTGCTGCGCGACGCGGGCCTGGGGATGCGCATGCGCATCACGTCCGGGCACTTCTCCGCGGGCCAGCGGCGCCGGCTGCTGCTCCTCGGCGTCACCGCGCGCCCGCACCGGGTGCTGCTGCTCGACGAGCCGGAGCGCGCGCTGGACGTGGCCGGCAAGGAGTGGCTGGTCGAGGTGATCGCCCGGTCGACGGCGGCCGGCGCGGCGGTCGTGGTGGCCACGCACCACCCGCCGCTGCTCGAAGCCGCGGACAGTGTCCTAGAACTGTGGTGACGCTGGCACCGCGCCGGATGCGGATCCCGGGTCGCAAGCGGTTCGGCGGGATCTTCAGCGGAGACACCGCCTCGTTCGTCTTCCTCTTCGGCTTCGGGTTCCTGTTCACCGCGTTCTTCCACGTCGACGCCTGGCGCCAGGCGGTTTACGGCTCGTCCCACGTGGACTTCCCGGCCGTGCTCGGCCTGCTCACGCTCTGCTGTGCGGTGGCCTGGCGCGGTTTGCTGCGCCGCGGGTTCGTGTGGGTCGAGCCGGCCGAGCTGACCTGGCTCGACTTCGCGCCGGTGGACCGCGGCCGCGTCGTCACGCTGCGGCTGCTCGGCGCCTGGACCGGCGTGGTGGCGGTGACCGGTTACCTGGCCGCGCTGATGCTCGCGGTCGGCGGGGCCGGGCTCGACCAGTGGCGCGCGGGCATCGCCGTCGTGGCCGCGACCGCGGTGGTCGCGTTCGTGTCGGCCCGGCGGACGTCGGTGCGGTTCGACGCGTTCGGCCCGCTGGTGCTGGCGGTCCTGGGGCTGGCGATCACCGCGTTCGGCGTCGGCCCGGTGGCGGTCCAGTTCGGCGCCGCGGGCGTGCTGGTCGCGGCGCTGCCGCTGGCGTTCGGCGGCGAGCCGGTGCCGCGCGCGGGCCGGTCCACGCTGCTCGCGGGGTGGGACGGCCGGGTGCTGCGCTCGGTCGCCGTCACCTTCCTCGATCCGATGATGCTGCTCCCGCCGTCCGCGCCGATCGGGGTTTCGCTGCGGCGTCCGACGGTGCTGCGGCTGGCGGTGGCGGGCACGCTCGGCCGGTCGCGCTACGCGGGGGCGGCGGTGCTGGTCGGCTTCGCGGTCGTCGTCGCGCACATCGCGTTGCCGACCCTGCCGGGTGCGGTCCTGGCCGGCCTCGGCGCGTACGTGGCGCTGACGCCGTTCGGCGCGGGGCTCGGCGAGCTGTGGCGCAACCCGGGCCGTCGCCGCTGGGTGGGCTCGTCGAACCGCGAGCTGGTGCTGGCGCACGGCGTGGTGTTCGCCGTCGCCGGCGCGGCCTGGGCCGGTGTCCTCGCCGTGGTCACCCTCGCGGGTGGGACCTCGTTCGCCCTGTCGGCGTGGCTGGCGGTGCCGCTCGCGGTGCTGTCCATCCTGCGCACGGTCACGCGGACCGCCGTCGACTACGCGAATCCCGGGTTCATCGACACCCCGGTCGGACCGATGCCCGCCAACCTCACCCGGCAGCTCTTCCGCGGTCCGGATCTGCTCGTCGTCGGCATCGTGGTGCTGTCCGCCGCCGTTTGACCTACGCTCTTTCCGACGAAGGGAGCAGCGGTGGGCGGCGGACACGCACCGGGCGTCGGGCGGAGGGCGACCAGCGAGTTCCCGCCTGGCTGGAGCGACGAGCACATCATTTCGGTGGTCAAGGACGTCGCGAACGATCCGGGCGAAGCCCGGTGGCAGCAGGTGAACGGCCGCTGGCGCTGCGCGGGCGAGCGGTTCACCGTGCACCTCGTCGTGCTGGTCGAGGAGAACGGCCACGTCCACACGGCCTACCCGGTGGCGGGCCCGGGAGTGACCCGCAACCCCGACGCGGCCCGCGACCCGGCGAACCCGACGGTGGCGGACCTCAAGGAGAACCGGATCAGCTTCTTCGCGGACAGCGTGCTGACGAGCCTCGCGAACCGGCTGTCCCCGGAGCAGTACACGCACTACCGGACGCTGCTGTGGTCCGGCGAGTGGGAGGAACTGGCGGACGTCTTGGCGGCCCACGCGGTCAAGGTCGGGTTCGGGCTGTCGGCGGACGAGTTCTCCGACTTCGAGAAGCTGCTGAACAGCTACGACCTCCCGGTCCCGGCGTGCGCGTTCCTCAACGACCGCGAGCACATCCTGAACCAGCTGCGCCCGGTCTAGGCGAAGTCGTACCCGGTGAAGCCGGCGATCGGGACGTAGCCGATCCGCCGGTAGAGGGCGTTGCTGGTGATGTTGGCCGGGTCCGTGTAGAGCACGACGTCCGTCGCGCCCGCGTCCAGCGCGGCCCGGCTCACCGCGACCGTCACGGCGCCCGCGTAACCGCGGCCGCGGAACCGGGCCGGGGTGTAGACGGGGTCGACCCGGACCATGCCCGCCAGCATCGGGGTCGAGCCCGCCATGGCGACCGGAGTCCCGGTCTCCCAGAACGTGAAGTCCTTGTCGGCGAAGTTCGAGGCGGCCCAGGCGTGCGCGTCCGCGAAGGGCGCCTGCCCGACAGCGGTGGCGAACTCGCTGCACCAGCGGACGACCTCCGAACGATCCCGCGCGCCCAGAGCGTGGCCTTCGGGCATCGGCTCCGGCGGAGTGAGCGTGCCGAGCCGGTGCAGCCGGACCCGCACGCCGGGTACCGGCACCGTGTCGGTGCGCCGTTGCCACGCCTCGGCGAAAGCGGTGGCGGTGTCGTCTTCCGCGGTCACGCCGCACAGGGGGTGGCCGAGGCCGGCCAGGTGCCCGGCGAGGACGTCGGCCTGTTCGGGTGAGACCGCGGTGAGGATCAGGCGTTGCGACGGACGGCGGTAGAAGATCGCGCGGACCTCGCCCTCCTGCTCCAGCCGGCCGAAGAGGGTGCCCTTCTCCTCGTGCGTCCGCAGCTTCTCGAGCCGGGTCAGCTGCGAGGTGTGCAGGGCGGGACGCGAGCGCAGGAAGTCCCCGGCCCGGGCGAGGAAGTCGTCGACGTCCTCGGTGAGGTGCCAGCGCATACCCGGGGGACTAGCTCGCCTGGGAAAGCGGTGACGACCCCACCGCCGCCCGCAGCTCCTCCAGCGGCAGCCCCACCGCGTCCGCGATGGCCGCGACCGTGAAGAACGCCGGCGTGGGAATTCGCCCGGTCTCGATCTTCCGCAGCGTCTCGACCGAGATCCCGGCCTCGCCGGCGACCTCGACCATGCTGCGTCCGGCTCGCGCCGATCGCAACGCCTGGCCGAGGCGTTCGCCCCGATCGCGCTCTTCATCCGTCAGTGGCACTCGCACCATGACCGTGATTCTAATACCACCCGAGTTGTCCACCGCCTGTGGACAACTCTGTGCACAGGTGTGGAAAAGGCCCCGCCGGACCGAAGTCCGACGGGGCCCCACTAGCCCTTGTGGTGTCAGGCGCCCGGAGGCACCGGAAGTGCCACACCCGGCAGGCTCTGGTCGTTCGGCACGACGCCGTCGACCAGGTAGGCCTCCACGACCTTGTCCACACCCGCGTTGCCGCCGGCGTAGATCCCGTGGTCACCCTCGTTCGTGATCGTCAGCATCCGCGAGTTCGCGAACGCCTTGTGCGCGCGCCGCGCGCCCTCGATCGGGGTCGCCGGGTCGTGCTCCGACTCGACGATCAGCACCGGCGGGACACCCTTGCCGTTCAGCACGGGCAGCGGCGCCGGGGTCTTCTTCCAGAACAAGCACGGCTGGATGAACCAGCCGGCGCCCAGGAGCGGCTGCTGCTTGTCGATCAGCTTCTGCGAGTCCTTGATGGCGCTGGTGACCGAGCCGGTCCACGGGCCCTCGTTGCACGGGATGGTCCAGAACGACGCGTCGTACGAGTCGCCGTCGGTCGGCACCATCAGCGGCTGCGCGCCGGAGGTGTCGGTGCTCTTGTCGGCGGCCTTGACCTTCTGCGCGGCCGACGTCTTGGCCTGCGCCGACGCCGTGCCCTGGGTCAGCGTGCGGACGCTGACGAGGTAGTCGGCCAGACCGGGGAAGGAGCGCTTCGAGTAGATGCTCGACGCGATGAAGGCGTCCAGGCCGTTGGCCGACACGCTCGAGCCGTCGGGCAGGGTGACCGCGCCCTGGGTCAGGGCGTAGCGGACCTGCTCGTAGGTCTGGCGGGCGGCCTCGCCGGTGGTGCCGAAGTGGTAGAGCTTGTCGTACTTCGCCATCCACGGGAGGAAGTCCTGCCGCCAGCGGCGCTCGAAGCCGAGCGGCTGCCAGTCGAACGACTTCTGCCAGGTCGTCGTGAACTCCGTCGAGGAGTCGAGCACGAACCGGCCGGTGCGCGTCGGGTAGGCCTGCGCGTAGTGCGCGCCCATCCAGGTGCCCGCCGAGTAGCCGACCCAGTTGATCTTGTCGCGGCCGAGCAGCACGCGCAGCAGGTCGATGTCCTTGACCGTCTGGTCGGTGTTGATCAGCGGGCCCAGCTCGCCGGACTTCTGCTGGCAGGACAGCGCCGCGTACTTCGTCGCCGCGACGATCAGGTTCAGGTTCTGCCGGTCGCGGTCCCGCGGGTCCAGGTCCGAGCCGGTGCCGATGGCGCCGCCGCACGTGATGTTCGTGCTCTTGCCGGTACCGCGCGGGTCGAACCCGACGATCTCCTGGTGCTCCCGCAGCTTCGGCTGGTTGCGCAGCCGGGACGGGAAGTTGCGGCCGGGCGCACCCGGGCCGCCGGGGTTGGTGACGACGCTGGCGGTCGCGTCCTTCGTCGCCTTCAGGCGGCTGACCGCGATGGTCAGGTCGATCTGGGCGTTCGCCTGGTACCAGTTGCGCGGCGTCTTGTAGGTCGCGCACTCCATGTCCTCGGCGCCCGCGGGCGGGGCCGTCGGCAGCTCGTCCGGGACGGCGCACTTGTGCCAGCTCAGCGTCTGGTTCGCGTACTGCTGCGGGATGTTCGTGGAGTTCAGCGGCTGCTTGCCGGCCGCGATCTCCTGACCTGCGAACGCAGGCGTGAACCCGGCCAGCAGGGCCCCGGCGATCGCCGGGATCACCACCGCGTAGCGGAGTCGTGTCATACAGTTGCCTCTTAACGGGTTTCGCGTGCGGAGTCCGGCTATTGATATCGGCCGGGTGGGGGCGGGGCAACCGACGTTGGTCGGCAACGCGGACCGTGGCGATCAAATCGATATCGGACAGACGTGACGCGCCGTCACCGAGGTTCTAAGGTCAGGCGGTCGGTTACGGGAGTGTTAGGTGAGGTCCGATGTCGACTGTGAAGCACGACGGGAAGGTCCGCGGGAAGCCGTTCAACCCGTGGAACCTGCTCCTGATCGTTCCGCTGCTGGTCCTGGTCACGCCACTGTTCAACATGGACGGTCCGCGGCTGTTCGGGATGCCGTTCTTCTACTGGTTCCAATTCCTGATGGTCGCGGTCGGAGTGCTGTCCACCTGGATCGTCTACTTGATGACGCGGGACAAGCCGACCGCTGACGCGCCCGACCGGCTGAGCGTCGACGACCTGGACGAGGGGGACGCTCGATGAGCAACCTGCAGTGGCCGGAACTGATCATCTTCACGATCCTGTTCCTGCTGGTCACCGTGCTCGGTTTCATGGCGGCGCGCTGGCAGCGCGGCGGCGCCCTCGACCACTTGGACGAGTGGGGGCTCGGCGGCCGCAAGTTCGGCTCGTGGGTCACCTGGTTCCTGCTCGGCGGTGACCTCTACACGGCCTACACGTTCGTCGCGGTCCCCGCGCTGGTGTTCAGCGCCGGCGCCCTCGGCCTCTACGCGCTGCCGTACACGATCGTCGTCTACCCGATCGTCCTGCTCCCGGCGCTGCGGATGTGGTCGGTGTCGCGCGTGCGCGGCTACGTCACCCCGGCCGACTTCGTGCGCGGCCGCTTCGGCTCGCCGATCCTCGCGCTGCTGGTCGCCATCACCGGCATCGTCGCGACCATGCCGTACATCGCGCTGCAGCTGGTCGGCCTCGAAGCCGTGCTGCGCACCATGGGCATCAACGGCTCGGGCGTCGTCGGCCACCTGCCGCTGCTGATCGCGTTCGTCATCCTGGCCGTCTACACCTACCAGTCCGGCCTGCGGGCGCCCGCGCTGATCGCGTTCGTCAAGGACATCCTGATCTACATCGTCATCCTCGTGGCGATCATCTACCTGCCCTCGAAGCTGGGCGGCTGGTCGCACATCTTCGACGCGGCGGCGAAGAAGCTCGGCACGCCGAGCCCGACCACCGGCAAGCCGGCCGGGTCGATCCTGCTGAACGCCAACAACCAGCTGCAGTACGCGACGCTGGCGCTGGGTTCGGCGCTCGCGCTGTTCCTGTACCCGCACTCGCTGACCAGCGTCCTGGCGTCGCGCGGCCGCAGCGTCATCAAGAAGAACATGGTCGCGCTGCCGGCGTACTCGCTGGTGCTGGGCTTGCTGGCGCTGCTGGGGTACGTCGCGATCACGGCGGGCGTCAAGCCGCTGACGAACGCGGCCACCGGCAAGCCGGACGGCAACACGATCGTCCCGGTGCTGTTCGACAGCCAGTTCTCCTCGTGGTTCGCCGGCATCGCTTTCGCCGCGATCGGCATCGGCGCGCTGGTGCCGGCGGCGATCATGTCGATCGCCGCGGCCAACCTGTGGACCCGCAACATCTACAAGGAGTACATCCGCAAGAACGCGACACCGGCGGAAGAAGCGAAGCAGGCCAAGCTCGCTTCGCTGGTCGTGAAGCTCGGCGCGGTGGCCGTGATCATCCTGATCGACCCGCAGTTCTCGATCGACCTCCAGCTCATCGGCGGCGTGCTGATCCTCCAGACGCTGCCGGCGGTCGCGCTCGCGCTGTACACGCGCTGGTTCCACCGCTGGGGCCTGATCGCGGGCTGGGTCGTCGGCATCGGCTGGGGCCTGATCATGCTGTACGGCATCCCCAACCCGGCCAACGGCAAGCAGCACTTCGGCGGTTCGGCGCTGGCCCTGGGCAACATGTCGATCTTCGGCTGGCACCCGTTCTCGGGCTCCCAGGTCCAGATCTACGTCGGTTTCGTCGCACTGATCGCCAACCTGGTGGTCGCGGCGATCGTCACGGTGATCGCGCGGCAGATGAAGGTGTTCAACGGCACCGACGACACCAACCCGGGCGACTACCTGGCCGACGAGCACGACAAGGACCTGCGCCCGATCGGCGCGGCCCACTAGGCGGTGCGTCTGCGGATCACCGTGCGGGAGACGAGGTAGAGCGCCAGCCCGTTGAGCAGGTGCCAGAGGAAGTGCGTGCCGGCCGGGACGTAGTCGCACACGTCCCGGTCGAGCGTGCGCAAGCTCAGCGAAAGCGCGAAGACCGCGCCCGCGACGGCGAAGTGCGTCCAGTAGACGTCACGGCGAAAGGCCAGAAGCACGGCGAAGATCCCGAGTCCGATCAGCGCGGACAGGTACAGCCCGCCGCCCAGCAAGGCCGTGACGACGGTGAGCGCCAGGAACGCCGGCGCCGCGAGCCAGGCCCACCGCCAGTGGTGGAAGACGCGCGCGAACAACACGACGTAGACCAGTACGAAAACGAGGATGCTCACCGAGTCCGCGGTGGCGGCCCAGCGCGTCGCGACCAGGTGGAACACCGTACTGGCGACGAAAACCAGCCCGATCAGCACGGCGAGCAGCCGCCCGACCCGGTCGCCGGCGGCCAGCCGCCAGACGAGCACGGCGGCAACGAGGAACGCGAGATTGCTGAGACTGTTGAGCGGCTCACCCCAGAGCCCGGGCGCGACCCGTTCGCAGTACCCGTCGACGTAGTCCGTCACGAGCACAGCCAACCACGGCCGGCGTGAAGCCCATGAGCGGCGCGAGCAGGTTGTCCACAGCCCCGGCCGCTGGACAAGGGCACGCCCCCCGGAAGCCGCGCTAGAACTCCAGGCGCCAGATCTCGTCGGTCAGCTTCGGGCCCCAGCCGTCGAAATCCTCTTCGCGGACGAGCTCGAACCCGGCCGCGCGGTAGATCGAGCGCGCCGCGGTCAGGATGGAGACCGTCGACAGCTCCATCCCGCGGTAGCCGTGCGCCTTCGCGAAGGAAACGCACTCGGTGACCAGCCGCTTGCCGACACCGTGGCTGCGGGCCGACGGCTCGAGCAGCAGCAGCCGTAGCTTCGCGGTGCCGGCGTCCGGTCCGCGGGTGCACGTGATGCCGCCGACGCGCTCGCCGTTCAGCTCGGCGATCCAGAACGCCTGGCGCGGGTCGTCGCGGGTTTCGACGAAATCAGCGACGATCCTGGCGACCAGTCCCTCGAAGCGATCGTCGAAGCCGTACTCCCGGCCGTAGAGCGCACCGTGTCGCTCGACCACCCAT
The DNA here is from genome assembly GCF_040682935.1 of Amycolatopsis sp. NPDC051061. NCBI lineage: Bacteria > Bacillati > Actinomycetota > Actinomycetes > Pseudonocardiales > Pseudonocardiaceae > Amycolatopsis > Amycolatopsis sp. NPDC051061. Next base: position 167,079 of record NZ_JBFBBZ010000023.1, read on the forward strand.
CCGAGGTCCCCCGGTCGTGGCGGACGCAGGACGAGCACCGGGTCGCGACGGCGCTCGCCGACCAGGTCGCCGATCGTGCGCATCGCGGCCAGCAGGCGCTGCTGGTCTTCGTCGGCGAAGCGGCCCAGCAGGCCGCCGATCTGCTCGCTGGAACGGCGGTTGAGGAGGGCGTACGCGTCCCGGCCGGCCGGCGTCGGGCGCACGAGCTGGCGGCGGGCGTCCTCGCCGGACCGTTCGCGCTCGATCAGCCCGCGGGACTCGAGGCGGGCGAGCAGCCTGCTGGCGTAGCCGGCGTCCAGGTCGAGGCGCTTGCGCAGGTCGGTCACCGGCAGCGGGTCCTGGTGGGCGAGCTCGAAGAGCACCCGGGCTTCCGGCAGCGAGTACTCGGCGTCCGCCGGTCCTTCGTCGAGCACGCCGATGACTCCGGTGTAGAGCCGGTTGAAGGCGCGGACCTCGGCCACCCGTGCGTCGTTCATTGACCACCTCAAACAACTCGTTGACGAAGTCAAAGAATACTGCACGAGCCGGCGACGGCAAGCAGATTTTCGTACCCCGGACATGGGAAACCCCGCGATGCTGCCAGGTCGGGGGTCCGCCAGCATCACGGGGTCGTAGGGGGTATCGACGCCACTTTGTGTGGCGTTACAGCTTCAGCACTTTGTGGCATAGGTCACTCGAATGGGCGACCGCCACAGGTGGGGCTTGGTCAGCGCATGTAGCCCGAGCGAGCCTGCGCGATCGCGATGAGTTCCTGACGGACCGTCGCGGTCGCGGCGGTGTCGATCGCCCGGTTCAGCGCCCGGCGAGTGCGAACCTCGGCGCGACGGGCACGGAGCTTGGCGGCGATGTTGTTCATCGGTTTCTGCATCCCCTTCGGAGGGTCTTGGTGGCTTGTGCTTCTAGTATGCACCTTTTTTCACAAAGATTCCAACGAATATCCGGTGACTTGGCGCACTCGCCGATGAATCGTCGGCAAATCTGGGTAAGAGCCGGAGAGATCGCGGGTGGCGGCGGTCACGGCGAAGCAACCCGATAAGGCTCTCTACATGGATATAGCGAATATCCAATAGAAGCGTAGTGATGCTCATAGACCGCGAGACAGCCGGAAAAGCCCAGGTCAGTCGCGGCCGAGCAGGTAGTGGCCGAAGTGCGGCACGGTGAAGGCGATCTGGCCACGCTCGGCGGAGTAGACGAGGCCCTTCTTCATCAGGCTGTCGCGGGCCGGCGACAGCGAGGACGGCTTGCGCCCGAGGAACACGGCGACGTCGGCGGTGCCGGCGGGCTCGTCGCGCCCCTGGGTCAGCTCGGCCATCGCCTGCAGGTACTCCCGCTCGGCCGGCGTCGCGCGCTCGTAGCGCGAGCCGAAGAAGCCGACTGCCAGCTCCGACTCCGCCTCGGGTGCCGCGACCTGGACGTCCTTGACCGTGATCGGGTCGGACGGCGCCGCGTCCCAGGCCGCCTTGCCGTAGGCCTGGATGAAGTACGGGTAGCCGCCGGAGGCGTCGAAGAGCGCGTCGAGCGCTTCCGGCTCGATGCCGGCGTCTTCGCGTTCGATCGGCGCCATCACGGCGAAGTCGGCGTCCTCGCGCTCGAGCCGGTCGATGCGCGCGTAGCGGAAGAGGCGCTCGGAATACGACTTGGACGCCGAGAGCACGGCGGGCACGTGCGGCAGCCCGGCGCCGACGACGACCAGCGGCGCCCCGGACTGCGACAGCTCGTGGCAGGCGGCGCAGAGCGCGGAGACGTCGTCGGGCTGGAGGTCCTGGATTTCGTCGATGAACACCGCGACGCCGGTCCCGACGTCCGCGGCCAGCTCGGCGACGTCGGTGAACAGCTCGACGAGGTCGATCTCGATGTCCCCGGAGTCCGCGCGGCCCTGCGCGGCGGGCACGTCGATGCCCGGCTGCCAGCGGTCGCGCAGCTTCGCGTCGGCTTTGTTGGCCCGGAGTGCGAAGGCCTTGAGCACGCCGAGCACCTCTTCGACCCGGTCGGGCGCGCGGTGCCGCACGGCGAGGTCCCGGATGGCCCGGTGCAGCGCGGCGGAGAGCGGCCGCCGCAGCTCGGCGTCCGGCCGCGCCTCGATCTTGCCCGCGCCCCACTTGTGCCGGACGGCCATCGCGCGCAGCTCCCCGAGCAGCACGGTCTTGCCGACCCCGCGCAGCCCGGTGAGGACGAGACTGCGTTCGGGTCTCCCCCGGGAAACCCGTTCCAGCACCACTTCGAACGCCTTGAGCTCACGCTCGCGCCCGGCCAGCTCGGGCGGCCGCTGCCCGGCGCCCGGTGCGAAGGGGTTGCGGATGGGGTCCACTCTGCCAAGTTATCGACGTATCTAGCGCGAGCCCGATATTCCGCCATAGACGCCTAGGCGTGTCGCCGAGGTTCGACCGGATGGCCGTACATAGAGACGAACAGGTCTGCAGCCCTGCTCGTCCCTACCCCCAGCGCGCACTACGACGTCGCGCTAGTCGGTCAGGTTCCGTTCCGCGTAGATCTTCATCGCGTCGCGGACGAATTCCGCCCCCGCGCCCTCGAAGCCGTAACGGGAATCGTCGACGTACAGCCGGCCCAGGCCCGCGAAGTACCCCGCGGACACCGACGACACCGCCGGCTCGAGCCACGTGTGCAGCCGGCGCGTGATCGCCTGGACCTCGTCGGAGTCCACCGCGAGCCCGGCCGCGTGGGCCGACCCGAACGCGGCGGCGATGTCCCGCTGCTCCTGCTGGTGGGCCTGCTTCTCGTCGGCCGTCAGCGAGCTCCACCACTGGTCACCGCGGCGGTAGGCCTCGGCGCCCCAGCGCTCGGTCACTTCCTTCTCGTACTTCGTGTGGTCGAAGCCGTCCAAGACTTCTTCTGCCATCAGTCGTTCACCTCCCTTCAGTTTCCGTAGCGTGGTCCGGACCGAATCGATCTGCCGTCCGATCCGCTGCCGCTCCTGTTCGAGCAGCTCCAGGTGGGTCTCGAGCGCCGCGACGCGGTCGCGTTGCCCGTCCAGGACCTCCGCGATGGCCGGCAGCCCGAGGCCGAGTTCGCGCAGCAACAGGATCCGCTGCAGCCGGACGAGCGCCTGCTCGTCGTAGTAGCGGTAGCCGTTGCCGCCGACGCGGCTGGGCTCGAGCAGGCCGACCGCGCCGTAGTGGCGCAGCGTCCGGCTCGTCGTCCCGGCCGAGCGGGCGATGTCCTGGATCGACCACTCCATGACGTCGACGATAGAAGTTGACGCTGCGTCAAGGTCAACCGCTAAAGCTTTCTAGTGCCCTCTAGCAACACGGCGATATTCGCGCAGAAACCACGATGAGGGTTCGAGCGCAGGCCGAGCGGGCACTCAGCGAGTAGGTTCGACCAGGCAGCGGCCCGTACGAGGAAGGCAATGACCGTGATACTCCGTCGACTGGCACGTCCCCTGCTGGCAGCGATGTTCGTGACCGGCGGGATCAATGCGCTGAGGCACGCCGAGGGGCACGCGAAGGCGGCGGAACCCTTCATCAACGGCGCTTTCGCCAAGGTCGGCGACGTCGTCCCGGAGCAGGTCCCGCGCGATCCGGTGACGCTCGTCCGCATCGACGCCGTCGTGAAGATCGGGGCCGGCCTCGCGCTCGCCACCGGCAAGGCGCCGCGGCTCGCGGCCGGCCTCCTGCTCGGCAGCCTGGTGCCGACGACCCTGTCGACGCACAGCTTCTGGACCATCAAGGACCCGGGCGAGCGCCAGCAGCAGCAGATCCAGTTCTTCAAGAACGCGAGCATGGCCGGCGGCCTGCTGCTCGCGGTCAGCGACACGCACGGGAAGCCGTCGGCGGCTTGGCGCGCGCGTCACGCCGCGAAGGACGTCGGAGCCGCTGCCGGGAAACTGAGCCGTAAGGCCGAGAAGCGCGCGAACAAACTCGCGAAGCGGGCCCAGAAGGCTCTCCCCAACTAACGCCAAAAGCCGTGAAGGCCACCTTCAGGAACTTTAAGTTCCTGAAGGTGGCCTTCACGAACCAAGCTCAGCCGGTGGTCTTGTCGCGCC
>NZ_JBFBBZ010000024.1:0-152102 GCF_040682935.1 Amycolatopsis sp. NPDC051061
CGACCACCGGCCAGCCCTGGCGCCCCCCGCACCCCCCGCCGGCGACTCCCAACTCGGCCCTGGCGGCCCCCGCCGCGCCCTCCCGGGCCCCCCACGCCGGTCAGCGACCCACCGCGGCAGCCGGCTCCGGGCTCGCGGGCGCCGACGCCGCCGGCGAGTGGCGAGGCAGGAAGGCGGCGACGGCCAGCGCGATGAGCGCCGCGGCCGAGCCCATTCCCAGCACGAGCCGGAAACCGTTCTGCGAAGGCAGTTCCACCGGTCCGAACCGGACGGTCAGCCGCGCGAGCACGAGCCCGGCGGTGGCGCTCGAGACCGACGTCCCGATCGAGCGCATCAGCGTGTTGAGACTGTTCGCGGCGGCCGTCTCCGACACCGGCACGGCGCCCATCACGAGCGACGGCATCGCGCCGTAGGCGAGCCCGATGCCGGCGCCGATGACGCTCGAAACCAGCACGAGGTGCCAGGTCGCGCTCATCAGGAAGATGCCGAGGGCGTACCCGGCCGCGACGACGACCGCGCCGAGCATCAGTGTCGTCTTCGGGCCGCGCGTCGCCGTGATGCGCGCGGACACCGGCGCCAGCGCCATCATGACCAGCCCCGACGGCGCCATCACCAGGCCGACGACCAGCATCGAGCGGCCGAGGCCGTACCCGGTGGCGGCCGGCAGCTGCAGCAACTGGGGGAGCACCAGCGACATCGCGAACATCGCGAAGCCGAAGACCGCCGACGCGATGTTCGTCAGCAGGACCTGGCGCCGCGCACTCGTCCTCAAGTCCACCAGGGGGCGCGGGGTGCGCAGCTCCCACCGGCCCCACAGCGCCAGCACCAGCACGGCCGCGGCGATCAGGCCGAGCGTGGCCGCGCTGCCCCAGCCCCAGTCGGCGCCCTTGGAGATCGCCAGCAGCAGGCACACCAGGGCGATCGAGAGCCCGGCCGCGCCGAGGACGTCGAACCGGCCGCCGGTGCGCACCGGCGACTCCGGCACGAGCGCGACGACCAGCGCGGTGACGACCAGGCCGAGGCCGGCCGCGGTCCAGAAGAGCACGTGCCAGTCGGCGTTCTCGGCCAGCAGCGCCGCCGCGGGGAGGCCCAGCGCGCCACCGACGCCGAGGGACGCGCTCATCAGCGCCGTGGCCGAGCCGAGCCGTTCGGCGGGCAGCTCGTCACGCATGATGCTGATCCCGAGCGGGATGACGCCGGCGGCCAGGCCCTGCAGCGTCCGGCCGGCGACCATCGGCACGAGGGTGTCGGAGAGCGCGCCGATCGCCGAGCCCACGACGAGCGCGCCGAGGCTGATGAGCAGCATCCGCCGCTTGCCGTACATGTCGCCGAGCCGGCCCATGGTCGGCGTCGCCACCGCCCCCGCGAGCAGGGTGGCCGTGATGGCCCACGTGGCGTCGGCCGCGGAGGCGTGCAGCAACCCGGGCAGGGCCGGGATCAGCGGGATGACCAGCGTCTGCATCAGCGAGACGGTGATGCCCGCGAGGGCGAGGACCGCGACGACGAGGTTCGCGCGGGGCGACGCCTCTCTCGCGGGCGTGGCTGGGTCGAGCACGGGGCGGTCCTCCGGATGTCCGAATTAAATCAGTCGCTTGACTTAGCTTAGCAGTCTTCGGTTGACTGATCACGAACTGACGGCCACCACGGAGGAACGATGACGAGCACCGCCGAGATCCCCGAGTTCCCGATGACGCGCGCCGCGGGCTGTCCCTTCGACCCGCCGCCCGCGGCCCGTGCGCTGCAGGGGGAGGCGCCGCTCGCGCGCGTGCGCCTGTGGGACGGCAGCACGCCGTGGCTGGTCACCCGCTACGCCGAGCAGCGGGCGCTGCTGGCCGATCCCCGCGTCAGCGCCGACATCACCCGCCCCGGCTACCCGAGCCCGGCGCCGCTGCCGAAGGGCGGCACCGGGATCAGCTTCATCCTGATGGACAACCCGGAGCACGCGCGGCTGCGGAAGATGGTGACCGCGCCGTTCACGATCCGGCGCACGGCGGCGATGCGCCCGGCGGTGCAGAAGATCGTCGACGAGCAGCTCGACCGGGTGCTGGCCGGCCCGAAGCCGGTCGACCTCGTCGAGGCGTTCGCGCTGCCGGTGCCGTCACTGGTGATCTGCGAGCTGCTCGGCGTCCCGTACGCCGACCACGACTTCTTCCAGGAGAACAGCAAGCTCATCATCCGGCGGGACGCGAAGCCCGAGGAACGGGCGGCCGGGCACCAGGCGCTCGTCGGCTACCTCGACCGGCTGATGGGGGAGAAGCTCGAGGCGCCCGCGGACGACCTGCTCTCCGGGCTCGCCGGCCGGGTGAACGCGGGGGAGCTGTCGCGCACGGAGGCGGCGCAGATGGGCGTGCTGCTGCTCATCGCCGGGCACGAGACGACGGCGAACATGATCGCGCTCGGCACCCTGGCGCTGCTGGAGCACCCGGACCAGCTGGCACTGCTGCGGGAGGGCGGCGACCCGGCCCTCGTGGCGTCGGCGGTCGAGGAACTGTTGCGCTACCTCAACATCACGCACAACGGCCGTCGCCGCCTCGCGCTGGAGGACATCGAGATCGCCGGCGAGACCATCCGCGCCGGCGAGGGCATGATCATGGCCAACGACGTCGCCAACCGCGACCCGGCGGTCTTCCCGGACGGCGACCGGCTCGACCTCACCCGCGACGCGCACCGCCACGTCGCCTTCGGGTTCGGCGTCCACCAGTGCCTCGGGCAGCCGCTGGCCCGGCTGGAGCTGCAGGTCGTCTACAGCACGCTGTACCGGCGGATCCCGACGCTGGCGCTCGCGACCGGCCTCGACCGGATCCCGTTCAAGCACGACGGGTCCGTGTACGGCGTCTACGAGCTGCCGGTCACCTGGTGAACCGCGTCAGACGCTCCGCAGCACCGAGACGACCACGCCCAGGATCGCCGCCCGGTCGCCGTCGATGACGTCGTAGGCGGGGTTGCGAGGCTCGAGGTACACGTGGCCGTTGCGGCGGCGGTAGACCTTGACCGTCGCCTCCTCGTCGATCATCGCCGCGACGATCTGGCCCGAGTGGGCCTCGCTCTGCTGCTTGACCACGACGATGTCGCCGTCGCAGATCGCGGCGTCGATCATCGAGTCGCCGCGCACGCGCAGGCCGAAGACCGTGCCCCGGCCGGTGAGGTCGCGCGGCAGCTTGAGGACGTCGTCGACGTGCTCCACGGCCGAGATCGGCGTGCCGGCGGCGATGTCGCCGACGACCGGCACCGGGACCGAGTCGCCGTCTTCCCGCGCCTCGCCGCCGTGCAGGAACGCACGCACGTCCATCGGGCGGGACACGCCGGCGCCGCGGCGCAGGAAGCCCTTGTCCTCCAGGCTCGCCAGGTGCTTCGACACCGACGACGTCGACTGCAAGCCGACGGCCTCGCCGATCTCGCGGGTGCTGGGGGAGTAGCCGTGGCTGACCACCCAGTCCCGGATGGCCACCAGGATCTTCTGCTGCCGCTCCGGCAGGGCCGCGGCGTCGAGGTGCTCGAACGTGTCGTCGTAGGTGGTCACCGGCGGAATCCTAGAGGCAGGGGCGACGCGCGGTGCGCCCTGGTCGCTCCGGCGAGTCCCGCTGGCCGGAACATCAGGTGACAGTTGGCGACTGACCAACATGAGTCCGGACTTCGCGATCTATTGACTCACTGTCCGGTTCGTCTTATGGTCTAGACCACAATTTCCTTCGCTCGAAACACTTCCCGGCGCGGTGGGTATCCCGCCGCGACTTCGTCGTACCCGGCGACGGGAACCGAGCCTGTCCCCGAAGGAGCGGATATGAACCGCAAACTGGTCGCGGCCGCGGCGGGTGCCCTCCTGGCCCCGGTCCTGGTGGTGGTGAGCCCCGCCGGCATCGCGAGCGCACACGGTTACGTCAACTCCCCGGCGAGCCGCCAGGCGCAGTGCGCGCAGGGCACGGTGTCGTGCGGCGACATCACGTACGAACCGCAGAGCGTCGAGGGTCCGAAGGGCCTGAAGTCGTGCAACGGCGGCAACGAGCAGTTCGCCGAGCTGAACGACAACGGCAAGGGCTGGCACGCCTCGCCGGTCGGCACCACAGCGACGTTCACGTGGACCTTCACGGCCCGCCACCGCACGACGAACTACGAATACTACATCGGCAACGAGAAGGTCGCGGACATCAGCGGCAACAACGAGCAGCCGCCGGAAACCGTTTCACACCAGGTGAACCTGAGCGGCCACACCGGACGTCAGACGGTCCTGGCGGTCTGGAACATCGCCGACACGACGAACGCGTTCTACTCCTGCATCGACCTGCAGGTGGGGTGAGTCCCCGTCCACCCGGGAGCGCGCGGCTCCCGGGTGGACGGCCGCTTCCGGCGCGTCCAGCGGGCGACCAGCTCGCCGAGGCGTTGCTCGGCCCGCCGGCGGTCGCGTTCGCCCTGGTGGGTGGCGGTCCACAGCTGTCCGGTCTGGCTGATCGGGATCATGACGGCTCCTCCGGTCGTGGGGTGCTTCCGCCCTGACGACGCCGAGCGTCGCCCCGAATCGACACATCGCCGGGAAAAACTTTCCGGGGACCTGTCGATTCCGGGCCACCGCGGCGTCGGGTGGGTGAGAAGCTGCCCCGGACGATCAGGAGGAACCTTGCGGTACATGCTGATGATCTGCGACGACGGCGCGGAGCTGGCCGGCCCGCCCGAGATCGACGCCAAGCCCGAGTTCGTCGCCTGGCTGCGCGACGTCGAAGCGCGCGGCGCCCGCCGGGCCGGGACGCTGCTGCGCCCGCCCGCCGAAGCGGTCACCGTGCGGGTGCGGGGCGGGCGGCGGCTGACGTCGGACGGCCCGTTCGCCGAGACGAAGGAGTGGATCGCCGGCTGCGAGGTCGTCGAGTGCGACGACCTCGACGAGGCCATCGCGATCGCGTCCGCGCACCCCGCGGCCGGGCGCTTTCCCATCGAGATCCGGCCGTTCGGGGAGGACTGAGCGATGAAGTTCCTGATGTGGGTGTGCGTCGACCCCGAACTCGTCGGCACCGCCGAAGACCACCCGGACGACTGGGTCGCCGAAGCCGGGGACCGCCGTCTCGAAGGGAGTCAGCTGCGGCCGGTCGCCGACGCGACGACGCTGTGGCCGCGTGACGGCGGCACCTTCGTCTCCGACGGCCCGTTCGCCGAGACGAAGGAGCAGATCGCCGGGTACGACATCCTCGAGTGCGCCGACCTGGCCGAAGCGATCGACGTCGCGGCGGCGCACCCCGTCGCGAAGTTCGGCGCCATCGAGCTGCGCCCGGTGTGGGGGTGACGGACACCGTCCGCGCGGCGGTCGACGAGGCCTTCCGCGGCGAGTGGGGCCGCGTCGTCGCCACCCTGATCCGGGTCACCGACGACTGGGACCTGGCCAAGGAGTGCGCGCAGGAAGCGTTCGCCAAGGCCCTGGACACCTGGCCCCGGGACGGCGTGCCGCGCCGTCCCGGGGCGTGGCTCACGACCACCGCCCGCCACCGGGCCCTGGACAAGCTGCGCCGCGGCGCGGCCGAGGCGAACCGGCTGCGCGACCTGGCCGTCACGGCGTCCGGGGACGACGAGGCGCCGGAGCCGGACGACGTCCCGGACGACCGGCTGCGGCTGATGTTCACCTGCTGCCACCCGGCCCTGCCGCTGGAGGCGCAGGTGGCGCTGACGCTGCGGACGCTCGCCGGCCTGACCACGCCGGAGATCGCCCGCGCGTTCCTGGTGCCCGAACCGACGATGGCGCAGCGGATCGTGCGCGCCAAGCGGAAGATCACGGGCGCGCGCATCCCGTACCGCGTCCCGCCCGCCGAGCTGCTGCCCGAGCGGACGGAGGGCGTGCTCGGCGTGCTCTACCTGCTGTTCAACGAAGGCTATTCGGCCAGCGCCGGCGCCGACCTGGTCCGCCGGGCCCTGACGGCGGAGGCGATCCGGCTCGCGCGCGTCGTCGTCCGGTTGCTGCCGGACGCGCCGGAGGCGAGCGGGCTGCTGGCCCTGATGCTGTTCCACGACGCCCGCCGCGCGACCCGCACCGACGACGACGGCGACCTGATCACCCTCGCCGACCAGGACCGCACCCGCTGGGACCGCCCGGCGATCGACGAGGGCGCCCGGGTCCTGGACGAGGCGCTGGCCCTCGGCCGGCCGGGCCCGTACCAGCTCCAGGCGGCGATCGCGGCGTGCCACGCGACGGCGTCCCGGGCCGAGGACACGGAGTGGGCCCGGATCGCCCGGCTGTACGAGCTGGTCGCGCGGCTGACCCCGTCCCCGGTGGTCGAGCTGAACCGGGCGGTGGCGGTGGCCATGGCCGACGGCCCGGCGGCGGGCCTGGCTTTGGCCGACGACCTGGCGGAGGGCGGCGGGTTGGCGGGTTACCACCTGCTCCCGGCGACACGTGCGGACTTCCTGCGCCGCCTCGGTCGCGTCGAGGAGGCGGTGGGGGCGTACCGGGAGGCGCTGGAGCTGGCGCCGACCGAGGCGGAACGCCGGTTCCTCACGCGGCGGATCGAAGAGCTGGGTCCGCGTGGTCGTGGCGTGGGGGCGACGGACCGGCCGTGCTGATTCCGAGCACGGCGAGGATCAGCCGGCCGTGTTGTCGGCGTAGTTCACGGTGACGTTCTTGAAGCCGAGCGACTGCAGCAGGCCGACCAGCATCGTCCGCGTGTTCCGCTCCGCGTCGGCGACCAACGGGCTCTTCGCGGCCGCCTCCTGGATCTTCTTCTGGGCGAGCTCGTACAGCGCCTGCTGCGAATTCGGGTTGCCGCTGAGGAAATCGTTGATCCGGGTGAACAGGCCCTGCTGCTGTGCGTACACATAGGACTCGTGCACGTCCAGCGTCGCCGGCTCCAGCTGGGCGTGCGCCAGGGTGATCGTGGCGGACAGGCGGTCGTCGGAGACCTGGACCGCGTTGCCCTTCAGCCGCGAGAACTCGACGAAAGCGTTGTCCTGGCCGACCCCGACGAACAGCGTGTCGCTGCCGGCCAGGAAGCTGGGCAGGATCGAACTCGTCTTGATGTCGACGATGACCTGGAACGACCCGCTGGCCGCCTCGTACCGGGACAGCTCGACGATCGACTGCAGCAGCACCGGTCCGGAGCGCTCCTCGGTCTGTTCGGCGAAGGGGTTGCGCAACTGGGGCAACAGATGCAGCGCCGATGCGACGAGTGCCGCAACGGCCAGAAGTACCACCGCCGCCGCGATCGCGACGAGCCGCTTGCCCCATGCGCCCATGCCGCGGAGGTTACCCACGCCGGGGCCCGGCCAACCCGCCCCGGCTGTACGGTGTCCCCGCTTACGTCTCCGATCTCCGAAGAGGGGAAGCGCCGTGCGCAAGTCCGTCTGGTTGTGGGTCCTGCTGGTCGTCCTCGCCATCCTGGTGCTCGGACTGATCTTCGGCGGCTACCGCAAGGGCGACAAGCTCGGTGCGCCCGAGCCGGTGGCGACGTGGAGCGTGGGCCGGCCGGCGTAGCCGTCTCCAGGAAGCGCCTTGCCGCGAGCCCTTTCCGGCACCGGCCGGCCGGTGCCGGACCGCCGGGGTCAGCCGTCAGCGCGCGGATCGGGCCAGGGCACCAGCCGGGTCCACTCGCCGAGGGTCTCGGCGAAGCCGGCGTCGTCCGCGGGATCGAGAACGTGCACCTCGTCGACGGTGCCGTCGGCGAGGTGCAGGTGCTTGATCGTCATCGGTGCCGTGGGGCGCTCGTCGGGGGAGCCGTGGTGCCCCGACGGCACCGACACGTAGAAGACTTCGCCGGCCCCCGATCCGCCCCCGGGCACGACGAGGTGCGCGTGCAGGTCGGAGTCGAGCCGGGGCTCGGCGCGGCCGCCGGACTGCCGGCACGCGGCCACCAGCTGCTCGATCCGGGCCAGCCGGTCGCGCGCGGCCCACCGGTCGACCAGCGACAGTTCGCCGCCCCACGCGCGCACCAGCCAGCCGGCGCCACCTTCCGGCAGCGGCCCGAGCCGGCCGTTGCCCAGGGCGCGCGTGACCTCGAGGGCCTGCCACGCGCGGGAAGTGCCGTCGGCCGGGTCCTGCCGGACGGGCAGCGTCCGGAGGGCCTCGGCCCGGCCGGCGGCGTCGGTGGTCAGTTCGTCGGCGACGGTCAGCCGCTGCGCTCGGGTCAGGCGGTTCAGCACCTCCGGCAGGTCGAGCAGAACCTCGGCGACGTCGAAGAAGCTCCACTGCTCACCGTGGCGGTGGCCGGCTCCGGAAAGGTCGATCCGCGGGATGGAGCCAGTGCCCCGCAAGTGATCGACGAGCGTGGAAACACCGGCCTCGATGACCGGGTAAGTGTCGAGCCACGGGGCGGCGTCCCACGTGCCTTCGGACACGTGCGTGAGGTAGACGGCGAGATCACGGGCCAGTTCGCCGTCGTCGAGGGTGGTGATCTTCACCGTCTGGTCGCCGTCCGCGCCCGGCCAGGTGGCGAGCACGGTGGAGCGAGGGCCGGAGGACATGAGGCTGTAGCTGGTCATGGGCGTCTCCTGACGTGGGGATCACCGATGGGCGCGCACCAAGACGCGCAACACCGTCGATGAGCGGAGGGGGAGTCAGGGAGCCCTGCGGCGCGACCGCAGAGCCAGTCCGTGCCCACCACGATAACCCCCACCGCCCGGCTCCGGATCCGGCAAAACGCGGCGACGCTGTTCGACCGGCTCGCCGCGTGGCCACGCCACGATGACGGCGGTGTGGTCGGTGACCGAAGACCCCGGCGTGCGGCTCTGACCCTCGTCCCCGGATCGGGAGACCGAGGGCCCAGGCGGACAGCAGCGCGCTACCGGCGTCCCAGCGTTGTCCCACGGGCGTGGTGTTCTCGCTGGTCCAGCGGGGTGGGACTGTCCCGGCGTCCCGAATCGGCCGCTGACCGGTGATCGGCGGGCCGGCCACTGCCAGCCTCCTCGCCATGCAAAGACTCGCTCTGGCCGTCGCGGTGCTGCTGGTGGTCCCCGCCGCGGCCGCCACCACCGCCGCGGCCGCACCCGTCGCGGTGTGCGGGCACACCAGTGCCCAGCCCACCCTGAAGCAAGGGGCGACCGGCACCGAGGTCGCCGAGGCCCAGTGCGAACTGAACCTGGCGACCAAGGCGAGCCGGTACACGCCGGTCGGCGCGGACGGTTCCTTCGGCGCGGCGACCGACGCCCGGGTCCGCGTGTTCCAGCGGTGCGCCGCGCTGAGCGTGGACGGCCAGATCGGGCCGAACACCTGGGCCGCACTGAACACGTGGTCCGCGCACCCCAGGAAGTGCGCCACCCAGGGCACTTCGGACGCCGCGCAGAGCGTGGTCTGCGGCCTTTCCACCGCCCGCCCGACCCTGCAGAGCGGGTCCACCGGCACGGAGGTCAAGGAACTCCAGTGCCGGCTGAACCTCGCCATGGAACCCGGCCACTACCCGCCGCTGACGATCGACGGCAACTTCGGCGACGGCACCCGCAACCGGGTGATCCAGTTCCAGCACTGCGTCAACGCCGGCGCCGACGGGGTCGCCGGGCCCACCACCTGGGCGAAGGTCGCCGACTGGTCCAGCCGCAACGCTTACTGCGTGCCGCCGAAGCCCGCCGGCCACCCGATCGACGGCGTGGACACGGCGAAGTACCAGCACCCCGGGGGCGCGCCGATCAACTGGGGCGCGGTGAAAGCGTCCGGGGTCGAGTTCGCGACCGTCAAGGCGACCCGCGGCCTGAACACCACCGACGACTACCTGGCCACGGACCTGCCCGCCGCCCGCAACGCCGGCCTGGCCGTGGGGCCGTACCACTTCTACACGGGCACGGCGGCCGGCACCGGCGGTGCGCAGGCCGACCGGTTCATCGCCGCGGTGAAGGCCACGGGGTACACCGGCAAACGCGCCGGGGACCTGCCGCCCGTGTTCGACCTGGAGTGGAAGGACGACGGCTCCGGCGGCTGCCCGCCGTACGTCACCGTCGCCGACGCCAAGGCCTGGCTGGACAAGGTGCAGGCGGCGTTCGGCCGGACCCCGATCATCTACACCCAGAAGTCGTTCCTGGACGCGTGCCTGGGCGGCACCACGGCGCTCTCCGCGTACCCGATGCAGCTCGCGGACTACCGGCAGTCCGTCACGCAGCCGGCGTTGCCCGCCGGGTCGTCGACCTGGCTGATGTGGCAGTACACCGACGCGGCCATCGCCGACGGCATCCCCGCGCCGGCGACCGGCGACGTCTTCAACGGCACCCAGGCCGCGCTCGACCAGCTCGCCAATCGCTGAATCCCCGCTAGGAAAGGACGAGAATGAGTCTCCCCATGAGCCGCCGCACGGCGCTGCGCGGCGCGGCGGTCATCGGCACAGCCGCGGTGATCAGCCCGCTGCTGCTGTCGGGCACCGCCCAGGCGTACCCGTGGTCCCGCACCCTCGCGCAGGGCGCCACGGGCGCCGACGTCACCGAACTCCAGATCCGGGTCGCGGGCTGGGCGGCCGACTCGGCGAGCCACAGCCGGGTCTCGATCGACGGCGAGTTCGGCCCCGGCACGGCGGCCGCGGTCCGCAGGTTCCAGGCCGCCTACGGCCTGGGCGCGGACGGCGAGGCCGGCCCGGCCACCCAGGCCGCGCTCAACGCGCTGGAGCAGAGCGACGGGTCCACCGCGCACTTCGACTTCAGCGAGTTCACCGACCGGGTGAGCGGCACCTTCAACGGCGGCAAGGTCAGCGCGGCCACCGCCAAGGAGAACGCCCGTCGCTGCATGTACAAGCTGGAAGCGGTGCGCAAGAAGCTCGGGAACAAGGCGATCACGGTGAACTCCGGGTTCCGCAGCATCGCGCACAACGCGGAGATCGGCGGGGCCAGCGACAGCATGCACATGTACGGCACCGCGGCCGACCTGGACGTGCCGGGCGTGGCCAACAAGACCGTCTACCAGAAGGCCGAGACCAGCGGGTTCTCCGGCCTGGAGACCTACAACACCGATCACCAGCACGTGGACAGCCGGGCCGACCTCGGCCGCGCGTGGTGGTGGGAGAACGGCACGGTCTGACCGGCGACCGGGGGTCTGGCGCCGGAAACCCGCCCTCGGGGGTTTCCGGCGTCGGCGTGCCGCGAAGCCCGCGTCCTCCGGGCCCCTCCCCGGGGCCGCCCCTCGCGGGGGGCGCGGGCTTCGCGCTCAGTGCGACTGCGGGTTCTCCAGCGCCGCCGAGCAGGACGGCCAGTCGTGGAAGTCGTGGTGCGCGCTCCACAGGCGGTGTGCGGCGTCGATGTTCCAGGCCGGGTCGAACGCCTGCCGTGGCGTGCCGCCCAGGTCCAGCAGGCGGGCGTCGGAGATCTGGAAGATCCCCCAGTTGCGGCTGCCGTTCGTGTTCGGCAGCACCCACAGCGGGTCGAGGAACGAGGCGCAGCGGGCGATCGCGACCGCGGTGTCCGGCGCCTCGGTGAACACGGCCCGGATCCGCTGCTCCACCATGGCCGCCGACCAGCCCGCCAGGCTGGTCCGGTGGTCGTACAGCGCGTTCTTGGTGGCCTCGTCGACCACGCCGCGCGCGGGCAGGCCGGCCAGGATCTGGAACGCCGTGACCCGGCGCAGCGTCTCCGGCCCGAACGAGCCGTCGACCGAGAGCCGCCCCTGGGCCGCGACGAGCAGGTTCTGCACCTCGGTGACGCACTCGTCGTGCTGTCCCATGCTCACCGGCGGCTGGCAGGCCTGGGAGAACAGCACGCGGTCGGCGTACCGGCCGGCGGCCGGCGGGGACCCGTCGGCGGTGGCCCAGACCAGGCCGCCCGCCAGCAGGACCACGATCGCGATGGCCACCGCCGCGTACCAGCGTCCGCGTGGCGATCGCGAGACGTCCGCGCCGGTCGCGGTCGCCGGGACGACCGGCGGCGAGGGCTCGCCGTGCTCCGGCGGCACCTCGTCGACCCGGTCGGCGTCGGCCAGCGCCCACAGCTGGTGCACTTCGCGCAGTTCCTCCGCGGACGCGCCGCAGACCTTGGCGAACGAGTGGACCACGCGGTAGTCGGCGGGCACGCTCTTGCCGGAGCAGTACCTGTGCAGGCTGGAGCCGCTGGCCCCGGCCTGCCTGCCAAGACGTTCGTAGCCCTGCCCGCTGCGGTCCTTCAACATGCGCAGGTAGGCGGCGAACTTATCCATGTGCAGTGTCACGGTGACTGGAACACCTCGCTCGGGAAGCGGCTGACGGACGGAAGTTAACACCGTCCCACCCCGCACCGGGCAGAAACCGACGGATTGCGCCACACGGCGGATCACCTCCCGCCAGGCGGCCCCGCGTAGGGCTCCCGGTGCCGTCCGCTCCGCGGCCGGAGCTCAGCGGCGCCGGCGCGCCATCCACTGCCAGACGTGGGTGCCGCCGTCGCTCGGGTCGTTGCGGGCCACGTAGATCCACGACCAGTGCCCGGGAAACCGGTGGCCGTTCCGGACGACGTGATCGTAGAGGGTCAGCCGGGAGCCGGGGATCAGCTCGTGCGCGTGGACGGTGTTGGCCTGCGGGTCCACCGTGTCGTCGTCGCGGGAGGCGACCAGCCAGGTCGGTGTGCCGATCGCGGCCAGCTCGGCGTCGGGCACCAGCGGCGGGTCGCCCTCCTCGCGGCCGGCGACGACTCCGCAGATCGGGACCGACGCGGCGAACGTCGCCGGATAAACGGTGGTCATCTTCAGGCTCATGTAGCCGCCGTTGCTGCAGCCGACCACCAGGACGCGCCCGGGATCGACCGGCCGGGTGCGCATGACGTCCCGGATGATCTCGTGGATGAGCGGGGCGAAGCGGGGACCGTCGTCCATCCAGGCGGACGTGCTCTGCGGGGCGACCACGTAGGCGCCGTCGAAGATCGCTTGCGCCTCCCGGGTGGCGAAACCCAGCGCGCCGCGGTTGGCGCGCAACGTGGTTTCGTTGTCGTAGTAGCCGTCCGGCAAGGAAGCGCCTTCACCGCCGCCGTGCAGCCAGACGATCAGGGGCCGCCGGCCGCGGGGGGACGCGGGGGAGTACAGCCGGTACTTCATCCCGGAACGCGAGGTGTGGTAGCCGAAGGCGTCGACTTCGGGGTTGGCGAGCCGGCCCTGCGTGAACCGGGCGAAGGAAACCGGCCGGCCGTGCCGCAGGCGGACGGGGGCGTTCTGCGTGATGGTGTAGACCAGGTCGAGCCGGACGTTGCGGGCCTTGCTGTTGATATAGCCGAGGGTGCCACCGCCGGTCTGGCCTTCGCCGTGGCTCAGCTCGAGCACGATGTTCCCGCGGCGGTCGAGCCGCGCGGCCGTCACGGGCCGGTCGAGGTCGTAGCCGACGTCTTGGCCGCCGGTGTCGATCGGGCTCGTGGCCTCGGCGTGCACGCCGAACGTGCCGGTGGTCAGGCTCGCCGGGTCGATCGGCCCGATCCGGGACGTGCCGAGGGTGAGCGAAGTGACCTGCTCGCCGCCGTCGAGGGTTTCCGCGTCGAGGGTGAACCCGATGCCGCCGGTCCCCTCGGCGCGGGCGACGCCCGGCACCGTGAGGCCGGCGGTGAGGCCCGCCCCGGCGACCAAAGCAGTGCGGCGACTGAACACCTTGCCCATGCGAACTCCTTCTGGGGTGCCGTGCGCGCGAGCCGGTCATTGTATCGCCGGATCGGGCACCGGAGGGCACGTCGCCGGTGCCCGATCACGACGTCCGGGGCGGACCGGTCAGGCCCGCGCCACCAGCTCACGAACGGCCGGGACGACTTCGGCGGCGAACCGGCGGAGGACGTCCGCGGCACCCGCGCGGTAGAGGAAGAACGTGTCGATCCGGTGTTCCAGCGCCACTTCGGCCAGCTGCTCGGCCCACACCGCGGGCGATCCCCGCAGGAATCCCGCGCCGGTGCCGAACGAGCCCTCGACGTTGTACCCGCGCCGGACGCTCTCCGGCGACCGCCCGGCGGCCACCGCCGCGTCGTCGATGAGCCGGTTCGCGGCGGGCAGCGCCTCCGGCGGGAGGAACGGCGAGCTCGGGATCCAGCCGTCGGCGAGGGCGCCGGTCAGCCGCAGCAGCCGCGGCTGGTAGGCCCCGAACCAGATGCCCACCTCGTGCAGCGGCGCCGGCCCCGGCTTGACGCCGTCGAGCCGGTAGTGCCGGCCCGCGAACTCGACGTCCCTTGTGGACGTCCACAGTGCACGGATGACCTGGACCGCCTCGGCCAGCGCGTCGATCGACTCCCCGGCGGTGCGGCGGGGGCCGCCTTCGGCGACGACGGCGGCCCACATCTGCTGCGCGCCGGTGCCGAGACCGAGCTCGAACCGGCCGCCGCTCAGGATGTCGAGGGTCGCCGCGGTCCGGGCCACCACCGGCGGCGGGCGCAGCGGCAGGTTGAACAGGTTGGGCAGCACCGTGATCCGCGTCGTGCGGGCCACGATGGCCGACAGCAGCGCGACGGTGTCCAGCCGCTCCGGCCAGTACGGGTGGTCGGAGAGGGAGACGACGTCGAACCCGAGCTCCTCCATCAGCTCGGCCAGCCCCACGACGTCCTGCGGGCGGT
Organism: Amycolatopsis sp. NPDC051061; assembly: GCF_040682935.1. Lineage (NCBI taxonomy): Bacteria > Bacillati > Actinomycetota > Actinomycetes > Pseudonocardiales > Pseudonocardiaceae > Amycolatopsis > Amycolatopsis sp. NPDC051061. The sequence continues at coordinate 14,422 of NZ_JBFBBZ010000024.1, forward strand.
CCGCGGACGACTCCAGCAGGGCACCGAACTTCAGGTCGTGGACGGTCACCGCCGGACTCCGATCCGCGCGGGCGTCGCGGTGCCGTGCACCCGCTCGGCGTGCGCCGCGAAGGCCTGCGCGGCCAGGTCGCCGATGACCGCGCGGACCTCGGGCGGCATCGACGCGATGATGTCCCGGACGGTGCCGGGATCGCCCTCGTACGCCATCAGCCCGAACATCAGCGGCATCCGCGCCGGGTCGACGTCGGCGGCGCCGGCGGCGATCATCCGCCCCCACTCGGCGGCGGTGATGTGCCGCTCGATCAGCGGAAGCGCTTTCTCTTCCTCGACGGCGAGGTGCTCGACGAGCCGCTCGTGCAGCAGGGTGACCGCCCCGGCGAGGGCCTCGCCGCGCACCGGGTCGGCGCTCTCGCGCCACGGCGTGAGGCCGTCCCGCACCTCGCCCAGCAGCTCGTCGATAGCGCCGTGCTGCTCTTCCATCACCTTCACGACGGGTTCGGCCTCGGCACCGGCCCGATCGAGCAGCCGGTGCCACAGGTGCTCGTCCTCGGCTTCGTGGTGGTGGTGCAGGACGGTGTCGACGAGCCGGACGTGCTCGGCGACGACGGCCGCGCGCTCGACGTCGCCGTCGGCGACCCCGCGGATCAGGGCCGGCGCGAGACCGAGCTCGCGGCGGAACATGGTGTGCGCGAGGTACATGTCGCGCACGTCGGCCAGGGGTTCGTTGGTCATTGTTCGCTTTCCCGAAGGGTTTTCCGGATGAATTCCGTGAACCGAACGTAGCAACGGGAAGCGGGGCGGTGAACGAACTGTCCGGGATGCGAATCCGGTTATCCGCGAAGCGTACGAAGGGGCTTCTGGCCGAATTTCGCCTCGTGCGCGGCGGCGAACCGACCGAGGTGGGTGAAGCCCCAGCGGCGGGCCACGGCGGCGACCGAGTCGGCGAACGGGTCCGCGGCGCGCAGTTCCTCGTGCGCCCGGCGCAACCGGACGTCGCGGACGTACTCCATCGGCGACATCCCGAGGTGCTGCTGGAACCCCTTCTGCAGGGTGCGCGGGGTGACCCCGCATTCGGTCGCGAGCAGGGACAGCGTGAGCGGCGCCTGCGGGTCCGCTTCGATGACGTCGATGGCGGCGCGGACCGAAGCCGGCCGCGCGGCGGCGACGGTGCCGGCGAGCGCCTCGGCGTGCGAATGCGACGCCGCGAGCACGAAACCGTTCAGCACGCTGTCCGCCAGCGGCGCCGCGACCAGCGGCTGCGACGCCAGCCCGCCGGGAACCGCCAGCAGCCGGTTGACGGAGAACAGCAGCTCGGCCCAGCTGCGGCCGTAGCCGTCCCGGGTGTTCATCACGGGGTCGAAGCTGACCCGGCTCGACGTGCGGTCGCCGACGAGCCGGGCGAGCGCGGTCTCCACGGCCGCCGAGTCGATCCGCACGCACAGCGCGCGGTAGCCGACCGGCCACCGGCCGGTGAACTCCCCGCCGCCGGGCAGGTACACCGCCGACGACCGGCTGGTGACGATCATGTCGACCCCGCGGTGGCGCGACTCGAACCGGCCGGTGATCGGCAGGTGCACGTAGAACCCGGCGCCGACGTCCTCGCATTCGAGCCGCAGTTCTTCCCGGAACGCGACCTCGCCGATGGTGACGGCCCCGATCCCGGCGTCCCGGTAATCGGACACGGTCAGGTCCGCCTGCGGCACGGTTTCGATCGTCGACGAGCGCACGAACACCCCGTGGTCACCTCCGGGTCCCCTCGGCCGCGCCGGCCGTCGACGGTGCGAGCCTACCGAAACCGCCGATCACCGGAGGCGCCGAAGGGGGACACCCGCCTCAGGTGGCCGTCGTCCGGTGGGCGGCCGCGTAGTGCGCGGTGCCGATCGCCCCCGCGACGGCCAGGACGAATCCCGTGGCGGCCGCGGCGGTGAAGCCGTCGCGGACGCGGTCGTCCAGCACGGCCACCCCGATGAGCGAGGACACCGCCGTGTTGGTGGTGAACACGATGGCGGTGACCGCGGTCGCGCGGCCGCGTTGCAGGGCCATCGCGAACGCCACCGCCGCGACGAGCCCGTTGGCGATCATCGCCCAGATCGCCGGTTCCAGGACGAGGCGCCAGGCCGGCCCGGACGCGTCGAGCGTCCGCGCCGAGATCCCGACGGCGCTGAATCCCAGCCCGCCGCAGAACCCCAGCACGACCGGCGACCAGCGGCCGCCACCGCGCTGAGCGGTGAACGCGATCGCCGCGATGACGACCGCCACGCCCACCAGCAGCAGCTTCCAGCCGGCGGACAGCGGCTGCGCCGGACCCGGATCGGCGGACAGCCCGAGCAGGACCAGTCCCGTCGCGCCGACGCCCAGCGCGGCCCACCCGGCGCCGGCCAGCCGGACGCCGAGGACCGCGGAGATCGTCGCGGTGACGCCGACGCTGAACGCGAGCACCGACTGGACGAGGAACAGCGGCAGGCGGTGCAGCGCGGCGGCGGCGAAGACGAACCCGAGCAGGTCCACCCCCACGCCGAGGAAGTAGAGCGGTTGCCGGCGCAGCGCGACCAGGTCCTGGGGCGAGCCGCCGAAGGCACCGGCTCGCCGGACTCCGGCGGACTCCAGGATGGAGCCGCTGCCCGAGGCGACGGCGGCCAGCACGGCGAGGACGTATCCGAGGAGCACGGCCTGAGTCTGTCAGCCCGCCCCCGGCCCACCTCACGTCGGCGGCCATTCGGACGGTCACCCCAGCCGCGCGGCGCGGGTCTGGAGGTGGCGCCGCTCGGGTTCGCTGGTGGTGCGCCGGGCCGCCTCCTGATAGCCGGCGCGCGCCGCGTCGTGGTCGGCGGCCATCTCCAGCAGGTGGGCCCGCACGGACACGAGGTGGTGGGAGGCCGAGATGCGCTCGTCGGCCGAGAGGGCGTCGAGCAGGGCCAGCCCGGCCGCCGGTCCGTGCACCTCCGCCACCGCCACCGCCCGGTTGAGCGTCACCGTCGGGTTGGGTGCCACGTGCTCCAGAACCGTGTAGAGGGCCAGGATCTGCGGCCAGTCGGTGACGTCGGCGGTGGGTGCCTCGTCGTGGACGGCGGCGATGGCGGCCTGGAGCTGGTACGGGCCGATCGGGCCCCTCGACAGGGTGTCGGTCACCAGCGCCACGCCCTCGGCGATGGCTTCGGTGTTCCAGAGCGTGCGGTCCTGCTCGCTCAGCGGCACCAGCGACCCGTCCGGGGCCGTGCGGGCCCGGCGGCGGGCGTCGGTCAGCAGCAGCAGGCCCAGGAGCCCGGCCACCTCGCCGTCGCCGGGGACCAGCCGGTGCAGCTCGCGGGCCAGCCGGATGGCCTCGGCCGTCAGCTCGGCCCGCACCAGCTGCGCTCCCGACGTGGCCGTGTAGCCCTCGTTGAAGACGAGGTAGACGACTTGGAGCACGACGCCGAGCCGCCGTGCCTGCTCGGCCGGCGGCGGCAGGGCGAAGCCGGCTCCGGCGGCCTTGATGCGGTGCTTCGCCCGGCTGATGCGCTGCGCCATGGTCGCCTCGGGCACGAGGAAGGCCCGGGCGATCTCGGCGGTCGACAGGCCGCCGACGGCCCGCAGGGTCAGCGCGATTTGCGACGGGGGCGTCAGCGCCGGGTGGCAGCACAGGAACAGCAGCGTGAGGGTGTCGTCGCCGGTGGGTTCGGAGTTCACTTCGGCACCGGCGGGCGGAGTGCGGAGGGCGTCGGCCTCCTCCCGCCGGCGGCGGGCGGCGTCGCTGCGCACCTGGTCGGCGAGGCGCCGCGACGCCACCGTCACCAACCAGCTGCGGGGGCTCTCCGGCAACCCCTCCACCGGCCACTGCGCCGCGGCCGCCACCAGCGCCTCCTGGACGGCGTCCTCGCAGGCGTCGAAGTGGCCGTAGCGGCGCACCAGCGTGCCGAGCACGTCCGGGACCAGCCGCCGGACGGCGTGCCAGTCGGTCACGGCTCGACGTCGGCCTCGTGCATGAGCGGCCGGACCTCGACGCCCCAGTGGCGCGCCGACGGGTTGCGGGCCGCGATCTCCAGGGCCCGATCCAGGCTGTCGCAGTCGAGGATCGTGAAGCTGCCGAGGTACTCCTTGGCCTCGGCGTAGGGGCCGTCGGTCACCACCGGCGTCCCGCCGGCGACCCGGACCATCTTGGAGTTCATCTGGTCGGCCACCCCGTAGGCGCCGACCAGCTCACCGGACTCGACCAGCTCCTGGTTGAGGGCATCGGTCTCGCGGATGAGTTCGGCGAGGGTGTCCGCACCTATCGAGGTGAAGGCTTCCTCGTTGCCGTAGATCAGCAGCATGTACTTCACGGTTCGCTCCTCTCGACGCTTCGTCCGGGCTCAGCGCTTCGTCTGGGCCAGGCCGACCAGGTCACCGCCGGCACCGCGATCGTCCAGCACCAGCTTCGACCGCCCCGTGACGCTATAACGGATGTGGGTGACCGCGGGCGTTCCGACGACCCGGGTCGGGACCAGCTCGATGCCGTCGTCGGCGCCGAGGCCCAGGCCGGGGTCGAAGAGGCGCTGGCCGTCGCCCAGCAGCACCGGGGCGATGTGCAGCTCGAGCTGGTCGAGCAACCCGGCGCGCAGCATCTGGCGCAGGAGCTCTCCGCCGCCGGCCACCGCCACGTCCAGGCCGCCGGCGGCGTCGCGGGCCAGCTCGACGGCCCGCTCGAGCCCGTCGGTGACGAAGGTGAAGGAGGTGCCGCCCCGGCGTTCGAGCACCGGCCGGGGCCGGTGGGTGACGACGAACACCGGGACGTGGAACGGCGGCTCCTCGCCCCAGGGGACCTCACCGGCGTCGAACATGCGCCGGCCCATGACGTAGGCCCCGGCCGCGGCGAACGTCTCCTCGATGAGCTCCGAGTCGACCGACTGCTCACCACCGGCGATGCCTTGCCGCTCACGCCAGGCCGCGGCGTCCACGGCCCAGCGGGTGACCCGGAAGAAACCGGGCGCTTCGGGCCCCCGCATCCAGCCACTCATGTCCGTGGAGCCCGGCGTGTCCCGCGGCCCGGTGTAACAGCCGTCGAGGGACACCGACATCTGAGCGGTCACCTTGGTCATCGTTTCGTGCTCCACTCGTGGCGGCGGCCCCCTTGGCCACCGATGCCCTTCAGTCGGAGCCGACCGTCCGTTCTCGACACGCGACGACGAGGAATCCCGCCCCGGACCGTGGGAGGGCCTCCCGGCCGGCCGCCAGGCGGCAGCAGCCAGGCCGGTCGGTCGGTCAGGAAATGGTGGTCGAGTCGGACGGTCCGGCGGAGTAGCAGACGTTGCCGTCGGTGAGAATCGCGAAATTCGAGCCGTTGCTCCTGATGAACGCGGATCCGGGACCCCGGGTCAGGCCGCCGACGATCCTGGTCCACGCCGAGATGGCGCCGGTGGCGCCACCGGAGAAGTTCTGGGTGCTCGTGCCGCCGTTGTCACTCAGGCCGACCCGCCACTGGCGGCTCACGACGTTGGCGTAGACGGAGAACCCCGTGTCCAGCTGCACCTGTGCGTTGCCGATCCCGCTCACGTAGACCCAGGAGGAACCACATTTGCCGGTGACGATGTTGAACACGCCGACGTTCCCGGCCGCGGTCCCCTTGGGCACCGAATACTGCTGTCCGCCGGGAGCGGTCCGGACCTCGTAGCCGTGGGCGGCGGCCACCTCCGCGTCGAACCCGACGCTGCGCATGGTGGAGTGGACGCGGTGCGTGGCAGGGGCTTGCGCGCCGGCCACGTCCGGAGTCGAGGCGTACGCGACGCCGGCGGTGGAAAGGGCCACGGCGGCCCCGATCGCGGCAGTGCAGATCATTCGCGAAAAACGCATTTCTACCTCATTCTCTTGACTGTTTCCGAAGCTTGGGCTCGCCTCGAATGTCGATGGGCTTGCCGTACCGAAGAATGGTCGGCGTGAATACGCATCGTGGCAGGCGGTGGCGGGCGGCGACCAGGTCACGCACCGGCAACTGACCGGCAACTTGTGCCGCTTGCCGGTATCGGCCCCGGCCGGGAGGTGGCAGCCTGGGCGCGGGACGAGAAGCGGGTGCCCACGGGGGAGGATGGGTGTTTGGCGAAATCGTGCGTGCCTATCGGCAACGGCTGGGGATCACCCAGGAAGAACTGGCCGATCGGACCGGGGTGAGCGAACGAACCATCCGCAACATCGAGACCGGGCGGATCGGGAGGCCCAGGTCGGCGAGCGTACGACGGCTCGCGGACGCGTTCGCGCTCCACGGCGCCGAACGGGATCACTTCCACCAGACCGCGCAAATCGAAGCCCGGCCCCGGCCCGGCGTGGACGCGGTTGCCTGCCCGAGCCGATCGGCGGACTGGCCGCTGCCCGCGCAATTGCCCGCCGACGTACGGGGCTTCACCGGACGGGCCGATCATCTACGCGGGCTCACCGCTCGCCTCGACCAGCGTTCGTCGGCCACGGCGGTGCTGATCACGGGCTCGGCCGGGGTCGGCAAAACGACCCTGGCCGTGCATTGGGCCCACCGGGTCGCCGATCGTTTTCCCGACGGCCAGCTGTACATCAACTTACGCGGCTACGCGCCGGCTCCGCCGTTGCGTTCGATCGACGCGCTGGCCCCGTTCCTGCGGGCCCTCGGCGTCGCCCCCGGACGAATACCGCTCGACACGGACGAGGCCGCCGCCCTGTACCGCAGCCTCCTGGCCGATAGGCGGATGCTCGTGCTGCTCGACAACGCCGGCCGCAGCACTCAAGTCCGGCCCCTGCTCCCCGGTCACAGCAGCTGCCTGGCCCTCGTGACCAGCCGAGACACGCTCACCGGGCTCGAAGTCGGCGACGGCGCCGACCGGCTCACCGTGGACACCCTCGGCGGGGTCGAGGCCCACTCCCTGATGGCGCGCCTCGTAGGCCACGATCGGGTCCGCGCCGAACCCGATGCCACCGTCGACCTGGCCCGCCTGTGCGGCCATCTGCCTCTGGCGCTCAGGATCGCCGCCGCCCACCTCACCCGGCTCGCCGACCTCAGCATCGCTTCCTACGTCAGCGAACTCAGCAGCGAGAACCGGCTCGCCCTGCTCCAGGTGGACGAAGACCCGCAGGTGGCTGTCCGGGCCGCGTTCGACCTTTCGTACGTCACCGTGCCCGGTGCGGAACAGCGCCTGTTCCGGCTGCTCGGGCTCTTGCCCGGCGACGACTTCACCGCCGAGGCCGCGGCAGCGCTGACCGACGTCACCCCGCCGGCAGCGCAACGGCTGCTGGAGCAGCTTGCCCACGCCCACCTCATCCAGCGGTGCGGCCCCGGCCGGTACAACTTCCACGACCTGCTGCGTCTTTACGCGCGGGGCTGCGCTTACGACCAAGAGCCGGAGTCCGAGCGCGATGCCGCGCTCGACCGGCTGCTCGATGGGTACCTGGCCACTGCCGACGCGGCCGTGGAGGTGCTGTACCCGCAGAAACTGCGCCTGCCGCAACCAGCCAGACCACACCGACCCGGGTTCGACACGCACACACCGGCTTTGGCCTGGCTGAACGCGGAACGCGGCAACCTCGTGGCCGCCATCACCTACGCGGCCGACCAGGGACGACGTCCGATCGCGTGGCTGTTGGCGGACATCCTGCGTGCCTACTTCTTCCACACCCTCTACATGGTCGACTGGCTCACGGTCGCTCGGACGGCCGACGTGGCAGCCGACATCGAGGGCGCCCACCAAGCCCGGGCGGCCGCTCAGCTGAGCCTCGCGGATCTGCACTGGCGGCGCAGCGAGCAGCACCAGGCCACCGGACACACCATGCGAGCGCTGGCCTTGGCGGAGCAGACCGGCTGGTCGGAGGGCCAAGCCGCGGCCCACAGCACACTGGGCGGCGTCTGCTGGGTGGCCGGACACCTGGCTCAGGCGGAAGATCACCTCGTCCGGGCGCTCTCGCTCAACCAGCGAACCGGCCGGCTCGTCGGCCAGGCGATCAACCTCAGCAACCTGGGCCTCATCCACGGCGAGCGCGGACGGCTGGCCCGCGCCCGGGATCTGCACATCCAGGCACTCGCCTTGCACGGCCGGTTCGGCAGCAACGCCGGCGAGGCGGTGGCGATGACCAACCTCGGCGAGACCCGTCATCTCCTGGGCCAGATCCAGGAGGGTATTTCCCTGCTCACCGCGAGCGTGACCTACACCCGCAACGTCGGCGACCGGGTGCACGAAGCCAACGCGCTGTGTTGCCTGGCCGCCGCCCACCGCGACCTCGCCTCCTACGACCACGCGCTCACCCTCGCCACCACGGCGCAGGAATGCCTGGACGGCACCGAATACCACCGGGGCAAGGCCGACATCGGGAACGTCCTGGGTGACGTCCTCATCCACAAAGGACACCACCAGCAGGCCATCGGGCAACTCCGGCAGGCCCTGGACATCGCCCGTCGCGTCGGCGACCGCTACCCGGAAACCGCCGCCCTGATCGGTCTCGCGACCGCACACAGCCACCTGGAGCACCACACGCTCGCCACGGCCTTCGGCGACCAGGCTCTCGCCGCGGCCCACCACGCCGGCTTCCGTTTGCTCGAAGGCAATGCCCACACCACCCTCGCCCACGTCCACCACCGGCAGGGGCACCGCGCCGACGCGAAACAACACGCGGAAGACGCCCTCGCCATCCACCGCGAGACCGGTCAACGGCTCGCCGAAGCGCGCACCCTCGTTCTCCTCGGCACGATCCACCGCGACATCCACGACACGCCCACCGCTCTCGCCCACTGGCGCCACGCTCACGAACTCTTCACCGAAATCGGCGCGCCCGAGGGGACCGTGGATCGTTCGGCGCTGTCCACGGTTTGGTGAAAGTGGTGACGGCGGTTCGCAGGTACCTGAACGACTTCGTTCTCCGGGGCGCGGACAGCGGAGCTGTTCGCAGCTACGCTATGCGCTGCCGCGGCGGCTCCACGCGGTTGAGATCCCGGTCGGCAGCCCCCGGAACGGGGCCTCTCGGCAGGCGTGTTGATTGTTCCGGCGCCAGGTGCTAAGCCGGTGGTTCGGCCTATGGAGGAGCGGTCGAACGTGGCGGTGGAGTTCGGGGTCCTGGGCAGCGTCGAGGTGCGGGTCGACGGTGTCCCGGTGCCGGTGGGACCCGCCCGCCAGCAATGCGTCCTGGCGGTCCTGCTGGCCGAGGTGGGCCAGGTCGTCCGGGTCGACCGGCTGGTGGACCGCGTGTGGGGCCCGGGTCCCGCACCGGTGGACGCCCGCAACCCGTTGCGCACCTACCTGTCGCGGCTGCGCCGGATCGCGGGCGTGCGGATCGAGCACCGCTCCCAGGGGTACGTGCTGCTGGCACCGCCGTCGTCGGTGGACCTGCACAGGTTCCGCACGCTGGTGGCCCGCGCTCCCGCGGACGAGGACCACGCGCTGGCCCTGCTGGAGCAGGCGCTCGACCTGTGGCGCGGTGAACCCCTGGCGGGCCTGGAAACGCCGTGGGCCGACGCCCTGCGCACGGTTCTGGAGAACGAGCGGAACGCGGCGGAACTGGATCGGACGGACCTGCGGTTGCGCCGCGGCGACCACTCCGCGCTGCTCGCCGGGCTGGCCGCCCGCACCGCGGAGCGTCCGCTCGACGAGCGGCTGGCGGGCCAGTTCATGCTCGCCCTCTACCGGTGCGGCCGCCAGGCGGAGGCGCTGGCGCACTACGACGGGTTGCGGCGGCGCCTGGCCGCCGAACTCGGCGTCGACGCCGTGCCGGAGCTGCGCGAGCTCCACCAGCGCATCCTGCGAGCGAGTGTCGACCCGTCTCCGCCGAAGCGGATCGGGGCGGCCGTGGGATTGCCCGTCCCGCGGCAGCTGCCCGCCGCCGTACCCCACTTCACCGGGCGGTCCGAGGCCCTGGAGCAGCTGGACGGATCGCTGTCCATCCGCGTGATCGCGGGGAGCGCCGGGGTGGGGAAGACCGCGCTCGCCCTCGAATGGGCGCACCGCGCGGCCGATCGGTTCCCCGACGCCCAGCTGTACGTCAACCTGCGCGGCCACGGCCCCGGCCCGCCGATGAGCCCGCTGGAGGCCGTCGGCCGGTTCCTGCGGTCGTTGGGATCGACCCCGGAGCAGGTGCCGGTCGACGTCGACGAGGCCGCCGGGCTGTTGCGCACCCTGCTCGCCGGCCGGCGAGCGGTGGTGCTGCTGGACAACGCGGCGTCCTCGGAGCAGGTACGGCCGCTGCTGCCCGGCAGCGCGGCTTGCGTGGTCCTGGTGACCAGCCGCAACCGGCTCGACGGCCTGGTCGCCTGCGACGGCGCCGACCGCCTCGTCCTGGACGTGCTCACCGAGGACGAGGCCGGCCGCTTGCTGGCCGGCCTCCTCGGTGCCGGCCGGGTCGCGCGAGAACCCCGGGCGGCCGCCGAGCTGATCGAGCTCACCGCCCGGCTCCCCTTGGCACTGCGGGTCATCGCCGCGAAACTGGCCCACCACCCCGGCGACCTGGCCGAGCACCTCGTCCACCTCCGTTCCGGCGACCACTTCGACGTCCTCGAGGTCGAGGGAGACGAGCGCACCGCCCTGCGGTCCGCCTTCGACCTGTCCTACGACGCGCTGCCGGACGAACACCGGCGGGTGTTCCGCCTGCTCGGCTTGGTGCCGGGAGAGGACTTCACGCCCGAGGCCGTGGCCGAGCTCGCGGATGTGACCGTCGAGGAAGCGGCACGGCTGCTCGACGGCCTCGCGGCGGCCCATCTGCTCGAACAGCACGCGCCCGGCCGGTATGCGTTCCACGACCTCCTGCGCCGTTACGCAGGCGACCGCGGCCGGGCCGGGGACGGCGACCAGGACCGGGAAGCCGCGCTCGGGCGGCTGCTCGGCTGGTACCTTCGCACCGCCGACGCCGCCGCGAAGGCCATCCACCCGCAGTTGCTGCGTCTGCCCGGCGCGGCGGGACCCGGGAAGCCGGCGGATTCGGCCGACCGCGCCGCGGCGCTGGCGTGGCTGGACGGTGAACGCGTCAACGTGACCGCGGCCGGGGTGCTCGCCGCCGAGCGCGGGTTCCGGCCGGTGACCTGGTTGCTGGCCGACACCCTGCGCGGCTACTTCTGGATCGGCCTGCACCGCCAGGAGTGGGCCGAGCTGGGGGAGGCCGCGCTGGCCGCGGCCGAGGCGGAGGGCGACGCGCGAGCCGTGGCGGTCGCCCGGATCAACCTCGGCGACCTGTGCCTGCGCGGCCACCGGCACGACCACGCCGTCGAGCACTACGAGCGCGCGGTGGACGACCTCCGCCGCGCGGACTGGCTCGAGGGCCAAGGGGTCGTGTTCGGCAAGCTGGGCCTGGTCCATCGCGAGTCGGGCAACACCGCGGAGGCGGCCGACTGCTACCGGCGCGCGCTTTCCCTGGCCTCCCGGACCGGTAGTCCGGTCCGGGAGGCCGCCGCCCTGGGCAATCTCGGATTCGTCCAGTACGAATCGGGCGCCTACGCGCAGGCCGCCGACGGGCACGCCCGGGCGTTGGCGCGCTACCGCGAACTCGGGTTCGCCTCGGGCGAGGCCACCGCCTTGGGCAACCTCGGGGACGCTCTGCACGCGCTCGGGCGGTTCGACGAGGCACTGAGCCGGTTCGCCCAGGCCTTGCCGATCCTGCGCGAGATCGGGGACACGGGCACGGAAGCGGCGGCCCTGCGCGGCATGGCCGCCGTCGACTCGGACGCCGGGCACAACGACCGCGCGGCCGACCGGGACCGCACCGCCCTCGAGCTCGCGCGGCGGGCCGGCGACCGGCGGGTGGAGGCGGACGTCCTCATCGTCCTGGGCACGATCCAGCTGCGCCTCGCGCGCCCGGCGGAGGCGGTCCACTGCCACCTGGCGGCACTGGACCTCGCCCGGCGCACCAGAATCCACTACAGCGCCGTGGAAGCGCGGATCGGGCTGGCCACAGCGCGCGAAGACGCCGACGCTGCCCGGCAAGCGCTCGAGCTGACCCGCGCGGCCGGCTACCGCGGCCTCGAAGGCCGGGTGCTGACCACCCTGGCGCGGCTGCTGCTCAGCCGGGGAGAGCGCGGGGCGGCCGGCGAACACGCCCGGCGCGCGCTGGAAGTCCACCGCGAAACGGGTCACCGGCTCGGCGAGGCCCGGACCATGGCGGTGCTCGCGGACCTGGCCGAGGAGAGCGACACGGTCCGGTCGTGGCGGGACGAGGCGCGTGACGCCTTCTCTTCTCTTGGCGTCCACCCGCACTGAAGTCCGTTGTGCGGCAACGGCGCCCCGTCCCTCCACTGTGGCCGGTCAGGGGTAACGGACCCGGCCGTGACCGTCGACCTTCTCGAAGGAACCACCCGGGCCGGGGTTGTCGAAGCCGTAGTGGAAGTAGAGGTTGTGCCCGGTGGGGACCCCCGACCAGCAGTACGAGCGCGCCACGCCGTCCTGGGGGATGTTCCCGGTGCGACCCAGGGAGTCGTCGAGCACGCTGTTGTCCTTGAACAGCTCCACCCTGAAGTTCGTGCCCGAGCTGGGGTTCTGGACGCTGTGGACCTCGATGTCCGTGCACACGGAGGACCGGCCCGACGTGAAGATCCGGCCGTCCAGGCTCCACACCCCGGTGAGGGTGAAGTCGAAGGGCACCGTCGCGGCCGCTTGAGCCGGGACGGTCAGGAGCAGAGACGCCGCCGTCGCGGCGGTGGCCGCCCCGGCAAACCTCGTCACCATACGTTTGACCATGCTGTTTCCTCTCTGGTTTGAATGCGGGTCAGGACGCCGACGTGGAAGATCGTGACGGCTACCGGCCGTCGATCCACTCCCAGGCGTGACACTTGTCGTCACCACCGCCCGTGACACTGCTGCACACGCGGAAGCTGAGCACGAAACGCGGGCCGACGTTGCGGGTTCCGCACCCGCCGTCGGCGCCGTCGCCGTCACCGAGCCGGTATTCGTTCCCCGTCGTGTCGTCGAGGGTGTATTCGATGCGGATACCACGGTTGTTGGCCTTCGAGTCGCACGCCACGAGGTATTGGTGTGAGACCGACACGGTTCCCGTGCCACCGCCATCCGGCGGGGATTGCACATGTGACGAGGCCGAAGCGGTCTGCGCGCCGCAGATGAGCACGGCGGCCACCCCCGCGGTGATCGCGATTGTCTTGTGCATGAGAATGGTCAACGGGTACCCCCGGGAATGGTCGATCGGATGGATGTCCAGGGGAAGGTAACAATGCCTCCAAAAGCGCATCAAAGCCTTTTCGCCGCACCGAAAACTCGCTCGAGGAGTTCGACGAGTTCGACGGCGAGTGCGGCAGGCCCGTCCGGTGGCGGTCATGTTCGTTCAACGTTCGTGCATGGCCGGGCGACGAGGATGGTGGCGCGGCACCGGACCGGGAAACCGGTCTCGATCACCGGGGGGAACCGTGACGCTGTCGATGGTGTTCGAGGGGCAGGACCTGCAACGGGTGCGACTGGCCGCCGCCGCGGATCCGCTGTGGGAACTGGTGCTCGGCGTCCAGAAGCTGCAACTGCCCCGGGTACCGGTGCCGCTGGCCGGGTGGCGGCAGGACTGTGGCCGCCGGCTCGACGGGAGAAGGGCTTTCGACGCCGTGGCGCTGGTGCGGACCCTGGTTCCCGCCCGTGGCGCGTTCCCCGACCTGCTCACGCCGCCGGAGTCGGCGGCCGGTCTCGACGCGGGGTGCGAGGCGGTGCTGTGCGCGCCCCGGAACCGGGTGCGCGCCGACCTCGCCGCGGTGTTCGCCGGACGCACGGCACCGGCGTGGGCCCGGTCGTTCGCCCTCGGCGACCGGGATGCGAAGCGGGACCTCGTGCAAGCGCTCCGCACGGCGCACGCGCTGCTGGTCGAGCCGCGGTGGGCCGAGGTCCGCAAGGCGGTCGCGGCCGACCACGCGGCGCGCACGCGGGATCTCGCGTCGCACGGGGTGCACGCACTGCTGGCGAACCTGCCCGGCGTGGTGAGCTGGGACGGGTGGGTGCTGCGGACCGGCTACCCGGTCGATCGGACGGTGCACCTGCGCGGGCGCGGGCTGGTGCTGCAGCCGTCCTACTTCTGCTGGGGCAACCCGGTCACGTGGCTCGATCCCGAGCTGCCACCCGTGCTCGTGTTCCAGGTGCTCGGCCACCGCACGCCGGTCGACGTCACCGTGCCCGAGCGCCTGGTGGCCCTGCTCGGCCGCACGCGTGCGGAGTGCTTGCGCGCGCTGCTTTCGCCGCTCACGACCACCGAACTCGCCGAGCGGCTCGGAACGTCTGTCGGCACCGCGAGCAAGCAGGCCACGGTACTGCGGGAAACCGGCCTGGTGGTGAGCGACCGGCGGGGCGTGCGGGTGCTGCACAGCACGACGACCCTCGGCCTGACTTTGCTGGTCGATTCACCGGCCGACCGATAACCCACCGCATCGGGGCCGGCGGCCGCGCCGAGAAGACCTGGCCGGCGAACGGTCCGCTGCTGCCACGGCGCCCGCCCGGCCGGGGACGCCGGATCGTTGACACGGCCCGCCTGCATGGTCACGCTGTGAACAGGAGCTGTGGGAGGGAAGCTCAGTGGCGGTGACCGGGAACAAGCGGCTCCGCGCGGCCCGGGAACGCACGGAATCGTGGGAGCACCCCGGTGAGGGCCTGTCGCGGCGGGAGCTGGCCGAGCGGGTCAACGCCTTCCTCTGGGAGCGCCACCGGCAACGGGCCGTGCTGGACGACAACTACGTCGCGAAACTCGAGCGCGGCACGATCCGGTGGCCGAACGCCCGGTACCGCGAGGCGTTCCGCGCCGTGCTGGACGTCGAGAGCGACTCGGATCTGGGGTTCGTCAACTCGCGCCGGGAGGCGGCTCCGCTCGTCACCGATCCGGCTCACAGCGCACCCGGCCCCCCGGTGCCGCACCAGCTTCCGGCCGCTCCCCTGCGGTTCACCGCGCGGGCCGGCGAGTTGACGGCGCTTTCGGCCGCGTGTGACGACGTGCCGGGGCCGGGCGGCCCCGTGATGGTCATCTCGGCGGTCGCGGGCGCCGGCGGTATCGGGAAGACGTCGCTGGCGCTGCACTGGGCACACCGGGAGCTGGACCGCTTTCCGGACGGCCAGCTCTACGTCGATCTCCGGGGGTTCGATCCCGCCGGTCCGCCGATGTCTCCCGCCACCGCGATCCGTGGGTTCCTGGACGCGTTGGGCGTGGCGCCGTCCGGGATCCCGGACGGCCTGAACGCGCAGGTCGCGCTGTACCGCACCCTGGTCAGCGGAAAACGGATGCTGGTCATCCTCGACAACGCGAGGGACAGCGCCTCGGCGGAACCGCTGCTTCCCGGGAGCGCGGCCTGCACGGTGCTCGTCACCAGCCGCAACCAGCTGACCGGACTCGTCGCCCGCGGCGCGCAGGCGTTGCGGCTGCCCGTGTTCACTCCGGTCGAAGCCGGTGAGCTGTTCGCCGACCTTCTCGGCGCCGAGAAGGTTGAAGCCGACGCCGAAGCGAGCGCCGCCTTGATCCGGTTCTGCGCCGGGCTGCCGCTGGCCATCAGCGTCATCGCGGCCCGGGCCGGCTCGAACCCGGCCTTCCCCTTGGCGCTGCTTGCGGACGAACTCGCCGACGACACCGGCCGGCTCGACGGGCTCGACGCCGGCGAAGACTCCGTCCGCCTGTCTTCGGTGTTCTCCGCCTCCTACCGCGCCCTCGACGACGACGCCGCGGAACTGTTCCGGCACCTCGGCCTGACCACGGGCGCGGACACGGGAACCGCGGCGATCGCCAGCCTGGCCGGCCTGCCCCCGCACCGGATCCGCGGGCAGCTGCGCATCCTCGAGAACGCCCACCTGCTCGAGCAACACCGCCCCGGCCGGTACCGGATGCACGACCTCGTCAGCCTCTACGCCCGCGACCGGGCGCACACCGATCTGCCCGCCGGGTCACGGGACCGGGCGATCCGGCGGCTCGTCGAGTTCTACCTGCACACGGCCTTCGGAGCCGAACGGCTGCTCGACGCCCACCGGCCGTCGATCGCAATCCCGCCCGCGGGACCCGGCTGTCACGCCGCACCGCTCCCGGACCACGCGGCGGCCGTCCAGTGGTTCACCGAGGAGCACGCCAACCTCCTCGCTGCCCAGCAACTCGCCGCCCGGCACGGCCGGCACGACGACGTCTGGCGCATCGCGTGGACGATGAACACCTACCACATGCGCCACGATCGCCGTGACGACAACCTTCGCGTCTGGCGGCCCGCGATCGACGCCGTCGCGCACACCCGCGAGGTCTCCGACCAGGCGGACGTCCACCGCCTTTACGGCTGGGCACGCATGATGGTCGGCGACCACGGACCGGGGATGGACCACCTCGGCCGCGCGCTGACGCTGTTCCGGCAAGCCGGTGACGCCGCGGGCCAGGCCCGTGCCCACGAGGCCCTCGCCGCCGCCTGGGAGAAGCAGGGTGACCACCGGCGTGCCCTGCGGCCCGCGCTGGAGGCGCTGGCCCGCTACGAAGAACTCGACCAGCCCGCGCGGACCGCGAACGCCCTCAACACGGTGGGGTGGCAATACGCCCGCCTCGGCGAACTCGGCCGGGCGGCCGAGTACTGCACGGCCGCACTCCGCCTCTTCCGGCGCTGCCGCTACCTCGACGCCGAGGCCTACGCACTGCACAGCCTCGGCTACATCGACCACCACACCGGACGGCACCGCAGCGCGGTCCGCCACTACCGGCACGCCGTGAACCTGCTGCGGGGCGCGTACGACACCAAACAGGAAGCGGTCGTGCTCGCCGACCTCGCCGAGGTGCACGCCTCCGCCGGGAACCGGCGCCGGGCCCGGCTGCTGTGGCTGGAAGCCCTCGCGCTCTGCCGGCAACAGCATCGAGCCTCCGACGTCGACCGCATCGAACGCCGGCTCGAAGAACTCGGCTGACGGCCGCGGGTGCCGGCGTGGGCGACGGTGATCAGCGCCGCGCGCGGACGCGGGGATCCCGCGATTCCTCCCCCGTCGCCTCCCTCCCCGGCGCCGTCACCGCATGGCAGGTTTCGAGGTGCCCGAGCAACCGGGTGGCGCCGCATCGGCGTGGTGCCGGGGGGAGGGGTGGCGGCACGGGGGGTGTGCCGCCACCACCGGCTTTTCGGTCGGGTTTCGTCGCGCGCGCACCGAAATCACCTGAGCCGATCGCCGGCGCGAAACGCAAGAAGCCGCCCTCACCCACACCAGCGTCGACGGCTGAGGGCCGAGGGGTGGGTGAAGGGGAACCGCCCGGGCCGGGAAACACGGTCCGGGCGGCGCCGCCGACGGCGGGGCCCCGGATGCGGGACCATGGCCGGCATGACCTTGCCCGCTTTGCCCGAAGAGTCCTTCCGGCGCGTGCTCTGCGTCGTCGCGCACCCCGACGACATGGAGTACGGCGCGTCCGCGGCCGTCGCTCGCTGGACCGCGCGCGGCGTCGAGGTCGGTTATCTGCTGCTCACCCGCGGCGAGGCCGGCATGCCGAACCCGCCCGAGGAGACGGCTCGCCTGCGTGTCGCCGAGCAGCGGGCCGCCTGCGACGTCGTCGGCGTGCGGCACCTGACCGTCCTCGAACACCCGGACGGTGTCCTCGTGTACGGCCTCGACCTGCGCCGGGACATCTGCCGGGAGATCCGCCGGTTCCGGCCCGACGTCGTACTCGGCACCGGGTACGACGTCGAGACGCCCTACGGCTTCGACCAGGCCGACCACCGCGCGGCCGGGCTCGCCACGCTCGACGCGATCCGCGACGCGGGCAACCGGTGGGTCTTCCCGGAGCAGGTCGGCGAGGAGGGCCTCGAACCGCAGGCCGTGCGCTGGTACATCGTCCCCGGCTTCCCCGGCTCCGGCGCGACCCACGGCGTCGACGTCACCGGTGAGCCGCTGCGCCGCGGGGTCGCCTCGCTCGAGGCGCACGCCGCGTACCTGGCCGCGCTCCCGGACCACCCCGCTCCGGCGGACTTCATCCCGGAGTTCACCGCGATGAACGGCCAGGCCATGGGCGTCGAGCACGCCGTCTTGTTCCGCGCCCACGACCTGCAGGCGCCACCGGAGCCGTCCGCCGAAGCCGCGCAGGACTGACCAGGCCGCCCAGGGGGAGCTGTGCACGGCGGTGCGGTTGCCGCGGTACCCGGCCGGGCAGACCACTGCACTCGGCATCGCCGCCACGCCGCTGGGAGGTGCGCTCGAGGACGGTACGTCGGGCTACGTCACGCTGCCCCCGAGGTGATCGCCGGGCTCACGAGCCTGCTCGCGCCCGGCGGCAGCACCGCCGAGCCGCTTTCCTCCGTCCTTCTCGGCGGCAACGGCGGAGGCGGAGAGAACCGTCGCGGCGGCGAGGCTGCCCCAGAGGACAGCCGAGCCGCGAGAGGCGAGAGCGGTGATGACCGCCGGCGACACGGCGAGCCCGAAGCCCGTGGAGAGCTGGAAGCGGGCGAGGGCGCGTCCGAGGACATGGGGCGGAGCGAGGGCGGTGACGAGCGCGGTGGCGCTGCCGGCGTAGCCGATTTCGCCGAGGGTGCAGACCACGGACACCGCGGCGACGGCCGGGGGACCCCAGCCGGGTCCCAGGGAGGTCGCCACGAGGAAGCCGAGGTAGGACGCGGCGAGTACGACGCCGGCGAGCGCCAGCGCGGTCCGCCGGGAGAAGCGGGACAGCAGGACGGTGACCGGAACCTGCAGGGTGACCACCAGCACCGTGTTGGCCACGAAGATGGCTGCCGACCACACCGGGGACGCGTGCAGCCGGGTCAGCAGGACCAAGGGGATCGCGATTTCGAAGAGGTTGAGGGAGAAGACGTAGATCACGTTGGCGGCCAGCAGCGCGCGCATCCGAGGTGGCGGCCGGTCGTCCCCGGCCGGGGTTGCAGCCGGACGTGCGCGGAGGTGGACCGACCATGCCAAGGTCGCCGCGGCGAGGTAGGCGAGTCCGGTGAGGGCGGCCAGCGCTCGCAAGGTGGTGGTGCCGCCCGTCATGCACGCGGTGGCGATGAGCGCACCCCCACCCAGGCCGGCGTTGCGCAGGGCGCGGCCGCCCGCGAGGGCGGCGTCGCGTTCGCGGCCGTGGGCGACCGTGGCCACGACAGCCGCGTGGGCGGCCGGCCATGCCTGGTTGCCGATGCCGAGGAAGAGCGCCGCCGCCGCGAACAGCCGGACGTCGCCCTCCGGGGTGACCAGCAGCAGCGCCACGCCCAGCACCCGCACCAGCATCGACGCCGCCACCACCGTGCTGCGCGCGCCCCGGTCCAGCCATCGGCCCACCACGGGCGTGCACCCCAGGGCGACCACGACGCCGGCCGTCATGGCGATGCCGGTGACCGGCGCGGAGAGCCCGAGCACGGTCACCCCGTAGAGCAGCAGAAAAGGCCGCAGCATGCCGGTGCCGAGCGCGTCCACGGCCAGAGCGACGGCGTAGCGGGGGCCGCCGGAGGCACGGACAAGGGCGCGCGGCCGGATCTTGGTGGTGGTTGCCATGGCGCCCACGGTGCGTGCGATCGCCGGGCTCGCCACGCCGGTTGACGGATACCGTCAACCGACGCGGTCCTCAGCTGGCCGAACAGCGAGAATGAGGGGATGACGTTGAGGATCGACATCGGCGGCCTGCCGTCCGAGCGACTGCGGTTCGCCGTCTCACCGCTGGCCGAGCTGACCGCGATGCTGCACGTGCTGGCCGAACCCGGGCATCACCCGCGGCTCGCCGGCTGGGCCGGGGACGTCCGGGCCGGGCTGCGGCCGGAGCTGGCCGAGCGGCTCCGGGAGGCGGAGTTCCTTTGGCGTTCCTCACGGGCCGACTTCCTGGTCCCCGCGCGTCCCCGGCCGACCCTCGCCGAAGAGCTGGACGAGGTGGACCGGATCGACGACGAAACCTACGTGACCGCCGCGCTCGTCACCACGTGCGGCAGCAACCGGATCCACTTCGGCGCGCCGTCGCCGCTCACCGACGCGACGGCGCGAGAGCGGGCCCTGGACCTGGCCCAGGCACGCGGTGCGCTCCAAGAGGCCTTCGCGGAACGGCTGCTCGCGGACCCGGCCGCCGTGCGGGCGCGCGTGCGGCAGACCCTCGAACAGTGCGCCGAGGCCTTCTTCGACGCCGCCTGGACGGGTGTCGCCGTGCGGCTCGCCACCGACCTGCGCCTGAAGAGCGACCTGCTGGAACACCAGGGCATCGGCGCGGCACTGGCGTCGGTTTCCGGCGCCGTGGCCCTGGCGCCGGACGGCAACCGCATCATCGTGGACAAGCTGCAGGACAACGCGACCGCCGCCCGCGGCACCGGGGTCACCTTCCTCCCCAGCGTTTTCGGCCGCCCGCACCTGGTGGTGATCCACGCACCCGGGTGGCAGCCGGTGGTGCAGTACCCCGTCGCCGAGGCGAGTCCCTCGGAGCCGGTATCGCTGGAAACGGTCACCCGGCGGCTGGAGGCACTCGCGCATCCGGTACGGCTGCGGCTGTTGCGCACGCTGGCCCGCGGCCCGCACACCACCGGTGAGCTGGCCGACGCCTGGGGACTTTCGCCCCCGGAGGTTTCCCGCCACCTCGCTGTCCTGCGCCGCGCGGGCCTGCTCACCACCCGGCGGCAGGGCCGTTACGTCCGCTACACCGTCGATCTTCCCGGTCTGACGGCGCTGGGGGCCGACCTGCTGGCGGCCGTCCTGCGCTGAGCAGCCCCTCGATCCTCGACGCGGCACCACGCGCTCATCGGCGTGACAGTGCGGTGAGTGCCGTGGTGCGGATGCCATGAAGGCCACCAGGATGCAGCCGGGGTGCCGATCGACGTTCTTGCGGGCGCGGTCGTAGCGCGTGCTCGTGCGTGGATCGGCGTGGCGGGGTCACCGATTCGGTCGATTTCGACCGTTTCGTGGAGATCTTCCGGCAGAGCGACACCTTCTTCGTTACGGTGGTCGAGCTTCCCCCTCGAGAGGTGCCCCGACCGGGCGTTTTGCCGGCGTGAACCGGGGTGTTTCGCTTCTGTGGACGGTAAGTTGAGGCCGGTCTGGCAGGAGGGCGGCATGCGGGTCTCACTCGATCGTGGATTGCTCCGGATCAGCACGCGTGAACGCGACGGTGTCCTCCACGTCGTCGCGCACGGAGAGGTCGACAGCGCCACCGTGACGTCGCTCGAGCACGCGGTGACCGCGGCGCTGGCGCGCCGGCCCCGCTCGCTGGTGGTCGACCTCGACGATGTGGCGTTCTTCGGCTCGGCGGGGATCGCCCACCTCCTGGCGGTGCGGGAAAGCTGCGCGAAGCAGGGGACTGACTTCCGCCTTCGCGTTCCGCACCAGGTTCGCCGGGCGCTGGCGCTCGTGGGCGTCGAGGCGGTGTTCACCATGGTCGAACCCGTCACGGGCGCCTCGGGTACCTGATCTCACCGCTCCGGGAGCCCGGCGGGGTTCTCGCCGTGGGTCGTGCCAGCGAGCGCGGCGGGCGGGGACCAGTGGAGGGGGGCACCGAACCGGCCGATGGTCCCCCCTCCGTCAGCGATGGCTCGGTGACGCGGGTCCCAGCTGGAGAACGACCGCCGTCCAGGTCATCCCCACCCCGATGCCGAGGAGCAGCACGTGCTCGCCACGGCCTACTTCGCCGCTGCGCAGCACGTGGTCGAGCGCCACGACTTGATCGCTCGCGCCGAGGTGTCCGACCCGGAGTCCCAGCTCGGTCATCGTGCGGTGCACGGGAATACCGAGCGGCTGCAGGATTTGCGTTTCCACGAGGCGTCGTCCGTAGTGGGGTGCGCAGATCTTGGCGATGTCGGGCAGATCGACGCCGGCTTCGGACAGAGCCGTCTTCACCACGGTCGAGACCGCTTCCGCGTTGCGGACGTTGACGTGCGCCGGGCCACCGTGCCGGCCAAGCCATTCGCGCTTGCGTCGACGGATGTCGAGGGCCCGGTGCGCCGCGACACTGGCTTGGCGGAACGGTTCGTCGCCTCGCTGCAGGCCTTCGAGCGACGAGTCGGTGAACGAGGCGATCGCGCGGATCCGGGCCAGCCCGGGCCGGCGCGACAGCACGACCGCGCTGCCCGCATCGCCGTAGACGATGCCGGTGTCCGTGCTCCAGTGCGGGAAGCCGGGGCCGCCGAACCGGTCGCCCGCCGTCACGAGCGCCGCGTCGTGGTCCGGGCGCCCGCCCAGCACGCTGGCGGCGAGGTCGAGGCCGGCCATCAGGCTGTTGCTCATCGCGCCGAGCTCCAGCGTGAGGCCGGGGCCCGCGCCGAGTCCCAGCTGGTCGCGGACGTAGGAGGCGGCGTGCCAGAAATCGACGCCCGAGTGGTAGATCCCGGCGTGCAGGCAGAGCGTCGGCCAGACCGGCTCGCCGACGGTGACGCGAGCCTGCCGCAGCGCTTCGCGTCCGGCCCGTACTGCCAGCTGGGGTCCGGACAGTTCGGCCACGGCGGCGGACCGCTGTCCGGTGCGGTCGGCCTCGTCGGAGGTGATCTCGCCGGCTGCGAGCGGGACGGTGACCGGCATGAGTGCGCCGACGTCACAGCCGATACCGTTGAGGTGCAGGTCAGTCACGCGCATCGGGGGTCACCTCCTGGTGCGCGAGCACGGCTTCGATCTCCGAGAGGGAGTCGTCGAGGTGCAGCGGCGGAGCGGACACGCACCCGGCCGCCGCCAGCTCGGCGGCGACGGCTTCGGCGCTTCCCCCGGCGAACCGGTGGAAGCCGGCGAACCGGGTGGGCTCGGTGCCCGGTACGGCGATGGCCAGGTGCGCCCAGCCGGTTTCGCGGTCCCAGCGAACGACCAGCCGGGTCGTCCCGGTGGCGGGAATGGTTCCGCGTAGCACCTGTGTCCACGTCGTGGCGGTCAAGGAATTTCCTTTCGGCACGGCGAGCGGCGCGCACTTCGAGGCACGCGCTGCTGATGGGATGGGCGAGGCCGCTTCGTCGGGGTCCTCGAGATGCCGCGAAACCTACCGCGATGATCACGGGGGGCGACTCGCACCCTGATACCGACAGTGATCACGACGCCTGGTAGTGGATCGAATTCCGGGATATATCCCGGGTTTCCCGGAAGATGATCACGAAAGTTGTTCAAGTTCCAGTTACTCGGAGTAGTTTCGGTCTCGTTGGGGTGGGCGGCCCAGGAGGACCCCGCAGCGCCCGAACAACCAGCTTGCCCCCATCGAGTCAACTATTCCCGGTCGGCGGGCCGCGGGACCCACACGATTCGGGGAACGAGGGAGAAGTAGCCGAGGCGCGTCAGCCTTCGCCGCGGTGGACGATCGCTGTTCACTCGGGCCGTGCTCCCGTTCTCGGGCGCCCGCCGTCCGCGGCGGAGTCGTAGGTCCAGCGGCCCGTGCCGTCGGCCGGGTCGAGGGCGCGCAGAAGAACTTCGGCCAGGATCACGGCACTGCCTTCAGTCCGTCCTCAGTGGACAAACTGGTGCCCTTCGACTTCGGCGGCGGGCGATGCGGTGGCGATCGAGATGATCGCGTCGCCTCGGGTCAGTTGACGACGAGGGTGAAGCCGACTGCCGCGGCGCCGCCACCGCACGCACCCCGCCCGTCCACGAGCACGCGACCGGACGGGCGGGGTGCGGTTCACCTCATTCGACCAGAATCGAGTCGAGGTGGGTGGCCAGTTCCACGGGGGACGGATGCGCCCAGAGCTCCGCCGGGGTCAGGGTGACCTCCAGGTCGCTTCGGAGCTTTCGGGTCAACGCCACCGCGAGCAGGGAATCCAAGCCGACTTCGGTGAACTTCGCGTGGGCGGGCACGGCGGACGGCTCGGTTCCCAGCAAGGCCGCCAAGGCGCGGACCACCGCTTCGCACAGCAACTGTGTCCTCGCGGGCCCCGGCTTTTCGGTTCGGACCCGGGATGCGGGGGAGGCCTCCGTGACCGCGGCGGGTCCGCTGTCCAGCTCGGCCAGCAGGGGAGCCGACCGGGCGTGGGGGAAGGCCCGGAACAGCAGATCCGGCTGGTAGTCGAAGACGCCGGTGTTGACCCGTTGGTGGCGCAGGAGTTCTTCCAGTGCGGCGAAACCGTCGGCGGTGGAGAGGGTGTCGAACCCCTGGGTGGCGAAGTGGGTCGCCCGGCCGGTCTCGCCCCAGGCGCCCCAGTCGACGGACAACGTGGGCAGGCCCTGGTCGTGGCGCCACCGGGCGAAAGCGTCCACCCAGGCGCCGGCGGCGGCGTAGTTCACCTGGCCCGCGTTGCCGAGCATCGCCGTCATCGAAGAAAACACGGCGAACCAATCCAGGGCGCGGCCGCGGACGGCCTCGTGGAGGTTGAGCGAGCCCGTCACCTTGGGGTGCCACACGCGGTCGAACTTCCGGGCGGTGATCCCGGCGATGGGCGTGTCGTCGAGCACCACGGCCGTGTGCAGGACGCCCCGCAGCTCCGCCCCGGCCGCGGTGACCAGGCGGCGGGCGGTGTCCGGGTCGGCGATGTCACCCCGGACGAGCTCCACCGCGCACCCGGCGGCCGCGAGGTCGCGCAGCACCGAGGCGGTTTCGGGAGCCGGTTCGCCGCGGCCGCCGAGGACGACGCGCCCGGCACCCGAGCGTGCCAGCCACCGGGCGGCTTCCAGGCCGAGGCCCTTCGTGCCACCCGTGATGATGTACGCCCCGCCGGGGCGCACCGCGGTGTCGCGGGCCGCGGCGTGCACGCGCAAGCGTTGTCCCGGTGGTGGAAAGGCGAGCGCGATCCGTCCGATGTGGTCGCCGGAGGCCAGCTGCTTGAACCCCGTCACCGCTTCGGGCAGCGGGACGACGGTGCGGGGCAGCAAAGGCAGGCGGCCGGCCCGGATTTCGGCCATCACCCGCTGCAGCGCGGCCCGGAAGAGCGCCGGTTGCTCGGATGCGGTCAGCACGAGGTCCAGTGCGGCGTAGGTGATGCCGTGGCGGAAGGCGCCGAGGTCGACGCGCGCGCCGTCGTAGAGGTCGCGCTTGCCGATTTCGACGAACCGCCCGGTGGGCGCGAGCAGTCGCAGTGACGCCCGCATCGCCGGGCCGGTCAGGGAGTTGAGCACGACGTCGACGCCGCGCCCGGCGGTCAGGAGCGGCACCTGCTCGGCGAAGTCGAGGGTGCGCGAGTCGAGCACGTGCTCGACGCCGTGTTCGCGCAGGTACCGGCGCTTGGCCTCGGTGCCGGCCGTGGCGATGACGGTGGCGCCCAGCGACCGGGCGACTTCGAGGGCGGCCAGCCCGGTGCCGCCCGCGGCGGAGTGCACCAGCACGGTCTCTCCTTCGCGCACGTGCGCGAGGTCGTGCAGCGCGTGCCAGGCCGTGACGTAGGTGAGCACGGACGGAACGATGTCCACCGGCTCGACCGCGTCCGGGACGCGCACTGTCAGGTCGGCCGAAACGAGGCACTCCGACGCCAGTGTCCCGGTCCCGGACGGCACCACGCTGACGACGCGGTCGCCGGGGACGAAGCCGTGCACGCCGTCGCCGGCCACCAGCACCACCCCGGCGGCGTCCGAGCCCAGGGCGGGCAGCGTGCCGTCGTCGGTGGGGTAGATGCCGAGCGCGATCAGGACGTCGCGGAAGTGCACGGTCGCCGCCTCGGGGCGCAGCAGCAGTTGCCCCGGCCCCGGCTCGAGCCGCGGCTCGCCGGTGGCGACCAGCCGAAGCCGTTCCAGGCCACCACCGGGATCCGGCTCGAGCACGTACGTTTCCTCGCCGGCGACGACGTCCACCTCGCCGGCCGTGCGCGGCGGCCGGGGCGCCAGCGGGGCCCGCGTCATCCTCGCCGCGTATCGCAGGCCCGCCCGCCAGGCCACCTCCGTCTCCGGCGTGGCCGCGAGCAGTTCGGCGGCGATGTCGGCCGCGCCGGTGTCGCCGCCTTCGCCGTCGACCCAGGTCACCGCGGACTGGGGCTGTTCGATCGCGGCCACCCGCAGCAGCCCGCGCAGGGCGCACACCCCGGGCCGCACCGGGTCCCCGTCGAGCACCGGCCGCGCACCGGCGCTGACCAGCCACAGCCGGGGCGGCGCGGGGTGCTCGGCGTGCGCCCGTAGCACCGACGCCACCCGCGTGATCCGATCCAGGTCGTCCAGCACGCCCGTGGCGCACCACACGACACCGGTGGCGGCGGAGCCGAGCGAGGCGTCGACGTCGGCGCGCACGACCCGCGCCCCGCGGTCGGCGAGGGCCGCGGCGACGCGGTCCGCGGTGCCTTCCCGGTCCCCGGGCTCGGCGACCACGGTCCACTCGCCGAACCGGGCGGCCGCCTCGTCCGGCAGCGGCATGAGGTGCCAGGAAATCTCGAACAGCCGGGAGTTCAGCAGCGCCCGGTCGGCGGAGGTGCCGGCGTTGCGGACCAGCTCGACGTCTTCCAGCGCGCCGAGCCAGGTCCCGGCCTCGTCGTAGAGGTCCGCCCGGCCCGTCGCGGCGTGCGGCCCGGTGCGGTGCACTTCGGGCCGGACCCACGTGATGCGGCCGGGTTCGCCCGGCAGCTCGACGTCGCCGATCCCGGTGGGCACCCACGGGGCGTCGACGTCGTCCTCGCCGTCGGCCACCAGCAAGGCGGCCACCGACAGGACGCAGCCGTCGAACAGCACCGGGTGCACGCGGGGCGCCCCCGTCCGGATCGGTGCGGCTTCGGGCACGCGCAGGCGGGTGACGCCGTCGCCGGCGACGGCGGCGATGGAGTGGAACGCCGGACCGGTGTCGAGGCCGACCCGGCGGAAGGCCTCGTAGAGGGCGTCGGCCGGCCGGGTGTCCGCCGGCACGCGCAGAGGCTCGTGGTCGTCCACCGGGCCTTCCCGGCGGATCGCCCGCGCCGCCGCGAGGCGCTCCCACCCGCCGCCGCCCTGCTGCACGACCTCCAGCTCGACCCGGGTCCCGGCGCGGGTCGCGGTGACCTGCACCGGCACCGCGGCGGTCAACGGCGTCATCCGTTCGAACCGCAGCCCGGTCAGGCGCACCTGGTCCGGGGCGCAGTCCACGAGGTCGGTGACCGCGGCCAGCAGCAGCTCGACGTGGGCCGCGCCGGGCACGAGCGGGGTCCCGCGCAGCGTGTGCTGCCCGAGCCAGTCGAGGTGCTCGGTGCCGAGGTCGGCGTGCCACACGTGCCGGGTGCGGTCTTCGGCGTCGGGGTCGGGGACGGCCGAGCGCTCACCCAGCCACAGGTGGGCCGCCGTGCCGGCCGAGCCGCGGGACCGCTCCTGCCAGTACCGGGACCGGTCGAACGCCGTGGGTGGCAGCGTGGTGCGGCGCCCGCCGCCGTTGACCGCGTCGAGGTCCACCGGGACGCCCGCCACGTGCAGCGCCGCCGCGGCTCGGCCCAGCGCCGCCGGGCCGTCCTGGTCGCGGACCAGCGACGGCACCGCCGTCACCGGCGCGCCCAGTGCGGCCGCCGTCTCCTCGATCGCCTGCGTCAGCAGGGGGTGCGGGGAGATCTCGAGGAACGCCCGGTACCCGTCTTCGAGCACGGCCCGGCACGCCCGGTCGAACCGCACCGGCGAACGCAGGTTCCGCGCCCAGTACGCCCCGTCGAAGGCGATCGGCTCACGGGGGCTGACGGCGGTCGAGTAGAACGGCACCTCCGGCGGCGCTCCCGCCAGCCACGAAGTCCGCTCGGCGATCTCGGTGAGGATCGGCTCGACCTGCGGCGAGTGCGCCGCGACCACCACGGCGATCCGCTTGCAGAACACGCCGCGACCGCCCCAAACCGCCAGCAGCTCGGCCACGACGTCCTCGTCGCCGGCGACCACAGTGGACGCGGGCGCGGTCACCACGGCCACCGAAACGCCGTCCAGCCCGGCGATTTCGGATTCGACCTGCTCCACCGGCAGCGCGATGACCGCCATGCAGCCGCCCGCCACCCGCTGCAGCAGCGAGGAGCGGATGAGGGTGATGCGCATCCCGTCCTCGGGCGAAAGAATGCCCGCGGCCACGGCGGCCGCCGCCTCGCCCATCGAGTGCCCCACGACGGCGGCCGGGCGCAGTCCGCGTTCGCGCCACATCTCGCCGAGCGCGGTTTGCACCGCGAACACCACGGGCTGGACGACGTCCATGCGCTCGAGGTGCGCGCCGGACTCCAGCAGCCGCCGCACCGGCACGCCGGCTTCGGCGGCGACGGGGTCCAGCCGGTCGATCGTGCGGGTGAACGCGGGGTCGCGGTCGAGCAGGTCCCGCGCCATGCCCGCCCACTGGGAGCCGTGCCCGGAGAACACCCACACCGGGGCACCGGGATCGCCGGTCGGCCCGGTGACGACGGCGGGGTGCTCGCGGTCCTCGGCCAGTGCGCGCAGCCCGGCCACGAGCTCCGCCTGGCCGGTCGCGACGACGCAGGCGCGCGTCGAGAGGTGGCTGCGGTGGACGGCGAGGGTGTGCGCGACGTCGGCCGGCCGCGGGCACGCGGCCTCGACGTGGCCGGTGAGCCGGGCGGCGGTCGCGGCCAGCCCGCGGGGCGACGCCGCCGACAAGGCGTGCGTGAGCGGCCGGTCGGAGCCGGGCGCCACGACGGGCTCGGGAGCGGACGGGGCCTGCTCCACGATGGCGTGCGCGTTGGACCCGGTCACCCCGAAGGCCGATACGCCGGCGCGCCGGGGCCGGCCTCCGCCGTCCCAGGGCGTCGTGTCGGTGGGGACGAAGAACCGCGTGCCGTCGGCGTCGATTTCCGGGTTCCACCGGGTGAAGTGCAGGTTGGCGGGGATGACCCCGCGCTCGACCGCCAGCGCCGCCTTGATGAGGCCGAGCACGCCGGCCGCGCTTTCCGGGTGCCCGATGTTGGTTTTGAGCGAGCCCAGCGCACACGGCGCGCTCGACGAACCGTAGGCGTCGGACAGGGCACCGAACTCGATCGGGTCGCCGACGGGCGTGCCGGTGCCGTGCGCTTCGACGTAGCCGATGTCGTCCGGGGTGACGCCGGCGGCGTGCATCGCCTCCGTCACCACCGCCCGCTGCGCGGACCGCGACGGCTGGGTGATCCCCTGCATCCGCCCGGCGTGGTTGATCGCGGTTCCGGCGATGACGGCCAGCACGCGGTCGCCGTCCCGCCGGGCGTCGTCCAGCCGCTTGAGGGCGACCACGCCGCAGCCCTCGCCGCGCACGAACCCGTCCGCGCCCGCGTCGAAGGCGGCGCAGCGCCCGAGCGAGGACAGCGCGCCGGCGCGGGCGAACCCGACGAGCCCGCCCCACTCCAGCTGCACGGTCACCCCGCCCGCCAGCGCGAGGTCGGTTTCTCCTTGGTGCAGGGAGCGGCACGCCAGGTGCACCGCGATCAGCGAGGAGGCGCAGGCGCCGTCCACGGCCAGGGAAGGGCCGTTGACGTCGAGGATGTAGGAGATGCGCCCGGGCGCGCCCGACGGGATCGCCGAAATGCCGTGGTAGACGTTGAAGTTCGCGATGGTGAACCGCTTGGCGTAGTCGGCGCCGGAAATCCCGATGAACAGGCCGGTGCGCGAGCCGGCCAGCGAGCGCGGGGGCACGCCGGCGTCCTCCAACGCCTCCCAGGTGGCCTCCATCAGCAGCCGGTGCTGCGGGTCGACGCTGGGAGCCTCGGCGGCCGGCACCCCGAAGAACCCAGGGTCGAACTGGTCGATGTCGTCGAGGAAAGAGCCGTTGTGCAGGGCCCGCGCGTCGGCGAGGTCGGCGGGCACCACGCGTTCGTGGCCGGGCCACCGCGAGCCGGGGTCCGAACCCGCCACGACGTCACGGCGGTCCATGAGCACCTGCCACAGGTCTTCCGCCGACTGCACCCCGCCGGGGGCCCGCGTCGCCGTCCCGATGATCGCCACCGGAGTCTGACGTCCGGTTTCCGTTGTCACAGCAGACATTTCGTTCCGTTCGGGTCAGAGGACGGCCATCGCGGGCCGGAGTTCACAACAGGAAGTCGATGGCCTTCAGGGCCACCCGGGCCGCGGGCGTGCCGAGCAGTTCGGGGATCGTGGTGCGTCCGGCGAGGTAGGAGTCGACCCCGCGCCACACCGGCGGTACGCCGGTCAGTGCCGCGTGGAACAGGCCGGGGCGGCGGGTGAACACGTTCATGACCCGGCGGGAGGCCCGCATTTCCGCTTCGAGCGTGGAGTGCACCACGGCGGTGTAGCCCGCCCGCGCGCGCCGCAGGCCGGGTTCGTCTTCGGCCCGCGCGATCTCCGTGGCCGCTTTCCCCGCCCAGATCCCGGATCGGAGGGCGAAGGAGATGCCTTCGCGTGACCAGGGGTCGCACAGCCCGGCGGCGTCGCCGGCCACCAACGCCCGGTTCCGGGCCAGCGGCGAGCCGGGGTGGCGGCACCGCGTCAGGTGTCCCGTGTCGTGCCGGGGCGTCAGGTGGCCGAGGCCGTGGCGCCCGAGGAAGTCGCGCAGGTAGGCCTTGGTGGCGTCGCCCTGCCCTTTCGCCGCCACCACGCCCGCGGTGCAGATGTCGCCCTTGGGGAAGACCCAGCCGAAAGAGCCCGGAAGCGGTCCCCACTCCATCAGCATGCGGCCGCGCCACCGCGCCGCCGTCGGCCGGTCGACGGGCACTTCGACCTCGAGCGCGAGGTCCACCTGTTCGCACCGCACACCGACGTGCCGGCCGATCCGGCTCGCACTGCCGTCCGCTCCCACGAGCGCGCGGGCGTGGACGCGCTCGCCGGCCGTGGTCCGCACGGTGACGACGCCGTCGCCGTCCTCGATGCCCGCCACCGTCGTCCGGTCGCGCACGGTGGCGCCGGCCTTGGCGGCCAGCCCGGTCAGGGCGGCGTCCAGTTCGTCGCGGAACACCATCTTGCACCGTACGTTCCCGGCCGAGTCCAGGGTGCGCACCCGGCGGCCGCCCAGCCCGAAGGTGACCGCGTCGATCTCGTCGTGGACCTCGACGGCCAGCCCCGCCGGCAGGTACGCCTGCGAGCACCCGATCAGGCCGCCGCCGCAGGTCTTGTACCGCGGGATGGCCGCGCGTTCCAGCAGGAGCACCCGGCAGTCTTCTTCGGCCGCGATCCTGGCGGCGCTCGCCCCGGCCGGACCGGCGCCGACGACCACGACGTCCCACACTTTCCGCTCGCTCACGACGGTTCCCTTCTCCGGTGGATCAGTGGGTGGTCGCGGTCGCGGTCGCGGGGGCGGCCCGGCGCGCCGGGCCGCGCTTGGCCGGCGCCTTGGCGGCCGCGCGGTGCGGTGGCGGGCAGGGGTCGTCGCAGCCGAGGTGCGAACAGAGCACCACCGGGCCGCTGCGGGACTCGACGACGAGCGAGCCGTCGGGGCGGCTGCGCAGGGTGACCACGGCCGTGGTCGCGTCGGCGGGCACCAGTTCCGTGTGCTCGGCGCGGTTCCTCGTGCGCCGGTGGAAGGCGGCCAGCGCGAGCAGCGCGAAGGCCAGGAACCACAACGGCCCGAGCAGCAGGTGGCCCACCGAGCCGCGGTCGGTGAACGTCGCCGCCACGCCGCTCTGCATCGCGCCGTAGGTGGGCAGGTAGCGCAGGACGCCGGTGCCGTCCGCCGGGTTGATGACGGGGTTCTGCACCATGACGTCGACCAGGCTGGTCATGATGATGACGAACATGCCCGCCAGCTCGGTGGAGAGGGCGAGCCCGAGCACGATGCCCAGGCCGCCGTAGGTCAGGCCGCTGGAGAACAGGCTCAAGCCCAGCGCCGGGACGCTGTGGGGATCGCAGAAGAACGTCATCGCGAGCGTCGCGTACGCCGACACCCCCGCGGCGAGGAGGAACAGGGCGGCCAGCTTGGCCAGCAGCAGGCAGGGCCGGGAGTAGCCGGCCAGCACGAGCCGCTGGTCGAAGTCGTTCGACCGGCGCACCGCGGTGAACATCATGAAGCCGACGATGAGCGTCACCGCGTTGATGGCCGCGGAGATCAGCGCCAGCTGGTCGGCGGCGACGGTCACGGCCCCGTCCACGACGGCCGAGTGGAAGTCCAGCGTCCGGGCCGGCAGCACCCCGTGCACCACCATGAGCCAGCACGGGATGAAGAACACGACCAGGAGCAGCGCCAGCCGGTTGCGCGCGTGCTGGGCCACCTCGAAGGCGATCGCCTTGAGCAGCGCGGCCTGCCAGGTCGTCGCGACGGCCAGGTCGTCGAGCCAGGCCCGGACGCCGGAGGCCAGGTTCGTCCACGACTTCACGAAGCGACCTGCCGGTACTTCGCCCGGCCGGCCGGGACGCCGACGGGCTCGGCGGGCACCACCAGGCCCGCCTCCAGGCGCAGGAGCCGGTCGAACCGCTCGGTGTCGTGGGCGATGTGCGAGATCACCAGCACCGAGCACCCGCGGTCGCGCAGTTCCGTGGTGATGGCCCAGAAGTTGAGGTAGTTGTCCCAGTCGAACCCCTGGTACGGCTCGTCCATCAGCACCACCCGCGGGTCGTGCATGAGGGCGAGCGTGAGGTTCAGCTTCTGCTTCGTCCCGCCGCTGAGCGTCCCGGCCTTCGTGTCCGCGTACTGGGACAGCCCCAGCCGCTCCACCAGCTCGGTGGCGCGGTCCAGGCTCTCCAGGTGGTAGGCGCACTGGAAGTACCGCAGGTGCTGTTCGACGGTGAGGTCGTCGTTGACGACGATGCGCTGCGGGCAGTAGCCGAGATCGCCGCGCCGCGAGATCTTCCCGCGGTCCGCCTTGAGCGCGCCGGCCAGCAGGCCGAGCAGCGTGCTCTTCCCCGCGCCGTTCTCGCCGATGATGCCGAGCAGCTCACCTTCGCGCAGCTCGAACCGCGCCCCGCGCAGCACCTGGCGGTGGCCGTACGACTTGTGGAGATCGACGACGGTCAAGGTGGTTTCTCGCTGGGACAAAGGGGCTCCTCGATGTCGATGGCGATCGTCCGCTGGGGGGCGGCCGGAACGGCCAGATCCGTCGCGGAATGCGTTGCCGCCGGGCGGAAATCCCGGTCTGCCGGGCCGCGGCTCTCGATCACCGTAGCTCCGATCGCGGGCGGGGCAACGGGTTCCGCGGTCACATCACCCATTCCGGGCGGCGACGCAGCCGCGGCCGTGGTGCGCCTGCACTCGTTCACGTGAACCCCGCGGTTTTCCTTGAATGCGCGGGGATCGGTGCGGCATATTCGGATCGCCACGGGAGATCGTCATGCGGAACTCCGGTGCCGCCGTCTCGGTCCGCGGCCTTCGAAGAAAATCCATTCAGCACGAGAAGGAGAATTGTCGTGGGAAAGAAGACGTCGACGGGTTCGCTGCTCGCCTTGGCCGCTGTCGCCGCAACGCTGACGCTCGCGCCGCCTGCCTCCGCGGAGCAGCTGTCACCGCCGGGCACCTGGGTGAGGACGCACGACTTCCAGAGCCGCTACCTCTGCCAGAGCGCCGGCCTCACCGGCGAGTTTTTCGGGCGGTGGCGAGAAGGCGAGTGGAAGTGCTCGGGGACGACGTTGTTCGTGCTGCAGGTCTCGCCCATGCCGGGGGCCGGCTGACAGGCGGATCCGGCCGCCGGTGACACATCGCCGGCGACCGGATCTCCGCCGGGTGGATATCCCGTTCCGATTCCCGTAAACCCCTCAGCCGGCTCATCACTCTTTCCGGGCTTCGAGGCGGCCCGGTGCCCGGCGGCTTACCGCTGATCATTGCCGAGCTTCGGTGACGAAACATCGAGGCGACGTGAGGTGCGGTGCGTCGGTCGGGTGCGGTCGGCTCAGCGGCGGTGCGCGACCACTGCGGCCGCCCGGCTCGTGATTTCTTCGGGAATGCGGATCTGGTGTTGATGGGGGAGAACTAGGACTTCCCGACCGTGCTTTCCCTCGCGATGAGCCGGTGTTCGGCGCGCACCTCGATGCCGGGCATTGGCTCGGCGCCACCGATGCGCCTCAGCAACCGCTCGACGGCGGTCGCCGCGATCGCGACCTTGTCCGGGGAGATCGTGCTGATCGTGGGGTTCGAGTAGCGGCCCTCCTCGATGTCGTCGTAGCCGATCAGCGCGATGTCCTCCGGTACGCGGCGGCCGAGCTCCAGCGCGGTGTGCAGCGCCCCCAAGGCGACGAGGTCGCTGTAGCAGAAGACGGCGTCCGGCGGGTCGTCGCGGGCGAGGAGCGCGCGCATGGCGCCCGAGCCGTCGGCGCGGTTGAACCGCGGGGTCGGGATGATCAGCGACTCGTCGACGGGCAGGCCGGCGTCCGCGTGCGCCCGGCGGTAGCCGCGGGTGCGCAGCTGCGCGGCCTCGCCCGTGGGGTAGGGCTGGTCGCCGATCGCCGCGATGCGCCTGCGGCCGAGGCCGATCAGGTGCGCGGTGGCGGCCCGCGACGCCTCGACGTCGTCGATGCCGACGTGGTCGAAGACGCCGTTGGACACCCGTTCCCCGAGGACGACCAGCGGCAGGTCCGGGTCGATCTCGACGAGGTCCTCCTGGGCGAGCCCGAGGGGCGAGAAGATCATCCCGTCGAACAGGAACGCGCGGGCGCCGCGGCCGATCAGCTCCCGTTCGTGCGCGGCATCGCCGTCGGTCTGGTCGATGAGGACGTTGTACCCGTGCTCGCGCGCCCTCGGGATGATCGCCTGCAGCAGCTCGGCGAAGTACGGCGTGTCGAGGTAGGGCACGACGACCGCGATCTGCCCGGACCGGCCGCGCGCGAGGTTGCGGGCCAGCACGTTCGGCCGGTAGTTCAGCTCGAGGAGCGCCCGCTCGACCTTCGCGCGGGTCCGCTCCGTCACGCGGGCATAGCCGTTCACGACGTTCGACACCGTCCTGGCGGACACCCCCGCGAGCAGCGCGACGTCACGCAGGGTGGCATCGCGCATGGCGTGCTCCTTCGGTGGACGATCCCGCTCCTGGAGAAAGTGTGCACGGCCGTCCCGGCCAGCGACAACTCGACATCCCGAGCCGGTCGTCGAAACGAGGGCTTGCAGCGCGGCAAACCGACGTTCATACTATTTTGCAGCGCAGCAAAATCCGGTGCCACGGCGGCAGCCAGGGTCAGTCCCGTCCGGCCGAGGCGCGCACCACCGTTCGGTCCCTGCCCTTTGCTCCCG
This sequence comes from Amycolatopsis sp. NPDC051061, assembly GCF_040682935.1. NCBI lineage: Bacteria > Bacillati > Actinomycetota > Actinomycetes > Pseudonocardiales > Pseudonocardiaceae > Amycolatopsis > Amycolatopsis sp. NPDC051061. The sequence continues at coordinate 49,129 of NZ_JBFBBZ010000024.1, forward strand.
GCTCGGCGTGCCCCCGGACGTTCGCGTTCCGTGACGATGACCGCCGCCGTGAGCCCGCGGAAAGGCGCTGTCACATGCTCGGCTTCAACGGGTTGCGCAAGGTCGTCTCCGTGCTCGCCGTCGGCGGGCTGCTGGCGGTCGCGTCGTGCAGCGGTGGTTCCGGCGACAGCACCGGCGGTGGCACCGGCCGGCCCGTGCACGTGTCGGTGTGGGCGTGGTACCCGGAGTTCAAGAGCGTGGTCGAGGCGTTCAACGCCACCCACAAGGACATCCAGGTCGACTGGACGAACGTCGGCACCGGTCCCGACCAGTACGCCAAGCTGAAGACGGCCTTCACGGCCGGCACCGGAGCTCCGGACGTCGCGATGGTGGAGTTCCAGCAGATCCCCACGTTCCTCATCCTCGACGCGCTCGTCGACATGGCCCAGTACGGCGCCGGCGAGGACAGGAGCTTGTACGCCGACTGGGCCTGGCAGCAGTCGACCGACGGCGACAAGGTCTACGCCATCCCGGTCGACGGCGGGCCGATGGCGCTGATGTACCGCAAGGACCTCTTCGAGAAGTACGCGATCCCGGTGCCGACCACGTGGGCCGAGTACGCGGCCGCCGCGGAGAAGATGAAGGCGGCCGACCCCACCGCGTTCATCGCGAGCTTCGGCAGCGACGGCGGCTGGCTCAACGGCCTGATGTGGCAAGCGGGGTGCCGCCCCTACGGCTACTCGATGGCCAAAGCGCGGGACCAGGTGAAGATCGATCTGACCAACCCGGCCTGCGAGAAGGTCGTCGAGTTCTACGGCGACCTCGTCCAGCGGGGCCTCATGGCGACCGACCCCTTCTTCACCGCCGACGCCGCCGCGGCGCTCGACTCCGGCAAGTACTGGACGTGGGCGGCCGCGGGGTGGACCCCCGGCTACGTCGCGGGTTCGCTGAAGAACACCGCGGGCAAGTGGGCGGTCGCACCGATGCCGCAGTGGACCAAGGGCGAGGACGCCCAAGGCGACTGGGGCGGCTCGACGTTCACGGTCACCAAGCAAGCGAAGAACCCCCAGGCGGCCACCGTGGTGGCGCGCGAGCTGTTCGGCAAGTCGAAGCAGGCCTGGGACATCGGCCTCAACAAGGAGTTCCTCTACCCGCTGGTCAAGGACGTCGCGGCCGACCCGGCGTTCACCGGCAAGGCGTACGGCTTCTTCGGCGGCCAGAAGGTGAACGAGATCTTCGTGCCGGTGTCGGAGAAGCTGGGCGACTTCGATTACACCCCGTTCCAGGACTTCGTGTTCGGCGACCTGCTCGACCGGTGCGCGGAAGCCGTCTCGGGGAAACGGAAGTGGGACACGGTGCTCAGCGCGACCCAAAACAACGTCGTGGACTACGCGCGGAAACAGGGCTTCACGGTCGGCCGGTAGGCGAGGAGACCCCGTGCGGCGCAACCGAACGACCAGCCGTCCGCTCACCGGAGCGTTGTTCGTCCTCCCGTTCTTCCTCGTGGTGGTGGCGTTCCTGGTCGTGCCGCTCGGATACGCGTTCTGGCTCAGCCTGTCCAGCAAGAGCCTCGCGCTCGGCGAACGCTTCACCGGGTTCGCCAACTACACCCGGGCCTTCACCGACCCGGTGCTGCTGGACGGCGCCGGCCGCGTGGTCGTGTTCGGCGCGGTGCAGATCCCGGTCATGCTCGGGATCGCGCTCGCCGGGGCGCTCACGCTCGACGCGGTCACCACGAGGTTCGCGATCGCGTTCCGGCTCATCGCGTTCATGCCCTACGCGGTGCCCGCCGTCCTCGGCGCGCTCATGTGGGGGTTCCTCTACAGCAAGACGTTCGGCCCGTTCGCCGGCCTGCCGGCGGTGGTGGGCGGCGAGCCGGTCGACTTCTTCTCGACGGACCTGCTGCTCCTGTCGCTCGGCAACATCGTGACGTGGGCGTGGACCGGCTACAACATGATCGTCCTGTACTCGGCGCTGCAGGGCGTGCCGAGGGAGATGTACGAGGCGGCGCTGATCGACGGCGCGTCCCAGGTGCAGATCGCGGTGCGGATCAAGGTGCCCGCGATCGGGCAGGCGATCGGGCTCGCCGCGATCTTCACGGTCATCGGCACCATGCAGTTCTTCGTCGAACCCTACGTGATGTCCCGGTTTGCACCGCAGATCTCCGCCGGCTACACCCCGAACCTTTACGCCTACAACCAGGCGTTCGCCTACTCCGACTTCCACTACTCGGCCGCGATCTCCTTCGCGCTCGGCTTCGTCGTGTTCGTCGCCGCGTACGCGTTCGTGCTGCTGACGAGGAAGCGGAGGCGGTCATGAGGTCGCCCGTGGCACCGAAGACGCGGGTACCGCACCTGCTCATGGCGGCGGGCATGCTGTACTTCCTCGTCCCGCTGCTGTGGGTCGCGATCGCCGCGACCAAGAGCCAGTCCGGCCTGCTGTCCAGCCCGGCCCTGTGGTTCGACGGCTTCAACCTGTTCGACAACCTCGCGCAACTGTTCCGCGAGGACGACGGTGTCTACGGCCACTGGCTCGTCAACACCGCGGTGTACTCGGGTGTGAGCGCGGCAGGCGCGACGCTGCTCGCAGCGTTGGCGGGCTACGGCCTCGCCCGCTTTTCCTTTTGGGGCAAGCGGTTCTTCGAAACCGCGCTGCTCGGCATGATCATGGTGCCCGCCACGGCGCTGGTGCTGCCGACCTACCTGATCCTGTCCCATCTCGGCATCGTCAACACGATGGGAGCGGTGATCCTGCCGTCGCTGCTCAGCCCGTTCGGCACCTACCTGGTGCGGGTGTACGTGGCCGAGAGCGTGCCGGCGGACCTGCTCGACGCGGCGCGCCTCGACCGGGCGAGCGAGTGGCGGATCTTCTGGCAGGTCGCGGTGCCGATGATCCGGCCGGCCCTGGTCACGGTCTTCCTGTTCACGCTCGTGTCCACCTGGAACAACTACTTCCTGCCGCTCGTGATGCTGAGCGATGCCGACCTCTTCCCGCTGACGGTCGGGTTGACCACCTGGTTCAACACCGCCCAGCAGGAGGCCGGCACGCGCGTGCTGTTCAACCTCGTGGTCACCGGCTCGCTGCTGGCGATCGTGCCGCTCGTCATCGCTTTCGTCTTCCTGCAACGGTTCTGGCGCAGCGGCGCCGGAGCCGGCGCACTGCGATAGGAGACCTGTGCTCAGTGCCGCCATCGCCCTCAGCCCCGACTTCGTCGTCGCGCCGGTGCGCCGCCGCACGTTCGGCTCGTTCGTCGAGCACCTGGGGCGGTGCGTCCACACCGGGATCCACGAGCCGGGGCACCCGACCGCCGACGAGGACGGGTTCCGCGGCGACGTGCTCGCCCTGACCCGGGAGCTGGGGGTCACGGTCGTCCGGTACCCGGGCGGGAACTTCGTGTCCGGGTACCGGTGGGAGGACGGCGTCGGCCCGGACCGCCCGGTGCGCCGCGACCTCGCGTGGCGCGGCATCGAGACCAACGAGGTCGGCATCGACGAGTTCGCCCGCTGGGCGGGCAAGGCCGGCGCGGAGATCATGTACGCGGTGAACCTCGGCACCCGCGGCGTCGCGGAGGCCCTCGACGTGCACGAGTACCTCAACCACCCGGGCGGCACGCACCTGTCCGACCTGCGGCGGGCGAACGGCACGCCGGAACCGCACGGCGTACGGCTGTGGTGCCTCGGCAACGAGCTGGACGGTCCATGGCAGACGGGCCACAAGACCGCGCACGAGTACGGCCGGCTGGCGGCGGAGACGGCCCGGGCGTTGCGGCAGGCCGAGCCGGAGCTCGAACTGATCGCGTGCGGCAGCTCGAACTCGGGCATGCCGACGTTCGGCGCGTGGGAGTCGACCGTGCTCGAGCTGGCCTACGACCAGGTCGACCACATCTCGTGCCACGTCTACTACGAGGTGCTCGACGGCGACATCGACAGCTTCCTCGCCTCGGCCGTGGACATGGACCACGTCATCGACAGCGTCGTCGCGACGGCCGACGCCGTGGGCGCCCGGCTGAGGAGCGACAAGCGCATCGGAGTGTCCTTCGACGAGTGGAACGTCTGGTACCAGCAGCGTTTCCAGGCCGACCCGCCCACGGCGTGGCGTACCGCGGCCCCCCTCATCGAGGACACCTATGACGTCGCCGACGCCGTCGTCGTCGGGAACCTCCTGATCTCGTTGCTGCGGCACAGCGACCGGGTGGCGGCCGCCTGCCAGGCACAGCTGGTCAACGTGATCGCCCCCATCCGCACGGAGCCCGGCGGCCCGGCGTGGCGGCAGACGACGTTCCACCCGTTCGCGCTGACGGCCCGGCTCGCGCGCGGGCAGGTGCTGCGCACGGAGGTCGCGTCCCCGGTGTACGGGACGGCCCGCTACGGCGACGTGCCGGTCGTCGACGCGGTCGCCACCCACGCCCCGGCGACGGGGGAGACGGTGGTGTTCGCCGTGAACCGCCACCGCACCGAACCGGTGGACCTGACCGTCGCCGTGCCCGGTGCGGTGTCGGTGACCGAGGCCTGGACCCTGCACGACCCGGACACGTCGGCGACCAACACCGCGGCGCACCCGGACCGGGTCGTGCCCCGCCGCCACCCCGCCGAGCTGACCGGCGGCACCCTGCGCACCGTCCTGGCCCCGGTGTCGTGGACCGCGGTGCGACTCGCCTGATCGGTCGTACGAGTGCGTTCCGATTTCGTGTTAGCGCTAACAGTTTGTGCGATCCGCCTACCGAATCCGGTCAGGGCCGGTCTCGAAGGTTCCCAGTTCAACAGGATGTTGGACGGCGATCTCAAGAATCATCGCTTGAACATGCGCTGTTAGCGATAACAGAAACGCCTTGTCGACGCTGCCGGTGAGCGTTATCGTGCTAGTTCTGCTCGCGTTCCTTCGGAATCGAGGACATCGTGGTCTCATCGATGAAGAGGTTTTCGGTACTGCTGGTGGCACTGGCTCTCGCGGTGGTGGTGGCGCCGGAGGCGGCTGCTTATCCGTTGCCGGGCCGGGTGACCGGTGACATCGGCGTGCACGACCCGAGCATGGTCAAGCGGCCTGACGGCAGTTATCTGGTGGCGCACACCGGGAACGACATCGCGCTGAAGACGTCGACGGATCGGACCGCGTTCCGCACTGCGGGTTCGGTGTTTCCGGGCGGTGCCTCGTGGACGAGCACGTACACCGGTGGCAGCCGGAACCTGTGGGCGCCGGACATCTCCTACCGCAACGGCCAGTACTGGCTGTACTACGCGGCTTCGACGTTCGGGTCGAACCGGTCGGCGATCTTCCTGGCCACCAGTACCAGCGGTAACGCCGGAACGTGGACCCATCGCGGTCTGGTGATCGAGTCGCGCACGTCGGACGACTTCAACGCCATCGACCCCGACTTGGTGGTGGACGACCAGGGTCGCTGGTGGCTTTCGTTCGGTTCGTTCTGGTCGGGTGTCAAGCTGGTCGAGCTCAACCCGTCGACCGGTCTGCGCTCGGACAGCACGATGCGGTCGATCGCCGGCCGGGGCGGCGGCGCGATCGAGGCGCCGAACATCGTCAAGCGCGGGAGCTACTACTACCTGTTCGTCTCGTTCGACCTGTGCTGCCGGGGCGCGTCGAGCACCTACCGCGTGATGGTGGGCCGCTCCGGCAGCATCACCGGCCCGTACGCCGACCGCAACGGCGTCGCGATGACCTCCGGCGGTGGCACCGAAATCCTCGCGGGCCAGGGCAGCGTCCACGGCCCCGGGCACCAGGACGTCTTGGCGGACAACGACGGCGACGTCCTGACCTACCACTACTACGCGGACAACGGCACGTCGTTGCTGGGCATCAACCTGCTCGCTCGCGATTCGGCCGGCTGGCCCTACTTGTACTGAACCACAACGCTTTCGGGTTTCGCAGGCACACGAAAGGAGACAGCAATGGGTTTTCGGGTTCTCCGTCACCGCTGGCGAAAGGTGCTCGCGGTCGGAGCCGCCGTCCTGCTCACCGGCGCGGCGCTGACTGTCACGACGGGCACGGCCACGGCCGCCGGCACCGGGCCGTGCGACATCTACGCGTCCGGCGGTACGCCCTGCGTCGCCGCGCACAGCACCACCCGCGCGCTGTTCGGCTCCTACGGCGGGTCGCTCTACCAGGTGCGCCGCTGGTCCGACGGCGCCACCGCCAACATCGGCGTGCTCGGCGCCGGCGGCTACGCGAACGCCGCGACGCAGGACTCGTTCTGCTCGGGCACGTACTGCACGATCGTGCGGATCTACGACCAGACATCGCGCCACAACGACCTGACCATCGCCCCCGGCGGCGGCGCCAACCCCACCGCCGACCAGGGCGCGAACGCCGCGGCCCTGCCGGTGACGGCGGGCGGCCACAAGGTGTACGGCGTCTACATCTCGGCCGGCAACGGCTACCGCAACAACAGCACCAACGGCGTCGCCACCGGCAGCGCACCCGAGGGCATGTACATGGTCACCGAGGGCACGCACGTCAACAACCGCTGCTGCTTCGACTACGGCAACGCCGAAACCAGCAACAACGACACCGGCAACGGTGACATGGACGCCATCTACTTCGGCACCCTGTGCTGGTTCTCGCCGTGCAGCGGCTCCGCCCCGAAGGTCATGGCCGACCTGGAAAACGGCCTGTTCGCCGGAGGGAACGGCTCGAACACCACGAACACCGGCCGTTCGAGCGCGTTCGTCACCGCGGTGACCAAGAACAACGGCACCTCGACGTACGCGATCAAGGACGGCAACGCCCAGTCCGGCGGCCTCGCGACCCGGTGGAACGGATCCCTGCCGACGCAGGGCGGCTACCGGCCGATGACCAAGCAGGGCGCGATCATCCTCGGCATCGGCGGCGACAACAGCAACGGTTCGGTCGGCTCGTTCTTCGAGGGCGTGATGACCTCGGGCTATCCGTCCGACGCCACGGAGAACTCGGTGCAGGCGAACATCGTCTCGGTGGGCTACGGCAAGAGCGTCACGTTCCCGGTTAGCGGCGCGAGCTACCGCCTGACGAACCTGACCGCCGGCAAGGTGCTCGACGCGGCCAACTGCGGCACCGCCAACGGCACCGCGGTCCAGCTGTGGGCGAACCTGAACAATTCTTGTCAGCAGTGGCGCTTCACCAGCGTCGGCGCCAACAAGTGGACGATCACCAACGTCAACTCGGGCACGGTGCTCGACGCGGTCAACTGCGGCTTGGCGCTCGGCACCGCCACGGACCTGTGGCAGTCACTGGGCAACACGTGCCAGCAGTGGGCGGTGATCCCGGCCGGCAACGGCCGCTACGAGCTGGTGGTGGAGAACAGCGGAATGGTCCTCGACGACCAGAACTGCGGCACCGCCAACGGCACGAAGACGCAGATGTGGATGTGGCTCAACAACACGTGCCAGCTCTGGTCGTTCTCGTCGTAGACCCACGCTGCGGCGCGGGGTGACGTCCCCGCGCCGCAGCGGCGGCCGCATCCATCGCGGCCGGCGTCGTTCTCCGCCCGAGGCCGAGGAGCTTATTTCTTGACTGGGTATGCCACGGGTGCGCCGCTGTCACCGGCGCCGATGCCGGCGTACTTGCTGACCAAGGCCGGGACGACGCCGACGTCGTCGGTGGCCAGGTCCTGGCCCGACTTGGCATCCAGCACGATCGGCCGGCCGCCGTCGGTCTTGCCGTAGAGGGCGCCGTGCCACGCGGTGGTGATAGTGGGAGCCACCCGGTTGGCGGCCTGGTCGGGCAGAGTCCAGAGTTTCGCGGCGGTCTTGGCGTCGTAGGCGGTGAGGACGCCGCGCGCATCGCAGACGAGCACGGACTGCTCGTCGTAGTAGCAGGTTCCGTACGAGGAGGAGCCGAAGTCCTTCTCCCCCTCGGCTTCGGCCTTCACCGCACCGGTGGCGGAGTCGAGGAACAGCAGGAACGAATGGCCGTCGCCGTAGTCGGTCCGGGTGAGCACGACCAGCGCCGGGTCGCCGGGGGTCACGACGACCGCGGACGACTGCTGGGCGCCGACCCACTTCTGCCGGCCGGTGGCCAGGTCGAGCGCGGTCGCCTGGACCATCGAGGAGTTCTCGGCGACGTTGTAGTCGGCGCCGACGACGACGTCACCGTACACGCTGCCGGCGTCGTAGTCCTTGCGCTCCCACAGGGTTTTGCCGCTGGCGGGGTCGAGCGCGACCGTGACGTGCTCCTCGTCCGAGCGGCCGTAATCGGCGATGACGGCCTGGTCCGTGATGGCGACGACCTGGGTGACGGCGTTGCCGGCATCGGCGTACTGATCCTCGGAGACCTTGGTCTCGGACTGCCAGGCCTTGGTGCCCTTGGCGAGGTCCGCCGCGACCACCGACAGTGCGATGTAGGCGGGTGTGGTGCCCTTCTCCGGGATGAGGACCGGGACGGCGGCGATGGCCAGCTTGTCGCCGACCGCCGGCGGGCGCGGTCCGGTGGTGTTGACGAACGGCCCGCTCTGGTTGTCCGGATCACCGGGTTGGCGATCGAACGGAACGGTCCACTTCTGTTGTCCGGTCAGCACATCCACCACGTCCAGCGCGGTGGGGGTGACGATGTAGCCCGTGCGATCGCGCAGTGTCATGAACGTCGAGGTGACGTTGCCCGCCACGTTGGCGCGCAGCGCACCGGCCGGGAGCCCGACGGGGACGCTTTGGTCGAACGACATGGGCGGGTCGGCGGTCTTCGCCGCGGGCGCGGCGGACGTCGGCGGCTGCGAGGCGGGCGCCGATCCGTTCGGCGTCGAGGCCGAGCCGCCGTCGGTTCCGCAGCCGGCAGCCGTGAGCACGGCCCCCAGACAGGCCAAGATCACCAGAGTTCGCCGCATGTGCGTGGACCTTCCCCCGCTCGATTGCTCCGGTCGGAGCCCCGGCAGGGACGGTAGCGGACCGTGGCGCTCTCGCGTGGCAATTCACGCAAAAGTGTCACTCTCACCTGGTAGCAGCGTTACTCTCAGCCCGTGTTTTGCCGGTCTCGCCGCCCGGGCGGCCGCCGGCCCCCCTATGCTCCGGCCGTTCTCACCGACCCGAAAGGCGCTCCATGTCCGCTCGCGCACTGCCCTTGCTCGCCGCCGGCTTCGCCCTGCTGATCGCCGGTTGCTCGGGTGGGGGTGACACCTCGGCGGCACCGGTTTCCTCGAGCACCGCCCCGCCCCCGGCCACGACGTCGGCCGCGCCATCCTCCGCACCGCCCGCCACGACCACGCAGGCGGCCCCGTCGACGAAGAAGGCGGCCGACGACGCGGTCGGGCGGTACGAAACCTACCTGCACGCGGTGGGCGGCAAAGACGTCGCCACGGCCTGCGAAATCGCCGCGCCCGCCGCCAAGAAGGCGGAGGACGAGGGCTTCGGGCCGTGCGAACAGACGCTTCCGATCACCTTCGGGATGTTCACCCCTTCGCAGCGGAAAGCACTGATGGGCGCCACAGTGGACCGGTCCCGGATCACCGGGTCCGCGACGAAGGTCGAAATCCCCGCCAAGGCGATCAAGTCCAGCTCCACGTTCACCGCCGGCGACCTGGGCGACGCCGTTCTGGAGCTGCGCAACGGAAAGTGGTACGTCACCGACTGAGTGCCGCTCAGGCGCGAAAGCGCACGGCGATGCCGTCCTTCCACGCGCGACCGGGCCGAACGGTTTAGCGTGGGAATCCCGGCGTTTCTTCCGTATGCTCCGGAAGGCGGTGACGCAAGGCGGTGACCGGCAGAGCAGCCTCGGGCTTGCCGCGGGGAGAACGCAGTGAGGGGAAAACGGCGGGGATGAACGACACCTGGCGCCTGCCCGGGTACGCCGAAGTGGACGTGCTCGGCACCGGCGGTTTCGGGCGGGTCGTGCTGGCCAAGCACGAGGCCTCGGGGAAGATGGCGGCGATCAAGTACCTGCGCGCGGAATTCCTCGCCGACGCGCGGATCGCGGACGGCTTCCGGCGGGAGGCGTGGCTGCTGTCCGGCGTGCGGAGCCCGCATGTGGTCCGGCTCTTCGACTTCGTCGAGACGCCGCAGGGCGCCGCGCTGGTCATGGAGGCGGTGCCCGGCGTGTCGCTGCGCGCACTGCTGGTGGCGGAGAACGTCTTGGCGCCCGAGGCGGCGCTGGCGATCCTGAAGGGCTCGCTGCTCGGCCTCGCCGACGCGCACGCGGTCGGCGTGGTCCACCGGGACTACAAGCCGGGGAACGTGCTGGTGTCGCGGGAGGGCGAGTCGAAGCTGGTCGACTTCGGACTGGCCACTTTGGACGGCCACAACGGACTGACCGCCGGCTCCCCGGCCTACATGGCACCGGAGCAGTGGGCCGGCCGGCCCGGCCTGCCCGCCACCGACGTGTACGCGGCCACGTGCGTGTTCTACCAGTGCATCACCGGGCACCGGCCGTTCGAGGCGGACACCAGCGAGCAGCTGCGCGCGCTGCACGGGGGAGCGCCGGTGCCGCTGGAGGCGGTGCCCGAGGCGCTGCGCCCGCTGATCGCGCGGGGCATGGCGAAGGACCCGGCGTGGCGACCGGCGACGGCGGACGGCTTCGTGACCGAACTGGAAGCCGTCGCCCGCAAGGCCTACGGGAAGAACTGGGAGAAGCGCGGCTGGAAGCGGCTGGCCACCTCGGCCGCGGCGCTGACGGCGTTGACGCCGTTGGCGCTCCTGACGGCCGCCGGCACGGCCGCCGCGCCGGTCGCAGCGGCCGGCGCCGGGGCCGGCGTGACGGCCGCGGGCACCGGGACGGGCGTGACCGCGGCGGTGGCGGGCAAGATAGCCATCGCGGTCGCGATCGTCGGCGGGCTGGTCGCCGGCGGACTGTTGATCTTCCCGCCCGGCGACGACCCGCCGGCCCCGCCTGCGGCGCTGTCGGTCGCCGTGCAGACCCTGTCCGGTCGGGACCAGGCGCTGCCGATCAGCTACGAGCTCCAGTACCCGCAGGTGTCCGGCGGTTCGGACGCCGCGGTCCGGCAACGGATCAACGACGCGTTGCGGGCACCGATCGACAAGCGGCTGAAGTCGGTGCGGGACGCGGTCGCCCAGCCGGATCTGGTCGAGCGGTTCCGGGCGGCCGGGGAGACGGCCGCGCTGCACTCGTCCGCGCGGGTCCTGCTGCAGACACCGGGCTTGCTTTCCGTGCGGTACGACCACGATCTCGACTCGGACACCCTGGGGCACACCACCTGGCGGTTCCCCGAAGCGTTCTCCGTCGACCTCGCCACGGGGCAGGTGCTGGGCCCCGGGGACGTCTTCCGGCCCGAGATCCTGACGGCCGCCGGCATGCGGACGCTGACCCGGCGGCTGACCCCGCACACGAAGAACGGTTTCTGCACCGTGCCCACGGTCGTCGGGTCTCCGGAGCGGCAGGTCGGCATGGACGCCGCGGAGCAGCCCGGTGGCGCCGGCGGCCACGTGCCGGCCGCGACGTTCGGGTTCACCCGGACCGGGGCGGAGTTCGAGATCCTGTGGTACGACCTCGGCTGCGCCTCGGCGGCCGGGAACGAGCCCGTGGTGCTTCCGTACGACGAACTCGACGACCTGCTGCAGCCGAAGTTCCTGACGATGGTGGGCCGGACGGCGCCGGCCGCTTCTTCGTCAGCACCGCCGACGTCGGGGCAGCCTGGTGCCGGGACCACGTACACGAACTCCCGCTTCGGGTTCACCACGCAGGTGCCGCCGGGCTACACCGCGTCGTCGTGGGTCCCGGAGGACGGCGAAGGGATGAGGTTCACCGATGCCGGTCTCGGCGCGACGCTGACGGTGTGGGGAACCAACTCGGGAGGCCGCCGGCCGGCGGACCGGCTGGCCGAGGTGGTCGCCTCGGTGGAAGGGAACGGCGGCCGGGTGACCTTCCGCTCCGACGACAGCGATGGCTACACGGTCTCCGGCTACCAGGGCGACGGCAAGATCTTCTACGAGCACGAGTCGATCGGAGCGGGTTCCACAGCCGGGCTGCGCTGGGTCTACCCGGTCGCCCACAAGACGGACCTCGACCAGCCCGTCACCGACACGGTGAAGGCCTTCAAGCCCGGCGATCTCTCCCAGCCGCACTGACCCATCCCGATCCTGGAACGGGACCGGTCGGCCGCACGCAGAACTCGGTGCCGTCCGGGTCCGCCAGTACGACGGTGCCGTCGTCGCGGGCGTCGAGCCGAGCGGCGCCGAGGGAGATCAGCGCGTCGACCGCCGCCCGCTGGTCGCCGTCCGCCGGGAGCAGCTCGAAGCGCTGCCGGTTCGGCTCCGCTTTCGGCGCCACGGGCGTGCCGTCCCATGCGTCCCAGGCGACCTTCGTGCCGCCGCTCGGTGACTGGATCGCGGTCTGCTCGCCCCGGTCCCACACCAGGGGCCAGCCCAGCGCCGTGCTCCAGAACAGGCCGGCCTGCCGGGTGCCGGCACAGGTGAGCTCGCCCAGCGGGCCGCACCCGTCGAGGTAGCCGTTGCCGGGCTCGATCACGCAGAACTCGTAGCCTGCCGGGTCGGCCAGGACGACGTGCGCCTCCTCGGGTCGCTGCCCGACGTCGACGTGGCGGCCACCGAGCCTGATCGCCGTGGCCACCGTGTGCTGCTGGTCGTCGAGGTCGGCGCTGGTCAGGTGCAGGTGCATCCGGTTCGCGCCGAGCCGGCCGGCGCGGCCCGGTACGAACCGCAGGCCGAGCTGGGCGTCCCCGCCCGGTAGCAGCACACCGCCGGTGTCCTCGATGACCTCCCGGCCGAGCAAGCCGGCCCAGAAGCGGGCCGGTTCAGCCGGGTTGTCCGTTTCGAAGGTCACTGCCAGCAGTCGCGAACGCATCACCGGAACGTAGACACCGCCCCCGTGGGGCGGCAAGGCAATATCGAACCGGCGGAAAGCCACTCGGTGGAAACCGACCCGGTTGCTCGGAATGGCTCAGTGACGTACGCCATGCGCGGCTGGCCCACCCCGTTGGGCGTCACCCTCACCACAAGTTCGGCGCGGTTGTTCGACCGGAACGGCACCTGCGTCGCGCCCGAGGCCGCGGCACGACTGGAAGAGCTGGCCACGAAAGTGCTCCATGGTTGTACACAGGCAGATCTCGCGTCGCTCTGACGCGGCGCACGAAGGAGAGGCCGTCCGATGTGGACGGCCCCTCCTTCGCGTTCACGTTGTGCGGAACGTGTCGGCTACCCAGTCGGCGACGTAGACACTGGTGTGGGAGAGGTGGTCGATGCCGATGTGCTCGGCCCCGCCCTCCGCCGCGGTGAAGATCCGCAGCTTCCGGTTCGGGCTCGCCGTCGCCTGGTCGTACGAGCGGTGCGCGTACTCGAGGGGGATCTGGCGGTCGTTCTCGCCGTGGCAGACGAGGAACGGCACGGTGATCTTCTCGACGACGCCGTCGAGGTGCACGTCGGCGGCGAACTCGATGAACTCGTCGAGGTCGTCCTGGCCCCACACCCACCGGACGTGCTCCCAGTAGTGCGGCACCGGCCGCTCGCCCTCTCGCTGGAGACGGCGGCGCTGCACCGCGCCCCAGTCGTGGTTCGCGCCCCACGCAACCACCAGCGCGAGCCGTTTCTCGAACGCCGCCGCGCGCGGGGCGAAGTAGCCGCCCAACGACCAGCCGACCAAGCCGATGCGGGCCGGGTCGACGTCGTCGCGGGTCTCGAGGTAGTCGACGCAGGCCGTGGCCCAGGCTTCGGTGTCGACGCGCGCGGTGAGGCCCTGCAGGCGCAGCGCCTCGCCCGAACCCGGGCAGTCGACCATCAGGCACGAGATCCCGCGCGCGGCCAGCTCCGCCCAGTGCCGGGACGAGTACATGTGCTCCTTGGTGGAGTCCAGCCCGTTCCACATGATCATCACCGGCGCCCGGCTCCCCGCACTGCTGAAGTAGGCGGGCAACGTGGTGCCTTCGTAGGGGACTTCGACGCGGGTGACCGTCACGAAGGCCTTCTCCTGCAGCTCGAGGACGCGGCGGTAGGTGTCGAGCCGGCCCGGGGCGGACGCGCTCTGCATGCGCTCGGCCTGGCAGAGGTAGTTGGTGGCGCGGGCGTAGAGCTGCTTCGCCGTGCGCGTGTGCCCCGCCTTGGCCGCCTCCTCGGCCTGGGCTTCGAGCTGGTCGGTCAGCTCGGTCCAGGCGCGGAGGAAGTCGGCTGTGCCGGCGTCTTCGCCGCGCTGGGCGGCCTCCTTGATCGGACGGCAGGCCCGGTCGACCTCGTCGATGAGGCCGCCGCTGTTGAGCGTCGCGACAACACCCAGGTTCCAGACGTAGTTGCCGGGGAAGTACTCGAACACGGACTGTCCTTTCAGGAGAGTGCGTCGGCGAGGGACTTGACACCGCCGTGAGCGGTCAAGCCACCGTCGACGGGGATCTCGGCGCCGGTGATGAACGACGCGTCGTCGCTGAGCAGGAACACGACCAGCGGCGCGACCTCGGCCGTGGTTCCGGTGCGGCCCAGCGGCGTCTCGGCGATGTTGGCCGCACGGAACGCGGGGGCCGCGGACGCGGTCATCGGGGTCTCGATGTAGCCGGGGTGCACGGTGTTGACGCGGATGCCGCGCGGCCCGAGTTCGGTGCACGCCGTCTTCGCCAGCCCGCGCAGCGCCCACTTGCTCGCCGTGTACGCCGCCGGGTAGTGGCCGGTCAGCGCGGCCACGGACCCGACGACGACGATGGAACCACCGGCGGGCATCCGCGGCAGCACGGCCTGGATCGCCCGCACCGTCCCGCCGACGTTGACGTCGTGGACGCGCGCCAGGTCCTCCGGCGCCACCTCGGGCAACCGTGCTCGCCAAGTGATCCCGGCGTTGGCGACGAGCCCGTCGATCCGCTCCCGGTTCCGCGCCAGCGCCGCCCACCCGGCGGGATCGGTGACGTCGAGCCGGACGTACTCGACGCCAGGCAGGTCCTCGGCCGGCTCCTCGGTCAGGTCGACGCCGATGACCTCCGCGCCCTCGGCAGCCAGCAAACGCGCCTCCGCGGCGCCTTGTCCCCGACCGGCGCCGGTGACCACCACGACCTTTCCCGCGACCCGGCCGGTCACCGCGCCCGCTTCCGCGGACGTGCCGCGGCGACGGGCGGCAGATCCACACCCGCGACGACGGTGTTGCGGATCGTGCCGAGCCCCTCGACGGTCATCTCGACGACGTCGCCGGGACCCAACGGCGGAACGTCCCGCCCGCGGCCCCACAGCTCGGCCAGGCAGCCGCCGTTGCCGCAGGTCCCCGAACCGAGCACGTCGCCGATGCGGACCCACGTGCCTCGCGAGGCGTAGGAGACCAGTTCCTCGAACGGCCAGCCCATGTTGGACAGCAGGTCATGGCCCACTTCGGCCCCGTTAACCAACACCCGCATCGTCAGCGCCAGGAATCCCTCGGCGTCACGGAACGGTTCCAGCTCGTCGGCGGTGACCAGCCACGGCCCCAGGGTCGTCGCGGAGTCCTTGCCCTTGGCGGGGCCCAGGTTGACCTTCATCTCGCGACGCTGGAGATCCCGCGCGGACCAGTCGTTGAGGATCGTGTACCCGAAGATCGCGTCACGCGCCTCGGCCGGGGTGAGCGACGCGCCGTCGTGGCCGATCACCGCCGCCACCTCGAGTTCGAAGTCGAACGCCTGCGAGCCCGGCGGCACCGGCACGTCGTCGTGCGCGCCGACGAGCGCGTACGGATTGGTGAAGTAGAACGTCGGAGCCTCGTACCATTCCGGAACCACGCCGCCCGCGATTCCTTCGACGTGCTCCTCGAACGCCACGAAATCGCGCACGGTCGGCGGGTTCAGGGGCGGCAACAGCCGGACGGCGTCCAGCGGCACCGCGGGCGAACGCATCGCGTAGGTGCCCAGCGCCAGCGCGGTGGGCAGCCCTTTCCGGATGAGCCCGAGGACAGTCGAGCCGTCGGGCAGCGCGTGCAGGCCGTCGTCACCGACGACGCCGGCCCGGGTCACTCCGTCGTGGAGGTAGGTGGCGAACCGCATGGCTCAGACCGGCGGGGCGAGGAACAGGCCCCGGTCGGGGTTGTTGAACGACTTGCGCGCGACGAACTCGTCCATCGCGTTCGCCGTGCCCCACTGGTCGCTCACCGCGGGGTCGCTGAAGTCGTACAGGTGCGGGTGCCAGGCGTCTTCGTCGACCAGCTCCAGCTCCGTCGTGTACTCGACGGTGTTGCCGTGCGGGTCGAGGAAGTAGGAGAATGTGTTGTTGCCGGCCAGGTGCCGGCCCGGTCCCCAGATCTTCTCGACGCCCGCGCGCAGCAGCTTCCCGGTGCCGCGCATGTACTCGTCGATCCCGCGCAGCTCGAAGGACGCGTGGTGCAGCGACGGGTGCGGGCCGCGCGCGATCGCGAGGCTGTGGTGCCAGGAGTTGATCCGCAGGAACCACATCATCTCGCCCATCCGGGGGTGCATCAGGATGTCCGAGAGCCGGAAGCCGAGGTGCTTCTCGTAGAAGGCGCGGGTTTCTTCGGGGTTCGCGGAGTTGAGGACGACGTGGGACAGCCGCACCGGGACGGGTTCGCCCTCCTCGATCTTGCGGTGCTGCCGCACGGCGACGTCGGCGCTGATCTCCACGGTCCGTCCTTCGTTGTCGAAGAACCGGAACCCGTAGCCACCGCCTGGGGTCTTCAGCGCGCCGGGCTCGGAGACCAACGTGACGCCCGCGACGCCGAGCCTTTCGGCGAGAGTGTCCACATCGGAGGGTGACGCCACACCGAAGGCGATGAGGTCGATTCGTTTGTCGGCTGCCTCGCGGAGCCGGACGACGTACTGCTCCGGCGAGCCTTCGGCGGCGAGGAACGCGATCCCGGTGTCGGTGTGCTCGGTGGACAGGCCCCAGGCGTTGGTGAAGAAGTCTTGCTGCCGGGCCAGGTCCGGAACAGCGAGGTCGATGTGCCGCAGGTGGGTGATCATGGATTCCTCTCAGGCGGTCGGGGTGACCAAGGTGGCGATCTCGCGCATCAGGCCGGGGACGTCGCCGCGTTCGCCGTCGAGCAGCCACTGGCCGAGCTGGTTCGACGCGTCGACAACGGCCTTGGCGCGGGCGTACCGCCGCTCGGTGAACGCCGTCCACAGTTCGTCGTCGAGCGCGTCGGCCGCGAGCAGGAGTTCGGCGAGGACCGCCGCGTCTTCGAGGGCCTGCGCCCCGCCCTGGGCCAGGGTCGGCGGGCACGCGTGCGCGGCGTCGCCGATGAGCACGACGCGGCCGCGGTGCCACGGCGGTGGCAGCACGTGCGTCTCGAACCACGTGTAGTTCACGCGGGCGGGGTCGACGAGCGTCTCGCGGATCTCGTCCCACGGGCCGTGGTAGGCCGACGCGAGTTTCCGCAGGGTCGCCAGCCGTTCATCGGGCGTCAGGAAACCGCGGTTCTGGGCCGCTTCGACGACGTAGGCGTAAAGCGAGTCTTCGCCGGTGGGGCAGTAACCGGCGATGTAGGACGGGCCGCCGTAGTAAAGGTCGGTCCGCGTGACCAACGCCGGGCGCGGGCCGAACGCGCGCCAGATCCCCATACCCGTCGCGCGGGTCCGCGCGTCGATGCCGAGCAGCCCGCGCGTGGCCGAGCGGATCCCGTCGGCGCCGACGACCACGTCGTAGCGGCCGGTCGAGCCGTCGGAGAAGGTCACGGCGCCGTGCTCGGTCAGCTCGGTCACCGACCGTCCGAAGTGGACCTTCGCGCCCGCCTCGCGGGCCCGGTCGACGAGGATGCGCGCCAGCGCGGGCCGGGGCATGCCGACGGTCGCGGGCAGGTCCGGGCCGCCGGTGCGGGCGTCGGGGATCTCGGCCAGCAGCGTCCCGGCGGGGTCCGGTGCGCGCAGGCCGAGGCTGTCGAAGCAGTAGCCCTCGGCCCGCACCGCGGCCCAGACGCCGAGGTCGCGCAGCACCCGCAAGGCGTTGCCCTGCAAGGTGATGCCCGAGCCCACGCCTCCCACCCCCGCGGTGATCTCGACGAGGTCGACCGCGACGCCGCGGGAGGCGAGCAGGATCGCGGTGCTGGTCCCGGCGAGGCCGGCGCCGACGACGAGGACGGTGTTCACGGCGGTCATGATGAGCTCCTACTTGACGGCGATCGGAGCGACCGGCGCTCCCACCGCACCGGTGACCGGCAAGGGTGCGGCGGTCAGCCAGAACTCGAAGACGCCGTCTTCGGCGCAGTCGGCCGCCAGCGCGTCGAGGTCCCACATCTCACCCAGGAACAGCCCGATGTGCGGGATGGCGACCTGGTGCAGGGGCTGGAAGGCGATGTCGAACTCGTTGGGCCGCACCTCGAACCCCCAGGTGTCGGTGGCGATCCCGGCGATCTCCGTGCCGTGCAGCCAGTCCGCGGTGGTGAACGACAGCCCCGGTGAGTCGCCCCCGGCGTAGTCACCCCAGCCCTCACGGCGCGCGCGGGCGAGCCGGCCGGTGCGCACCAGCAGCAGATCACCCCGGCCGACGCGCGCCGTTCCGCCCTGCGCGGCGATCGTGGCGTCCAGGTGCTCGGCGGTGATCGCGAACCCGTCGGGCAGCTCGCCGTCGCCGACCGCGCGGCCGACGTCGAGGAGCACCCCACGCCCGGCGATCAGGCCGGCGGTGGTCTCGATGCCGGTGACGCGGTCGCCTTCGCTGGTCACGACGTCCCCCGCGCGGCGGCCGTTATAAGCCATCCCGTGGTCGAAGATGTGGCCGAGCCCGTCCCACTGGGTCGAGGCCTGGAGCGGCATGAAGACGACGTCGTCGGCGCCGCCGAGACCGTGCGGGAAGCCCTGCGTGCCGCGTTCGGCGTCCACTCCGGTGTCCAGCATCGTGTGCACCGGGTTGGTCCGGCGCCGCCAGCCCTTTTGCGGGCCGTCGGTGTCGAAGGACTGGGCGAGCGAAAAACTCGCACCGCGGCGGACGAGCGCGGCGCCCTCGCGGCGTTTGGCTTCGTCGAGGAAGTTCAGGGTGCCCAGGGCGTCGTCGGCGCCCCAGCGGCTCCGGTTGGAGCACCGCTGGGCGGCCGCGGCGATCGCGCCCTCGGGATCGGTTCGGTCCACGGCTCCACTCTCGGGGCCCCAGCGCTATCCAGGAAGACGAAATCGTTGATACTCAGTATCATTCTGGTGGATAGTGACGGGGTGGACCTGAACCTGCTCGTCACGCTGGATGCGCTCCTGCGCGAACGCAGCGTGTCCCGTGCCGCCGAGCGGATGGGCCTGAGCCAGCCCGCGGTGTCGGCGCAGCTCGCCCGGCTCCGCCGCCACTTCGGGGACGAACTCCTGGCCAGAGCCGGAAACCAGTACCGGCTGACCCCGCTGGCGATCCGGCTCAAGGACCGCGTCCAGGCGGCTCTCCCCGGCGTCGAACGCGTCTTCGCCGCGGCGCCCGACTTCGACCCCGGCTCGTCGACCCGCGAGTTCACGCTCCTGATCAGCGACTACACGACCACGGTCCTCGGAGACACGATCGCGCGCCTGCTCGCCGAGGAGGCACCCGGCGCGCGGCTGCGGTTCGTGCCGAACAACCCCCAGTCGGTCGACGACGCACCCCAGGTCCTGGTGAACGCGGACCTGCTGGTCCTGCCCCACGGGTTCCTCATCGCCGACCTCCCGCACCGGGACCTCTACCGCGACGAATGGGTCTGCCTCGTCGCCACCGGCAACGCCGAGGTCGGCGACGAGCTGACCATCGAGCAGCTCGAGACCCTTCCGTGGGTCGTGACCTATCACGGCCCTACGGCGTCGACGCCCGCCGCGCGCCGGCTGCGCACCCTCGGGATCGAGCCGCGGGTGCAGGTGGTGACGGAGACGTTCCTGACCATCCCCGGCTTGGTCGCGGGCTCGGATCGGATCGCCCTGCTGCAACGGCGCCTGGCCGACCGCATTCCGGCCTCGTCGGGGGTGCGCGTGCTGCCGTGCCCGTTCGACGCGGGCGAGCTGGTGGAAGCGATGTGGTGGCACCCCATCCACGACGACGACCCGGAGCACCGCTACCTGCGCGACTTGGTCACCCGCTCGGCAAGCACCGCCACTGCCGACCGCCAAGCCGATCCGCTCAACCCGCGACGCGAGCCGGTGACCTGAGCCGGCGGTCAACGTGTCGTCGGCTTCGTCGACTCGACCGTGTCCAGGCTGGTGATTGCATAGGGACCTTGCGCTTCGCTGCGTGATGCGGCCCGCCTGGGCGGCCACGATCGCGCCGGTTTCGCCGGGCTACTGGGCGATGACGATGCTGCGGGGCGCCGTCGAAGGGCATTCCGGTGACGTCTTCCGCGCGGCCGCGGTGCTGGCCGGGCTCGCCGTGGTGCGGCTGGAGCGCGGCCTGAGCCGGCTGCGGGGGTGAGCCGAGGTGCACTGGTCCATCCGGGTGACGTCAGGGCCGGCAACTCAACCGGCCACTCCCGGTCGGCGTGGTCAGCGAGCTGGGCCAGACGCCGCCGTTGATGGGAGATTCATGCGCGCGAAACGGGTATTGACCGGGCTCGCGGCCTTCGTCGCCGTGCTCACCGGAACCTCCCTCGCAGCTCCAGCCGCCTCCGCGGCGGACCTCTACGGCTGCCCTGATTTCAACTTGTGCTTCTATTTCAACAGCGGCTTCGAAGGCGCCTTCGCCAACTACGCCTATTCGGACGGCAACCTCGACAACGAGGTGTTCCGGTGGGGCGGCACGAACGGCCGCGGCGTCCAGGTGAAGAACAACGCCGCCTCGGTCATCAACAACGAGGGCTGGACCGCGACGGTCTACTACAACAGCGGCTGCAACGGCAGCGTCGCGTCGCAGTCGTTCGGCATGTACGGCGGACACGACTTCACCGCGACCATGAAGAACAACAACGCGAGCTTCAAGTGGCCTTCGGTAGGCGGGCTCTTCAGCGACTGCGGCAACCGCGACCAGGACTAGCCGGAAGGACCGGGATCCAGCCGTGGTCACGTCCGACCGATGGCGGCGCCGCGCCGGTGCCTTCGCGGCAGCCGTGGCGGCGGCCGCCCTCGCCGGCTGTTCGGCGGCGCCCGCCGCCACGTCCGGCTTCGATCTCGACGCGGCGCTCGCGAAGGTGCCTGCCGACGTCTCGACGGTGCGCGGCCTCGACCTCCCCCTCGACCGGTCGCTGCTGACGCCGGTCGAGGAGCTGGAGGTCATCAAAGCGCGCACCACCCTGATCGAGCGGTGCCTCACAGCCCATGGGATCGGCTTCGCTCTCGAAGCGGTCGATCCCGTGCGGGACGCCACCAAGCTGCGACGGCACGGTCTCGTCGACGCCGGCGAGGCCGCGACCTACGGCTACCGCGACCCGGCGGTGTTCGCCGCCCGCTCCGAGGCGCCCGCTCGGCGGCCGCCGCCGGACGTCGTCTCGGTGATCACCGGTACGCGCACCGGCAAGGTCGGTGGCCGTGACGTGCCGCCGGGAGGCTGTGCGGGCGAGGCGGACCGGGCGATCGCGCCCGACGCGAAGCCCGGTCAGGAGCCGGTGAGCTTCGGGTTGAGCAACCGCGGCTACGAGATCACCCGGACCACGCCGCCGGTGGCCGCGGCCGCCACGAAGTGGTCGCGGTGCATGGCGGAGGCGGGTTTCCGCTACGACGGTCCGGACGCCGCCATGAACGACCCCGCCTTCAGTGCGGGCCGTGCGTCCGCACACGAGATCGCCGTCGCCACCCAGGACGTGCGGTGCAAGGAACGGGCCGGGTGGGTCCCTACGTGGGTCGCGGTCGAGCGCGCGGTGCAGGACGTGCTCATCCCGCAGTACGCCGGCGACCTGGCCCGCGAGCGGCAGCACAAGGAGCGGCAGCTCGAGGTGGCGCGGGGGATCAACGGCTGACGAGCGTCAAGGCCGGCTCCGGCCGAGGTGGGTGATGCGGAAGGAGTCTGATTCGGACGGTGTCGGGTCAAAAGCCCAACAAGCGGAGCGGAGTCGTGCCGACGATCCGTTGACGGTCATCGCCGTCGATGACGTGGCGGGCGAGAAGATCGAGGAGCGGTGCGTAATCGATGCGTTCCGGCGCGCGGAGAAAGGGCCAGTCGGATCCCCACACGCAGTGGTCGGGACCGAATTCCTCGAGCAACGCGCGGATGAACGGTTCGAGGTCGTCGTGTGGGTATGGCTCGCGAGATGTCTTGGCGAGGCCGGAAAGCTTGACGAACGCCCGTCCGGTCCGGCCCCAGCGCAGCAGCTCGCGGAAGCCGGGGGCGTCGATCCCCGCGGTCGGGTCCGGCCGCCCGCAGTGGTCGATCAGGATGCGGGCACCGGAGGGCTCGAGCACCGGGGTGAGCTCGAGAAGCTGGTTCTCCGTCACCTGGACGTCGGCGATCATGTCGAGTGCGGCGAGATCGCGCATCAGACAGCCCGCGTCCGCGTAGCGGTCGGTGCCCAGCAAAGCCGCGTTGAGGGTGATCCCGGCGATCCCGCGGGTCCGGAGCTCGGCGAGCTCCGCTCGGGAGGTACCGATGGGGACCACCGCCATGCCGCGGTACCGGCCGGCGCCTCGCTCGAGTGTGTCCAGCAGGCAGCGGTTGTCCTCGCCGTAGCCCGAGTTCGGGCCGACGAGGAGGGCGTTCGCGACGCCGTGCGCGTCGAGCAAGGCCGTGAGCCGCTCCGGAGTGCCGAGTTCTGGTCCGGCAGGGGAGTAGAACGTGTTCGCCGCGTAGGGAAAGCGCGCGGGGTCGAATACGTGGACATGACAGTCCACAACCGTGTCTTGCATCATGCTTTCTCCGCGATCGGACCGCTCGACTGTTCCTGGGCCGATCATGAAATACCGTCCTTGGAGCCGCGCCGGTTCGCCTTCTTCGCCCGGTTGCCGCACGTCGCCATCGAGCACCAGCGGCGGTTGCGGGGTCGGCTCGTGTCCACGAACAACGCCCCGCATCCAGGGGCGGCGCAGGTGCGGATCGGGTCGTCGCCGCCGAGGGTTTCGACGGCGTCCACCGCGATCAAGGCCAGCGCCGCGTGTACGGGCCGGTCGGCCGGGAACGCCCAGGTGGTCCGGCCGCGGTCCAGCACCCGGGTCGCGCTGCTGCGGGCGGCCCACCGGTTCAACGTCGCCTCGTCCCGCCCGTCGGGGACCGTGCCTGCGGCGACGGCGAGACCCGCGCGGTGGATCGCCTCGCGCAGCTCGCGGGCTCGCGCCGCGATTTCGGATTCCACGGCCGGGGGAGCGCCGGTGAGCAGTCCGGTGACTTCGAGCCACCGCAGCAGATCGTTGTCCGTGGCGATCCGGTCCACGGGCCGGGCGCCGCGCTCGCGCACCGTGGCGGTGAAGGCGAAGCAGAGTGGGGGCGAAGCCGCATCGGGCACCGGGCACTCCTGGATGCGAACCGTCAGTGGGCGGCCTTCCGGCCGTGGACGAACCACACCGCTTCGACCGGGACGTCGCCCCGGTTGGTCAGGCGGTGCGGGGTCGTGGAGTCGAACGCGATCGAGTCGCCCGCGTGCAGCTCGTAGGTCTCGAACGCGAGCGCGACCTCGAGCGTGCCGCTGATGATGTAGCCGTACTCGATGCCGGAGTGGCGGGTCAGCTTCTCGTCGGGGACGGAGCTGCCGCCCACTTCGTAGCGCACGCGGAGGAAGTCCACGGAGCTGTCGTGGACCGGGGACAGCTGCTCCCAGACGACCCCGGAGTCCAGCACCAGCCGACGACGCTCGCCGGGACGCAGCATCGGGCTCGTCTGCTCCACCGGTTCCTCGTTGAGTTTCGCCAGGGCGCCGTGGAAGCTGTGCTTTTCCGGGGCGACGACCGGCGCGGCCGCGGCCCCGGCACTGCTGAACAGATCGTCGATGGAGACGTTCAGCGCACTGCACATCGAGTACAACGTCGCCACCGACGGCTGCGACTTGTTGTTCTCGATCTGGGAGACGAACGCGGCCGAGACACCGAGGTCGCGCGCGAACTGCCGCAGCGACAGCCCGGCCGCCTGCCGGTGGGCACGCAGCTGTTCACCGATGTTCGCGGCCACCGGGTGCTCCGCGTCCGCCCCGCTCTTCCCCGTCACGCCCTGCTCCTCGCCCCGTCGGTCTGTGCTGTTCACTGTAGCTTGACGCGATTTCCGGTCAAGTCGCCGGGCCACCGGTGAGGCGGTCCCGGACGAACTCCAGCTCCCGGACGACGTAGTCGGTGATGTCGCCGGTCTTGAGGTCTTCGGGCAGCACGTCCCACGTGTAGGTCTCGATCTCGAGGTGGGACGACTGCGGCTGCGCCCGGTGCCGGTCCAGCGCCTGTTCGACGGCGAACCGCGTGGTGCGGAACGCTCCCAGGTCGTCCAGGAAGACCGGGACGTGGAAGTGGGTGCGCCACTCACGCTTCCCCCCGGGTTCCCGCTGCCAGGCGGCGATCGCGTCGGTGAGGTTCAGGTACCGCTTCAGGGTCCCGTCGCGCCGCTCGGACGTCTGGCTCAGGTAGATGGTGTGCGTGAAGCGTTCGAGTTCGCGGACGACGTCGTCGGTCACCTCGGGCACCCATAGCGCCGCGGCCTGCTGGAGCTTGAAGATCGGCACGCCGGTCTCGGCGAGCAGGTCGAGCGAGGCCGGGATGTCGTCGAACTCGACGGCTTGGTGACCGATGTCGAACACGATCCCGAGGTGCCTGCGCAAGGCGCCGTACGCCTCCGCCAGCGGCAGGTCCGCGAGCTCGGCGAGCGTCTCGGCGCCGGCGCGGGAGTACAGCCGTGAAGTGAAGTAACGGACGGTCTCCTCGATGGTTTCGAGGAAGCAGAACGGTTCCGGCTCGAGGGCGAGCTTCACGCGGCGGCCGGTGCGGCGCTCGAGCCGGACGAGGTGGGCCACCACCCGCAGTACGTTGCGAGTGAACAGGTCCACGTACGGCTCGCCGGTGACCTTGGGCCGGTACGCCAGCGGCACCGTCTGGATCGTCGGCTCGACACCGTCCGCGGCGATGTCGGCGAGGACGTCGGCCACGCGCGCCGTGTAGGTGACACGCTCCTCCGTGCTCCAGTCCGGCTCATACACCTCTTCCATCACCGAACGGCCCTTGAACGGCCCGTGCGGGAACGCGTTCACGGTGTAGACGTACAGATCGTTCTCGGCCAGGTACCGCTTCACCTTCTCCCGCGCGGCGACGTCGCCGGCGAGCCGGTCGGCGGAGGCGCCGGACAGCCGCAGCGACACCCCGAACGGCGCGTCCGGCGACACCCGGCGCTTCACCTCGGGCAAGTAGGCCGCGAGGCTGGTGCTCATCTCGTCCCAGGTGTCGCCGGGGTGCACGAGCGTCGAGTAGGTCAGGTGGCCCAGACGGGAACCGAGGTCCATGAGACTTCTCCCAGATCGTTTGCTAGCAGTGAACAGCCTGGCTTTCGTCACTGTCAAGCTTAAACCGGTCTTGACCTCGGGTTTTCGGGAATTTCGCGACACGGCCTTGACTCTGAGAGGTCCGCACAGTTCACTGTCGCTGTACAACGGCGTCGGACGGGGTCAACCCTGGCGACCAGACGCCCGTCCGCGCCCGGAACACGGCTGCGCGGGCCTCGGTCAGCACGAGGAGAAGAGCATGCGCGCCGCGGTTTTCCACGACAAGCACGACATCCGGGTCGAGGACGTGCCCGAACCCGGCGGGGTCGGGGCGCGCGAGGTGCGCGTCCGGCCGTCCCTCTGCGGGATCTGCGGCACCGACCTGCACGAGTACGCCGCCGGGCCGATCGTCATTCCCACCAGCCCGCACCCGCTCTCGCACGCGGCGGCTCCCCAGGTCCTCGGGCACGAGTTCTCCGGGCAGGTACTGGAGGTCGGCGCCGAAGTCACCGGCGTCCGGGCCGGCGATCGGGTCGCGGTGATGCCGTTGATCTACTGTGGACAGTGCTACTACTGCCGGCGCGGGCTCAACCACCTCTGCCCGGAGATGGCGTGCACGGGGCTCAGCTGGCACGGCGGCGGGATCAGCGAGCAGGTGGTGGTGCCGGACTACCAGATCGCCGTGCTGCCCGAGTCGGTCACCGACGTACAGGGCGCCCTGGTCGAGCCGGCCGCGGTGGCCGCGTACGGCGTCGATCGCACCGGGTTCCGCCCGGGGGACACCATCCTCGTCACCGGCGCCGGGCCGATCGGCGCGCTCGCCGCGCTGTACGCCCACGCTGCCGGTGCGGCGCAGGTGATCGTGAGTGAGCCCAACGCGCGGCGGCGGGCCTTGCTCGACGCCTTCGGCATCGCCACCGTCCTCGACCCGCTGGCCGAGGACGTGCCGGAGGTGGTCCGCGCCCTCACCGACGGCGTCGGGGCAGACGTCGCGGCCGAGTGCTCGGGCTCGGAGGCCGGGCTCACCGCGGCGCTGGCCGGCCTCCGGTCGCACGGCACGGCGACCCAGGTGGGCCTGCACGTCCGCCCCGCGACGATCGACCCGATGGCCGTGTCCCAGCGGGACCTGAGCCTGGTCGGCACGTGGTGCTACCCGGTCTACGACTTCCCGCGCATCATCTCGCTCGTCGGGACCGGTCGCTTCCCCGTCGAGCGGGTGCTGACCGAGGTGATCGACGTCGACGACGTGGTGCCACGCGGGTTCGACCGGCTGCTCGATCCCGCGGGCGACGCCCAGAAACTGCTGGTCAAGGTCGGCTGAACCGCGCCGCGGAGAATTCCCGGCGACGCACATTTCCCGAATGTCCACCGGATCCACTGTGGACACGATTCGTCCTGCCCGTGAACCGGTGCGAGGGAGCACCCGAGGAGCGATGCGATGAGCGACACGACAGGAGTTTCCGTGCTGGTCACCGAGCCACCCCCGGCTCCGGGAACCGAGGAGCCCACCGGCAAGCCGGGTCCGTGGCGGCGGATGACGTCCCCGCGTGCTTCGCGCGGGCTGGTCACGATTCTGATCGCGACCGTCCTGTTGTTCTTCGTCAGCCTGGTGCTGCAGCCGGAGAGCCTCGGGCGCAGCTCACTGCAGGGGATGCTGCCCTTCGCGGCCGTGCTGGCCGTGGTCGCGCTCGGGCAGACGCTGGTGGTGCAGCAGGCCGGGATCGACCTGTCGGTACCCGGCACGGTGTCCCTCAGCGTGATCATCGTGACCCACTACCCCAACGGGGACAACGGGAAACTGCTGCCGGCGATCCTGCTCGCGTACGCCGCGGCGCTGGCCGCGGGGCTGCTCAACGGCCTGGTCGTCAGCCGGCTGGGGATGTCCGCGATCGTGACGTCGCTGGGGACGAACGCGTTGCTCTACGCCGTGGTGCTGGGGGTGTCCGGCGGATCGCCGGCGAGCACCACGGCCGCGTTGCACTCGATCGCCACCGGCCGGTTCCTGGGCCTGCCGTACTCCGTCTGGTTCGCCGCGGTGCTCGTCGCGGTGACCGGGTTCGTGATGAAGCGGATGGTGGCCGGGCGCCGGTTCGAGGCGGTCGGCGACAACCCGGCCGCCGCGGGCCTGGCCGGGCTTCGCGTGCGGCGCCACCAGCTCGGCGCGTACGTGTGCGCGTCGCTGTTGTACGGCACCGCGGGCATCCTGCTCGCCGGGGTCGTGACGACGCCGGGGGCGTTCCAGGGCGACTCGCTGCTGCTGCCGTCGGTCGCGGCCGTCGTGCTCGGCGGGACGTCGCTGCTCGGGGGGAAGGGCAGCCCGGTCGCGAGCGCGGTCGCGGCGCTGTTCCTGAGCCAGCTCGACCAGTTCGTATTGACCCTCGGGGTCAGCCCCGCGACGAACAACATCGTCCAGGCGGTCGCGCTCGGCGCGGGCGTCGCCGTCTACACCGTCGACTGGGCTGTCGTGCGCGGGTGGTTCCACCGCGCTCCCGCAGCCCGGATCCAGCCCTAGAAAGGTTTCCCATGTCTCCCAGCTTTTTCCGCGGGACAGTGCTGTCCTGCGCGATCGCGGCCACTCTCGTAGCCGGCGGCTGCGCGGTCGGTGACGACGGTTCCGGCGGCAGCGCGGCCGGCAAGCCCGCGAGCGCCAACGGGCCCTCGTGGTGCGGCTCGAAGCAGGCCTCGCTCGGGCTGGCCGACGGCTTCGGCGACAACAACTGGCGCAAGGTGACCACCGCCGAAGCCAAGGCCGAGGTGGCCAAGTGCCCCAGCGTCACGTCGTTCACCTACACCGACGGCCAGGGCAACACGCAGAAGGCGATCTCCGACATCCAGGGCCTGGTGGCCAAGGGGACGCAGGCGATCGTCGTGTTCCCGGACGCGGGCCAGGCGGTGCTGCCCGCCCTGCGCAGCGCGCACAAGGCCGGTGTGGTGACCGTGCCGTACCGGGTGAACCCGGGAGGCACGCCCGGCCAGGACTACGACACGTTCGTGAGCACCAACTTCGAGCAGGCCGGTGTGCTGTGGGCCAACTGGCTCGTGAAGGCGTTGAACGGGAAGGGAAAGGTGCTCAACCTCGGCGGCCCGCCCGCGAACTCGCAGAGCCTCGACGAGTACAAGGGCATGCAGAGCGTGCTCAAGGACCACCCGGAGATCCAGTTCGTCGGCACGACGCCGTACGAGGTGACCAACTGGGACGCCGCGCAGACGCAGAAGGTGATCACCGCCGCGCTGGCCAAGAACCCGGAGATCGACGCCATCACCACCGACTTCGGTGCCGCCCTGGCCAGCTCGTTCTCCGCGTTCACCCAGGCGGGCCGGAAGATCCCGGCGATCGCCACCGAGGACGCCAACCAGCTCGCCTGCAACTGGCAGCAGCAGAAGGACGCGGGCAGCGCGTTCCCCCTGTTCACCGTCTCGTCGCAGAACGCCATGTCCCGGCTGGCGATCCAGGTCGCGGTCGCGAAGGCGACCGGTGGTGTGGCGCCGCAGGGCACGGTCTACCCGCAGTCCCCGTTCGAGGACTCGATCTCCGGCCAGCCGCACCCGGTCACGTGCGACAAGGAGCTTCCGTCGGACGCCTTCGTGTCCAGCTCCCTGTCCAAGGCCGAGCAGATCGCCGCACTGAAGTAGGGGAGGCAGACCATGACCGAGGTTCCCGCTCTGCGCCTCTCCGGCGTGTCGAAGCACTACGGACCCGTCCGGGCGCTGTCCGACGTCTCACTGGACGTCTTCGGCGGGCGGGTGCACGCGCTGCTGGGCGAGAACGGCGCGGGCAAGTCCACGCTGATGGGCATCGCCTCCGGCTCCACCCGCCCCGACGACGGCCGGATCAGCGTCGTCGGCGAGCAGGTGCCCGCTCTGACCGCTGACCAGGCGAGCCGGCTCGGCATCGCGATCGTGCACCAGCACCCGGCCGTACTGGCCGACATGACGGTCGCCGAGAACATCCGCCTGGCCGTGCCGCCCGAGCGGATGCCGGACGGCAATCCGCGGCTGTGGATGGTCGAACTGCTGCGCAGCGTCGGCTCCGACCTGCGGCTGCAGGACCGGGTGGACGACCTCGGCGTGGCGCAGAAGCAGCTGCTGGAGCTGGCGAAGGCCGTCGCGCTGGAGCCGAAGGTGCTGATCCTCGACGAGCCGACCGCACCGCTGGGCCCCGAGCAGACGGAGATCCTGTTCGACCAGGTGCGCCGGGCCACCGCCCGTGGAACCGCGGTCGTCTACATCACCCACCGGCTGGCCGAGGTGCGGGAAATCGCCGACGAGGTGACCGTGCTGCGGGACGGCCGTACGCGGGGACACGCGAACGTCACGGACCTCACCGACGACGAGATGCTCCGCATGATCGTCGGCCGGGAACTGGCGTCGACGTTCCCCGCCAAGAACCCCGACCCGGCGGGCGCGAAGGTCGCCCTGGAAGTCGATGGCCTTTCCGGTGCCGGCTTCCACGAAGCCCGGCTCGTCGCGCACCACGGGGAGATCGTCGGGCTCGCGGGCATCGTCGGCAACGGCCAGAGCGAGTTCCTGCGCGCGTTGGCCGGTCTGCGGCAGTCGACCGGCAAGATCGTGCTCGACGGGTCCCGGCTGCGCGGCCGTGCTCTGGTCCGGTCCACCGCGTACATGCCGGCCGACCGGCACCGGGAGGGTCTGCTGCCCGCGATGTCGGTCCGGGAGAACGCCGCGATCAGTGCGCTGCCCTCGTTCGCCACCGGGGGAGTGGTCGCCGGGAACCGGGAACGGTCGCAAGTGGACATCGAGCTCTCGAAGCTCTCGGTGAAAACCGCGTCGCGCGAGACGAACGTGATGGCTCTTTCGGGCGGCAACCAGCAGAAGGTGGTGATGGCGCGCGCCCTGCTCGCCGCACCGCGGCTGCTGCTGGCCGACGAGCCGACCCAGGGCGTCGACGTCGGCGCCCGCTCCGAGATCTACACGATCATGCGCGACGTGGCCGCGTCGGGCGTGCCGGTGGTGGTCGTGTCCTCCGACGCGAAGGAGCTGGAGGGCCTCTGCGACCGGGTCGTGGTGTTCTCCCGCGGCCACGTCGTCGCCGAGCTGACCGGCGAGGACGTCACCGAGGAGAAGATCACCGGCGCGGTCGTCAACGCCACGACGCATCGTCAGGAGAATCCGGCCGCGAAGGCGGCACCGGCCAAGGCGACGCGCCTGCGTGACCTCGCCAAGGGCGACTACGCGCCCAGCCTCGTGCTGGCGCTGGTGATCCTCGCGCTGGGGGCGTACACCTTCGCGCACAACGTCCGGTTCCTCGCGCCGTTCAACGTCACCTCGCTGCTGACCCTGCTCACGGCACTCGCGTTCATCAGCCTGGGCCAGACGATCGCCATCATGACCGGCGGGATCGACCTCTCTGTTGGCCCGCTCGCCGGGCTCCTGGTGGTCATCGCCTCGTTCTTCGTGACCGACGGCCGGTCCCCGGTCATGATCGCCCTGGCGTTCGTGATCATGCTCGCCGTGGCGGTGGTGTCCGGGCTGCTGAACGGCGTGCTCGTCCGCTTCGGCGGGTTCACCGCCGTGGCCGCGACCCTGACCCTCTACATCGGACTGCAAGGGATCTCCCTGCTGCTGAGGCCCTTCCAGGGCGGGTTCATCAGCTCGTCGGTGACGGACGTGATCACCGTGTCCGTCGGCTTCGTGCCGGTCGCGTTCATCGTCGCTGTGGCGGTCGCCGTCGCGCTGGAGCTGGCGCTGCGGTTCACGCGGTGGGGCCACGGGTTGCGCGCCGCCGGGTCGAACGAGGGGTCGGCTCGCCGGCTCGGGCTGAAGGTCGACCGGATCCACGTGCTCGCCTACGTCGGCTGCGCGGCGCTCACGTTCCTCGGCGCACTGCTGCTGATGGCGCAGATCGGCGTCGGTGACCCGACCCAGGGCGTGAGCTACACGCTCTCCAGCATCACCGCCGTCGTGCTCGGCGGGGCGAGCCTCGCCGGCGGGCGCGGGTCGTTCATCGGGACGCTGCTGGGCGCCACGCTCATCCAGGAAGTCCTCAACGCCACGACGTTCCTGAACCTGAACCAGAGCTGGCAGTACTTCTTCCAGGGCGTCCTGATCCTCATCGCGGCCGCGATCTACACCCGGGTGCGCCGCCGCACCCCGGCCCTCGTCTGAAACCGGGAAGGAAAGAGAACGTGAGCGAAACAGCTCCGCACGCACTCGTCGTCGGGGTCACCGGGATCGCCGGGGCCGCGGTGGCGGCTCGGCTGGCCGGACGTGGCTGGGCGGTCACCGGGGTCTCCCGCAGCCCGTCCGGCCTCGCCGGGGTCCGGTCGGTCCGGGTGGACCTCGGGGACCCGGCCGCCCTGGCTGCGACACTCGCGGACGTCGCGCCGACGCACGTGTTCCTCACCGCGTGGTCTCGCCGTCCGACCGAGGCGGAGAACATCGAGGTCAACGCGGGCATCGTGCGCAACGTGCTGGCGACGGCCGGAGGCAGTGCCCGGCACGTCGCCCTGATGACGGGGCTCAAGCACTACCTCGGCCCGTTCGAGGCGTACGCGGCCGGCGTCACGCCGGACACGCCGTTTCACGAGGACGAGGCCCGGCTGGACGTGCCGAACTTCTACTACGCCCAGGAGGACGAGCTCTTCGCGGCCGCCGCGCGGCATGGCTTCACCTGGAGCGTGCACCGGGCGCACACCGTGATCGGGCACGCCGTCGGCAACGCCATGAACATGGGCATGACCCTCGCCGTCTACGCGGAGATCTGCCGGGAGACCGGGCGTGACTTCCGGTTCCCCGGCTCGGAGACCCAGTGGAACGGGCTCACCGACATGACCGACGCGGGCCTGCTGGCCGAGCAGATGGTCTGGGCCGCGACCACGGACAGCGCGCGCGACGAGGCGTTCAACATCGCCAACGGCGACGTGTTCCGCTGGCGGTGGATGTGGCCGCGGATCGCGGCGCTGCTCGGCGTGACACCCGCCGGGTTCGACGGCAAGCCGGCGCCGCTGGAGCAGCAGATGATCGACGCCGCGCCGGTGTGGCGCGGGATCGCCGAGCGGCACGGGCTGCGCGAGCCGGACGTCGCCCGGGTCGCGTCCTGGTGGCACACCGACAGCGACCTCGGCCGGCCCGTCGAGTGCCTCACCGACATGAGCAAGAGCCGCAAGGCGGGCTTCACCGGCTACACCAGCACGTTGGACGCTTTCGCGCGGCTGTTCGAGACGCTGCGGGCGGAGCGGGTCATCCCGGCCGGAGCCCGGTCGTGACGGGCCGGCTGGCCGGCCGGACGATCCTGGTGACCGGCGCCGGCCGCGGGATCGGCGCCGCCTTGGCGCGAGGGATGGCCGAGCAAGGCGCCGCGCTCGTAGTCACCGACCGCGACGAACCCGAGGCCGCCGCGGTGGCACAGTCCATTCGCGACAGTGGTGGTCACGCCGTCCACGCGCGGGCCGACGTCACCGACCGGGACGACGTCCGCGCCGCGATCGCGCTCGCCGCGGCGGAGTTCGGCCGGCTGGACGTCTGTTTCAACAACGCCGGGTTCAACGAGCCGGAGAAGTTCCTCGACATCACCGAGCCGGTGTGGGACCGGATCCTCCGGGTGAACGCGTTCGGCGTCGTGGTCGGCAGCCAGGAGGCGGCCCGCCAGTTCATCCGGCAGGGCACCGGCGGCAAGATCGTGAACACCGCCTCGATCGCCGGTCGGCAGGGCTTCCCGAGCTTCGCGCCCTACTGCGCGAGCAAGGCCGCGGTGATCTCCCTGACCCAGGCGGGCGCGCGGGCGCTGGCGGAGCACCGGATCACCGTCAACGCCTTCGCGCCCGGCGTGGTGCGCACCCCGTTGTGGGACAAGCTCGACCGCGATCTCGAGCGGATCGGCGAAGGCGAAAGCGGGTTCGACGCGATGGCCGGCGACATCATCCTCGGCCGCCCGGCCGAACCCGAAGACCTCGTCCCCACCGCCGTCTTCCTCGCCGGCCCGGACTCCGACTACATCACCGGGCAGGTGATCCCCATCGAGGGCGGGATGGTCCTCGTCTGAGCGGGTCCGCACCCCTCATCGACTTCGGCGGTTCCCGCCGCAGGAAAGGAAAGCACATGCCGATCGCCACCTTCGGGACGAACGCCGTCGACTGGGAGACCCGGATCGACTTCGACCGCCTGCGCACGCAGCGGCTGCAGCGCCTGCGCGACCAGCTCGACAAGTCGAGCCTCGGCGCCGTCCTCGCGTTCGACTTCACGAACATCCGCTACATGTCGGCCACCCACATCGGCACCTGGGCGATGGACAAGCTCATCCGGTTCGCGCTGCTGACCCGCGCCACCGACCCGATCGTGTGGGACTTCGGTTCGGCCGCCAAGCACCACCAGCTGTACAACCCGTGGCTCGCCACCACCACCGCGGAGGCCGACGCCGACCCGCACGCGCCGCACCACGGCGCCGTCCGGCCGAGGACCGAGTCCGGGGCCCGCGCCGGGATCTCCACGCTGCGCGGCGCGTTCCACCCCGACGCCGGCATCGCCGACGCCGTGGCCGCCAAGATCAAGCGGGAGCTGGAGAAGTTCGGCCTGCTGGGCGAACCGCTCGGGGTCGACGTGATCGAGCTGCCGATCCTGGCGGCCTTGCAGCGCGCGGGCGTGACCGTCACCGACGGGCAGCAGGTGTTCATGGAGGCCCGGCGCGTCAAGACGGCCGACGAGATCTCGCTGCTCACCCAGGCCTGTTCGATGGTCGACGCGGCCTACGACGACCTGTACCGGTTCCTGCGTCCCGGGGTCCGGGAGAACGAGTGCGTGGGGCTCGTGTCCAAGTCGCTCTACGACCTCGGTTCGGAGTACGTCGAGGGGGTCAACGCGATCTCCGGCGAGCGGTGCTCGCCGCACCCGCACGTGTTCTCGGACCGGCTGATCCGCCCCGGCGACCCGGCGTTCTTCGACATCCTGCACAGCTACCAGGGCTACCGCACCTGCTACTACCGTACGTTCGCGGTCGGTTCGGCCAGCAGCGCCCAGCGCGACGCCTACGTCCGGGCGCGCGAATACATGGACCGCGCCATCACCCTCGTGCGCCCGGGAGCGACGACGGCGGACATCGTGTCGGTGTGGCCGACCGCGGGGGAGTTCGGCTTCCCGGACGAAGAAGCCGCGTTCGGCCTCCAGTACGGCCACGGCGTCGGGCTGTCCATCTGGGAGAAGCCGATCTTCTCCCGCCTGGTCTCGCTGGAGCACCCGGAGACCCTCGAAGTCGGCAACGTGTTCGCGCTCGAGACGTACTGGCCCTCGGCCGACGGCATCGGCGCGGCCCGCATCGAGGAGGAACTCGTGGTGACCCCGGACGGCTGCGAGGTGATCACCAAGTTCCCGGCCGAGGAGCTGCTGATCGCCGGGCCGCGCTACATCGCCGTGAACGGCGTGCTGCCGACCGCGCGCGAGGCCCAGTCACACCTGAACACCCCCATCGGCCGCGGGGAGGACCTCGCATGACGCTGCCGTTGCAGCAACACGCCTATGGCGAGCACCCGGTGGTGCTCCCGCCGCTGGAGAACCGCGACCTGGACCGCGCCGACATCGCCCCCGAAATCCGCCGTGCGTTGTACCGCCGGCTGCAGGAGCTGCGTCAGTTCGAGAAGCGCGCGTACGACCTGTTCATGCGCAACCTGGTCAAGGGCACGAGCCACCTGTCGCTGGGCATGGAGGCGATCTCGGCCGGGTTCGGCGAGGCGATGCGAGCCGACGACTACACGTTCGCCACCTACCGCGGCCACGCCCACACGCTCTCTCGCGGCGTCCCGATGGCACCGGTGCTCGCCGAGCTGATGGGCCGCTCCACCGGCCTGCTCGGCGGCAAGGGCGGCTCGATGCACTTGACCAGCGTCGAGCACGGCATGCTCGGCTCGTACGCGATCATCGGCGCGCACCTGGTGATCGCGAACGGCGCGGCCCTGTCCGCGCAGCTGCGCGGCAGCGGCCAGGTCGCGGTCTGCTTCTTCGGCGACGGCACCACGAACATCGGCGCCTTCCACGAGGCCCTGAACTTCGCGGCTGTGTACGCACTGCCGATCGTCTTCGTCTGCGAGAACAACCTCTACATGGAGTACACGGCGATCGCCGACATCACGGCCGTCGCGCGCCCCGCGGCCGACCGCGCGGCGGCATACGGGCTCGAGGCCCGCACGGTGGACGGCAACGACGTCGACGCCGTGTACCTGGCCGCCCGGGAGATGCTCGCCCACGCGCGGTCGGGCGAAGGCCCGTGCCTGCTGGAGGCGACGACCTACCGCCACGGCGGGCACTCGCGGGCCGATCCGGGGAAGTACCGGCCGGACAAGGAGGTGCGGGCGTGGCTCGACTACGACCCGATCACCGTCTACCGCGGCCGGCTCGCCCGCATCGGGGTACCGGATGCCGAACTGGACGCGATCGACACCCGGGTGGCCGCCGCGGTCGACGAGGCGACCGAGATCGCGCAGAGCGGCGCCGAACCCGACGGTTCGGCGGCACTGACCGACGTGTGGGCCGACGGAGGATCGTCATGGCGGAACTGACCTACCGCGCGGCCGTCGCCCGCGGCATCGCGCAGGAGATGCGCCGCGACGAGCGGGTGCTGCTGCTCGGCGAAGACGTCGCCGGGGCCGGTGGCGTCTTCAAGACGACCCCGGGCCTGCTCGACGAGTTCGGCCCGCGGCGGGTGATCGACACCCCGATCGCCGAACAGGCCATCCTCGGTGCCGCGATGGGCGCCGCGATGACGGGACTGCGGCCGGTCGCCGAGATCATGTTCTCCGACTTCTTCGCCGTCGCCTGGGACATCGTGGTGAACCAGATCGCGAAGACCCGGTACATGACCAACGGCCAGGTGACGCTGCCGCTGGTGATCAAGACCGGCAACGGCGGCAACCTGCGGTTCGGGGCCCAGCACTCGCAGTCCATCGAGAACTGGGCGATGGCGGTGCCCGGCCTGAAGGTCGTCACGCCGTCGACCCCGCGTGACGTCGTCGGGCTGATGGCCGCGGCGGTGCGCTCGGAGGACCCGGTGCTCTTCTTCGAGCACAAGGGCATGTACGCGAGCAAGGGCGAGGTGCCCGACGGAGAGATCGTCGACAGCCTCGGGACCTGCGCGGTCCGGCGGCCCGGGACGGACGCCACCGTGCTCGCACTGGGGCTCATGGTGCCCCGCGCCGTCGAGGCGGCCGAGGCGCTGGCCCACGAGGGGATCGACCTCGAAGTGATCGACGTGCGGTCGCTCGTCCCGCTGGACACCCACACGATTCTGGGGTCGGTGGCCCGCACGGGCCGGTTGTTCACCGTGGAGGAGAACCCGCAGCTGCTCGGCTGGGGCGCGGAGATCGTGTCCCTGGCCGCCGACGAGGTGTTCTGGGATCTCGACGCGCCCCCGGTGCGCATCACGTCCCCGCACGTGCCGCTGCCGTCGGCCGCGGCGCTGGAGGACTCGGTGATCCCCAGCGTGGACCGGATCGTCCAGACGATCCGCAAGAGGCTCGGATGAGCGTGACCGTCCCGTACCCCCGGCCGGCCACGCCGCGCGGCGGCCCGTGGTCCCCGGCCGTGCGCCGGCTGCTGCACGAGCGGCGCGTCGACCCCGCCCGGTTCGACATCGGTCCGCACCGGCTCACCTTCCGGATCTTGACCGCGCTGCTGGACGCGCGGCCCGCCACGGCCGAACCCGCGGAGCCGGCGGCCGTGCACCAAGCCGCGGCCGTCGTCCCCGACGTGCCGCCGGACCGCTTGACAGCGCTGCTCGACGACGCCGTGGCGCGGGTCTGGTCCGACGCCGGCCTCGGATCGCTGCCGCGGCTCGTGGCCGGCTCGGTGCCGGGAGTCCGGACCGTCCCGGTCGCGGCGCCCGGCGAGAGCGTGCTCGCCGCCGGTGTGCCCGCCCTCGACGTCGTGCCCGTGCGCCTCGCCGACGGCGAACCGGCGCTGGCCTGGCGGACCCGCGTGCCGTTGACGCTTACCGCGCCCGCCGAGCTGGACGGTGCCGCCCTGCTGCGGGCGATCGCCGACCAGCTGGCCACTCCACCCGACGAAAGGGGAGTTCGACGATGAAAGCCCTGAGGTTCACCGCCGCGGACACCCTGTCCGTCGACGACCTGGAGGTGCCGCGGATCGCCCCCGACGAGGTGCTCGTCGCGGCCCGGTCGGTCGGCATCTGCCACTCCGACATCGAACTGCTCGAAGGCCGCTACATCATCCCGTTCACCTACCCGATCATCCCGGGCCACGAGTGGTCGGGCGAGATCGCCGAGACCGGCGCCGCGGTGACGGACCTGGCCGTGGGCGACCGCGTCGTAGGGGAGTGCGTCATCGGCGACGACCACTTCGGCTTCTCGGTGAGCGGGGCCGCCGCGGAGTTCTTCGTGGCCAAGCCCGCCTGGCTGCACCGGCTGCCCGATTCGCTGTCCTTCACCGACGGTGCGCTGGTCGAACCGTTCAGCTGCGGGTACAACGCGCTCGTGAAGGCGGGCAACGTCAACGCCAGCGACACCGTGGTGGTGTTCGGGGCCGGGCCGATCGGGCTCGGCGTCACGGCCGGTGCCGCGGCGCTGGGTGCGCGCACCATCACGGTCGAGCCGGCGGCCGGGCGCGGTGAGGCGGCGCGGAAGCTGGGCGCCGAAGTGGTCCTCGACCCGTCCGCGGCACCCATCGCCGACCAGGTGGCCGAGGCGACCGGCGGCACGGGCGGCACCGTGGTGGTGGAGGCGACCGGCCGGACGGCGGTGATGGCCGACGCGCTCGAGGTCGCCGCCCATCGTGCCCGGGTCGTCTACGTCGGCATCGACGTCGGGGGCAGTTCGCCGGCGAAGCTGGGCCTGCTGCAGTCCAAGGAGCTGAGCGTCCGGGGCATCGCCGGGTCACCCGGAGTCTGGCCGGACACGCTCCGGTTCATGAACCGCGCCGGCATCGACCTCGCCGACCTGGTGACCAGCCGGTTCCCGGTCGAACGCGCCGCCGAGGCGATCGCCGCCTCCCGCGACACGGCGAAGAACATCAAGGTGCACCTCGAGTTCGGGGCAACCCGGTGACCGAAACGATGCGCGCAGCCGTCTACCACGGTCGCCAGGACGTCCGAATCGAAGAGGTGCCCGTGCCCCGGGCTCGCGACGGTGAGGTCCTGCTCGCCGTCCGGCGCAGCGGGATCTGCGGGTCGGACGCCACCGAGTGGGCCGCGGGCCCGAAGATGGTGCCGCTCACCCGGCGCCACCCCGGCAGCGGACACCTCGGCCCGATGGTCATCGGCCACGAGTTCGTGGGTGAGGTCGTCGAGGGCTCGGGCGGGTTCGCGGCAGGTGACCTGGTAGCCTCCGGTGCGGGTGTCTCTTGTGGACGGTGTGACCGCTGCCAGGAGGGCCGCACCAACCTGTGCCGCGGGTACTACACGCTCGGGCTGAACGCACCGGGCGGCCTCGCCGAGTACGTCGCGGCACCCGCGGGCACCCTCCGGCGGATCCCGGACGGGGTGTCCCTCGACCACGCCGGGCTGGCCCAGCCGCTCGCCGTCGGCTTGCACGCCGCGCGACGGGCGGGCGTCCGGCCCGGAGACTCCGTGGTCGTCATCGGAGCCGGTGCCATCGGCTCGTTCGTCCTCGCCGGGCTGCGGCACCTGGGCGACGCCGAGGTCACGGTGATCGACTTCGCCGGCGACAAGCTGGAGCGGGCCGGCCGGCTTGGTGCCGCGCGGACCATCGACGCCGCCGG
Organism: Amycolatopsis sp. NPDC051061; assembly: GCF_040682935.1. NCBI lineage: Bacteria > Bacillati > Actinomycetota > Actinomycetes > Pseudonocardiales > Pseudonocardiaceae > Amycolatopsis > Amycolatopsis sp. NPDC051061. The sequence continues at coordinate 87,868 of NZ_JBFBBZ010000024.1, forward strand.
AGACGTCGTCACGGCCGTGCGCGAGCAGACCGGCGGACGCGGCGCCGACGTGGTGATCGAGGCGAGCGGCGCGCCCGGGCAGTTCGAGAACGCGGTCCGGATGGTCACCGACGGCGGCCGGGTCCTGGCCGTCGGGCTGCCCAAGCAGGCCCCGGCGGTCGACCTCTTCGGCCTGGTCCTGCGGGAGATCACCGTCGAGTCCACCGTCGCGCACGTGTGCGGCGAAGACCTCGCCCCGGCCCTGGACATCCTCGCCGCCGGAGTGCTCGGCGGCGAGCTGCTCGACTCCGTGATCGGGCTGGCCGAGCTCACCGATCTCGGCCTCGCCCGGCTGGCCGCCGGGGGAGTGGACGGCAAGGTTCTCATCGATCCCGGGAGGCGATCATGAAGGTCACGGTGCTGGGACTGGGCGCGATGGGCTCCCAGCTGCTGCTGCGCCTGATCGAGGAGGGCGTGGACGTCACCGGCTGGAACCGCGACGCTCGACGGGCGAAGCGGGCGGGGATCCCCGCGCGGTGCGTCGCGGCTTCGGCTCGGGAGGCCGTGACCGGCGCCCAGGTGGTGATCACCATGCTCGCCGACGGCCCGGCCGTGCGCACGGTTCTCGGCGACGTCGCCGCCGTGCTCGGCGAGGGCACGCTGGTGCTCGACATGAGCACGTCCGGCCCCGGGATCTCCCGCGAGGTGGCGGAAACGCTGGCCGGGCGGCGGGTCCGGTTCGCCGAGGCACCTGTGTCGGGCTCGGTCGGCGCGGCCCGTGCCGGGACGTTGACGGTGCTGTTCGGGGGCGCGGCGGAAGACCTCTCCGCGGCGGAACCGGTCCTGCGCCACCTGGGCAGGAAGACGATCCCCCTCGGACCCGTGGGCGCCGCGTCGACGTTCAAGCTCTGCCTCAACGCGCTGCTGCACACCTTCAACGCCACCCTCGCCGAGGTGCTGGGTGCCGCGACGCGCGCGGGCATCGACCTGCGGACGGCGTACGACACGATCGGCGAATCCGTGATCGCCGCGCCGTACGTGCACTACAAGCGGGACGCCTTCCTCTCGGACGGCCTGCCACCGGTGGCCTTCGCCGTCGACCTGGTGCGCAAGGACCTGGAGCTGTTCCTCGCCGCGGTCGCCGACCTGGGACGCGACGCCCCGACGGTCGGCACCGCGGCCGGCGTCGTGCGGCGTGCCCAGGAGGCGGGCCTCGGCCAGGAGGACATGGCCACCCTCGCGCGGCTGTACCGGCCGTGACGCCGGCGGCCGCCGGGGAAGGCCGGTCAGGCCCGGTCGACAGCGTGGGCGGCCCGGTAGGCGAACGCGATGATCGGCCCGAGGGTCGCACCACCCGCCCAGTAGGCGCGCCCCGACGCCGACGCCACGCAATTGCCGACACCGTAGAGGCCGGGGATCGGGGCGCCGAGGTCGTCCAGTACCCGCCCGTCGTGGTCGGTGCGCGGGCCGCCTTTGGTGTCCAGGGTGCCGCCCGTGACCAAGGCGGCGTAGTACGGCCCGGAGGTGCTGATCGGCCACAGGGTCGGGTTGGCCCGGCCCGGCTCGTCCTTCACCGGGCCGTTGAACACCAGCTGGATCGCGGTCTCTCCACGGGCGAAGTCCTCGTCCTTGCCGCTCGCGGCGAAGACGTTGAACCGGTCGATCGTCCGCGGCAGGTTCGCGGCGAAGTCGTCGGCGATGGTGAAACCGCCGGATTCGGCGGCGAGGGACGCGAGCCGCTCGCGGATCTTCGTGGTGAGTTCGTCGAGGGTCGGCGCCTCGAGCACGTGCGAGTCGTCGACGCCCGCCGGGACGATCAGGCGGCCGTACTCGTCACTGGCGGAGTGGTCCTGGCTGCGCTGGTCCCAGAGCTGGACGAGCACGAGGTTCGGGTAGCTCCCGGTGGCCGGGTCCCAGTGGAAGAACGTCCGGGCGGCCTCGTTGTAGGGCAGCTTCTCGTTGGCGACGCGCTCGCCGTGCCGGTTCACGAAGATCATCGAGTCGCCGGCCACCGAGAACATGCCGACCAGGTCGGGCCGTCCGACCTTCTCCAGCGGCACCGGGCACATCCAGGCGTGGTTCATGGTGCCGAGCTGCGTGCCCAGCGTCGAAGCGATGCGCAGGAAGTCGCCCTCGTTGGTGATCGCCGCGCACCCCGGGTAGGCCGGCACGCCGAGGTGCTCGCGGCGCAGCTGGTCGTCGTGGGTGAAGCCGCCGGTCGCGAAGATGACGCCTTTGCGCGCGAGCACTCGTACGGTGGTCCCGTCCGCGGTCGTGGCCTCGACCCCGGCGACGCGGCCGCCGTCGAGGACGAGCCGCTGGACCCGGTGTCCCGTGCGCACGTCGACACCGTCGCGCTCGGCCGCTCCGGACATCTGTGCCACCGCGCACGCACCCCCGTCGGACATCGATTCCCGCGCGTCCGCGGGCACCAGCACGCGGCCGGTCGGCGCCTTGTCCTCCGGCAGCTCCGACCAGTAGTCCGGCACGTCCGGGCAATGCCGGTAGGTCAGCGCTCCGCGCTCGGCGAGCAGCTCGGCGGCGGGGCTCGCGCTCGTGTGGATGGCGCGCACCATGCCGGCTTCCCACTCGGTCAGGCCGGCCGTCGGGCTGCCCGGGTCGTACCGGGTCGGCTGGGAGAGGCGCGCGACGTAGCGGAGGAAGTCCTCGAACCGGTCCTCGATGCCGAGTGCGCGCATGGGCTCGTTGTCCGGCACCCAGTACCAGAACGCGGCCTTGCGGGCCGTGCCGCCGAGCTCGGGCGCCTTCTCCAGCAGGACCACCTCGTTGCCGAGCCACCGGCTGAACAGCGCCGTGGGCAGGCCACCCCCGCCGCCGCCCACCACGACCACATCGGTTTCGACGTCCGCGGACGTGAGCGGCGCGGGCCGGGCACTCTCCCGGGGGGCTACGGAATCTGTCGTCATGCACTCACCTTGACGAGCCGGCGCCGCGCGCGGTTGTCTCACAATGAGACAGCCGGGCCGGTCGGCCGGGTACGGAACGCAGTCCGGCGACCACAATGGAGTGACAACGGGTGGCTTACGAGATCGAAACACGAGACGGGGTCGCCCGCCTGCGTCAGGCCAGGGAACTCTTCCTGACCGACCGGAAGCTGCCGGAAGACCTGCCCGCGTGGCTGTCCGAGGCGTGGCGCCGGTCGTGTTTCGCCGAACTGGACGTCACCCGCGACCACGTGCCCGCCGTTCCCGTCTCGCTGGAGACCCCGCTGGTCCGCGCCGCGACACCGGTGCTGGCCAAGCTCGCCGGCGACCTGGCCGGGCTCGGCGCCGCGCTGGTGCTCGGCGACCGGCACGCCCGCGTCGTCGGCTGCTGGGCCGACGAGGAAGCGGTGGGAGCCCACCTCGCCCGGATCGGCACCCGCCTGGGGACGGACCTGTCGGAGCGCTCCACCGGGACCAACGGGATCAGCCACGTCCTGGACACGGGCGGCCCGTTCGTGGTCGGCGGGCCCGAGCACCTCTTCGAGCTGTACCAGAACACCGTGTGCGCGGGTGCCCCCGTCACCGACCCGGTCACCCGGAAGGTCATCGGCGCGGTCGCGGTGGTGTGCGAGCTCGACGCGCCGCTGCGAGTGCTGCACGCGATCACGACCACGGCGACCGGTGCGATCGAGCGCGAGCTGGTGCATGCCGCGTCGGCGCACGAGCACCGCCTGCTCGAGGCCTACCTGCGAGCCGGGCCCGGCCGGTACCCGATCGCCGTGCTGGACGGCCGGACGAGGCTCGTCAGCGACGCCGCGGCCGCGCTGTTGCGGCCTCGCGACATCGACACCTTGGAGTCCTACGCGATCGAAGCGGCGAGGGACGGCACGCTGCCGACGACCGAACTGATCTTGGACGACGGGGTGAAGGTCCACCTCCACCCCGCGATACCAGGTGACAGCGGGGCCGTGCTGGTCGTCGTCGACCCACCACAGCCGCGTGCCGAACGCCGTCGCGCCAGGCTTTCGCTCTTCGCGGACGCGGGGTTGTCCGGCAGTTCGCCGGCCTGGCGCTCGCTGGAGCGGTCCGTGGCGCGAGCGAGCACCCGGCCGATGTTGCTGCTCGGTGAACCGGGTGTGGGCAAAGCCGACGTCGCTCGAGCGGTGCTCGGCGATCCCGTCGTCCTCGACGCGGCGGACGACGACAGCTGGCTGGCGGAGGTCAGGGAGACGCTCGCGCGGCCCGCTGTGCTGCTGTGTCACGTCGAACGCCTGCGCCGCAGTCTCGCCGCTCGGCTCGCTGCTCTCCTCGCCGAGGAGCATTCCGCGCGGGTGATCGCGACGTTGACCACCGGTAGCCATTCGGCCTGCGCGGAAGTGCTGCGCACCGGATGGTCGCCGGTCGAAATTCTGGTACCGAGCCTGCGTGAGCGGACGGCCGACATCCCTGAGCTCGCACGGCGGTTCGGCGGTGGTGTGCACCTCACGCAGGACGCGCGGGTGACCCTGCAGCGACACGACTGGCCCGGCAACCTCGCCGAGTTGAAGGCCGTGATGGCGTCGGCGGGAGCGGAGGCCGGCGGACCGACCGTCAGCGCGCGCCACCTACCGGGACGGCTGCGCTCAACCCCTGCGCACCCGCGCCTTACGGAGCTGGAAAAAGTCGAGCGCTCGGCCATCTCCGACGCGTTGCTCACGGCAAATGGCAACCGCGTGCAGGCGGCAACGCTGCTCGGCATCGGCCGCGCGACTCTCTATCGGAAGCTGCGGCGTTACGGGCTCGAGTGACCGTTGAGCCTGGTGTGGGGCAACCCGGTGCGCAGGATCGGGCCGCTCCAGAACCGGTGATCGTTGCCGCGGTGAACGCCGTCAGTTCCGTCGCGTGCCGGCTTCGTTCAGTGCCGTTCGTCCGTGTCGGGTTCGATGAACACGTCCTGGGTTCGCTGTCCTCTCAGCATCGTCAACGCGATGAGCGCGGCCGCCGCGGCGGCGATGCCGCACACGAGGTAGCCGACGGAGTAGGCGTGGGAGAGCGCGTGGAACGCGACGTCTTTGAGGGGGTTGAACGGGATCAGGGTGCCGTCGGGTCCGGGTACCTGCGCGGGGACGCCGTTTTGCCCGAGTGGGCCGGATTTCACCGCGTGGACGGCCGCTTCGACCTCCGGGCGTTGTGCGGCGGGGACGTGTTGCGGCGAGGCGTAGAAGGTGTCCAGTGCGGACTGGAGGGAGGGGGACGAGGCGATTTCGGTGTTGATCGCGTTCGCGGCGGTCGTCAGCGCGATCGCGCCGACGATGGCGGGCCCGAGCGTCAGGCCGCCGTCGCGCAGCATGCTTGTCGCCCCGCTGGCCATGCCGGCTTTGGAGGTCGGGACGCTGTTCACGGCGACCACGGTGATCGAGGTGACGGCGAGTTTGAATCCGGCGCCGATGACCAGCAGCGGCACGGCGACCGCCCCGATGGAGAGGTTTGTGGCGGGAATGGCGGCGAGCACGAAGTCGCCGATACCGATCAGTGTCATCCCGGTGCCGAGTACGACGCCGGGGCTGAAGCGTTCGACGACCCGGGTGCTGACGGGGAACAGCAGCACGCCCATCACGTTGAGGCAGAAGAAGCCGATGGACGTCGCGAGCGGGGTGTACTCCTGGATGGCCGACAGCCGGATGCTGGTCGCGTACGCGGTGCCGAGGTAGGCGAACATGCCGACGACGGTCACCACGGCGGAGACCGTGAAGATCCTGTTGCTGAACAGTTCCAGGCGGATCAGTGGCCGGTCCACGCGGCGTTCGATGACCACGAACAGCGCCATGAACACGACGGCGACGACGAACCCGCCGACCACCGGAAGACTGCCCCAGCCGTCTTCGGCTCCTTGGATCACCGCGTACAGGAGTGCGAACAGCGACACCGCGATGGTGATCTGGCCTGGCCAGTCCAGGGACCGGCCCAGCGGCGCGGCGGAGTTTTGCGCACCCACCAGGGTGATCACACAGCTGACCACGGCCAGGACCGCCATGGCGAGGAAGGCGTAGCGCCAGCTCGCGTATTCGCCGCCCGAGTGGTGGATGCGGGCCAGCAGGCCGGCCAGTACCGGTGAGACGAACCCGGCGCCGGTGAGGGCGGCGGCCCAGATGGAGATGGACTGCGCGCGTCGCCGGACGCTCTGGGTGCCTGCGGCGAGCATCGCTATCGACGTCGGGAACAGCGCCGCGGCTCCGACGCCGGAAATCACCTGACTGGTGATGAGCACGCCGGTGCCGCCGCTGGGCGTGAAGAAGCCGAGCAGCCCGCCCACGGCCATCAGTGCGGCGCCGATGGCCAGCAGCCGCTTGCGTCCGAAGAGGTCACCGACCACGCCGAAGGACAGCTCGAGCAGCGTCACCGGAACCAGGAAGGCGTCGGAGATCCAGGTCAGTGTCGTCGAGGAGGTGTGCAGGTCCTGGTTGATGAAGCCGTTGATGACGGCCGGGATGGACAGGCCGATCTGGGCGACCGCGACAGCGGCCGCCGCCGCTACCAATGTGCCGCGCCGGAGTTCCACGGGCGCGGACGGGCCGGATGAGGCGACGGTGTCACTCACGGTTGTGAAGCCAACCATACCGAAAACCGGATGTACAGGTTTCCTGACTATTGCGTGGAGGCCGGCCCAGGTTCCACGCGGTCCTCGCGCAAGGCGCGCCGGCACAGCTCCAGCGAGTGGTGCAGGTCGCTCGCCTGGCCGTCGGAGAGCAGCGAGACCATGCGGTCCTGCAGTGCGGCCACCTGGGGCCGCAGCCGGTCGAGCAGCCGGTGGCCGGCGGGTGTCAGGGCGATGACGAGGCGGCGGCGATCGGCGGGGTCGCGATGGCGCTCGATCAGCCCGCGGTTCAGCAGTGTGGTCACCATGTCGGCCATGCTCTGGTCGGTGACGAAGGAGTGCCGGGCCAGGCGGGCGGCGGTGAGGTCGGGGTGGCGTTCGAGGACGGTCAGGGCCGTGTACTGCAGCGTGGTGATGTCGGCTGGGCGGACGAGGGCGTCGAGTTCGGCGCGTACGGACAGCTCGACCTGCTTCATCAGGTACAGCAGAGTCGACGGCGGCGGCTCACCTGAACCGGCCTCGCCCGGCTGTGTGTCACCAGTCGTCATGGCCAACCAAGACCTCCCTGGATGACCATCGTAGGCGGCGACCTGGTCGTGGTAGGTGTGCCCGGGGCTGACGTCGGTGGTGGCGAAGCAAACTCAGTCGTCTCGGCAGGCGCACTGGAGCTTACTGAAGATGCTCGACGCCGATTGCCGGGCTGACCGCGTTGAGGTGGCGCCGGGTGGCCGCGAGGGCGAGGCGGGAGTGTTCGCTGGCGCCGACTTGGGCGACGAGCATGGCGCGGGGTATTTCCAGGGTGTACGGGATTCCGGGTGGAAGAGCGGCGAGGATGCCGGGCACGTCGAGCCCGCCCTCGCCGGGGAACAGGCGCTCGAAGCGGGCGGTGTAGATCAGTCCGGCGGTCGTAGCGGGGATTTCGGCGGGCGCGTCGCAGACGTGGGCGAAGTGGAACCACTCACGTGGTAGCTCGCCGAGTTCGTCGATGCTGGAGCCGGAGCGGGCGAAGTGCAATACGTCGAGGAGGAGACCCGCGTTGGGACGGCCGGCGGCGCGCAGGACGCGGACGGCCTCGGTGAGGTCGCCGGTTTCGGTCCAGGACGGGAACTCCAGGTCGAGGGTCAGGCCGAGCGGACGGGCCAGGTCGCACAGCTCGGTGAAATGGTCGACCTTGCGAACTGGATCGGGGTCGGGGAGTTGCGTGATGACGTGCCGTGCGCCCAGTTCGGCGCCGGCTTCGAGGACGCGCAGGAAGTCGCGGGGCTTGTCGGTGGGGCCGATTCGGGCGAGTTCGATGTCGAGGACCCCGATACCCGTGGCCGCCAGGCGTGCCTTCGTCGCGCGCATGAGCGCGGGATCGGTGGCCAGCGGGTAGTGCGGTTCCTCTCGGGTCACCCGGGTCAGGCGCAGGCCGACGTAGCGATAGCCGGCGTTCGCCGCCGCGGCCACCAGTTCGGGCGGCGACAGGCTCAGCGCGGTCAGGTGGGCCAGGGAGTAGTCGTGCCCGTGGTCGTGCGCGTCCGCCGTCTCCCGGAGAGCGCTCAGCCGGCTGCGGCGGTGCGCGGCCATGCGCACGGGGGTGTTGGCCGCGCCGTACCCGGCGTATTCGTCGACGCGTTGCACCACTTCGAAGAACACTCGTGAGCCGACGATCTCGGTGTAGAAGTGGAGGTACTCGCCCTGCTCGTCGCGGTCGTAGAGGACGGACTGCGCGCGCAGTGCGGCGAGCAGGTCGGCCGGCAGGGCGAGACGGGCGTCGAGGTCGTCGTAGTAATTGTCCGGGATGTGCAGCACGCGTCCGCGGGCGGCCTTCGCGGCGGCGAAGATGTCGTGGGTGGTGAACGCGACGTGCTGGGGGTTGGGCACCGCGGGTGCCCAGTCGCCCCGGCGCAGTGGTGCGGTGTTGAGGGTGATCCGGACGTGGTGGGCCGGATCGCTCGCTGCCCGGCTACGGATCAGTCCGAACGGCGCGGTCAGCTCGACGGTGCGGTCCGGTTGGAGGCCGAGCACCGATCGGTAGAACAGCGAGCTCTGGTCGAAGTCGTCGACCGACTCGGTGAGTGACACGTGGTCGGTACCCGTCAGCAGAGCCGAGGGGACCGCGTTGCCGGTGGGGACGAAGTCGTCCGGCCAGCCATCGTTGCGGCAGAAGAAGATCTCCATGCCGTCGGGTGCGGCCACCGACGACAGGTCCGCCTCCTCGGGTCGGCGGGCACGGGGCAGCACGGGCGCCAGGAGGCGTTCGGCGCGCCGGGCGGACCCGGCCGGGTCGCTGCTTTCCAGTGCCAGTGCGGAAATCATGGCCGTCCCCGGGGCGACCGTCCGTTGTGACCCCTGATTCAGCAGGATCCTGGCTTCGCCCTGCTGCCAGAGTTGGACGGGCTTGGAGCGGTGCTGCCCGGTGTGGGTGAACCCGAGCCTCGTCAGCGTGTGCGCCATCGCCGGGCCCGATACCTCGTCCACGGTGAGTTCGGTGAACACGTGCCCACCGAGCAGGGACGTCGGCGGAAGGCCGCTCATCACGACGGACTCCTGCATGGCGAGCAGCGAGCGCATCGCGTCGACGGCCGCGTGCCACGGGTCGGTCTGGCGGTAGACGTCGTTGAACACCTCGAGCGACAGTGAGCCCGCGTAGCCGGTCGCGAGCACGCGGCCGGCGAAACCGGCGAGGTCGAACGAACCCTGCCCGGGGAACGACCGGTGATGCCGGCTCCACTCCCGCACGTCCATGACGAGGTGCGGGGCGTCCGCGAGTTGAAGGTGGAAGATCTTCTCCGCGGGCACGACGCGGATTCCCGCGGGATCGTCGCCGCGAGAGAGCACGTGGAAGCTGTCCAGGCATAGACCCAGCGCGGGGTGGTCGGCGCGGCGCACGATCCGCCAGGCGTGCTGGTAGGTGTTGACGAACCGGCCCCAAGCCAGGGCCTCGTAGGCGATCCGCAGCCCGCGGGCCGCGGCCCGGTCGGCGAGCAGGTGCAGCTGTTCGGCGGCGAGGTCGTCGTCGTCCACCGCGTCCGGTGACGTCGACGAGCAGACCAGCAAGGTGTCCGTGCCCAGTTGCTCCAGCACGTCGAACTTTCGCTCGGCGCGGCGGAGACTGGTGGCGAGCACGTCCGGCGGGACGGCCTCGAAGTCGTGGAACGGCTGGTACAGGTCGATCGACAGGCCGAGCCGGGCGCATTCCTGGCGTACCCGCCTCGGTGACCACGAGGACGCCACGAGGTCTTGTTCGAAGACTTCGATGCTCTGGAAGCCGGCTGCCGCGGCGGCGGACAGCTTGTCGTCGAGGGTGCCGGACAGGCAGGCCGTCGCGATGCCGAGGCGGCGTCGCGAGCCGGCGGTGTCGGCAGTGCCGGATTCGGGAGACGAGGTTGCGCCGCGGCGCTCAACGGTGAGCATGGGCAGCCACCCTTCCTTGCGCGGTGAGGGAGTCGAAGTGACGCAGCATCCGCTCGACATCCGGCTCGAGACCGGTGAACAGGCGGAAGGAGCCGGCTGCCTGGAACACCGCCATCCGGCCGCCGCCGAGCACCCGGCAGCCATGCGCCCGGGCCGCGATCAGCAACTCGGTGTCCAGCGGCCGGTAGACCACATCGGCGACCCCAAGCTTCGGGTGGAGCAGGTCCGCGGGCAGCGGCAGGCCGGGTTGTCCTTCCATGCCGGTGGGAGTCGCGTGAACCAGCCCGTCCGCGGCACGTGTCGCGTCGGCGAGCGCGATCAACGGTTCCGCCGTCGGCCGGCCGCGTCCGGCAGGCCGGCCGTGAGACCACGGGCGAAGCCGGGCAGGTCCGTGTTGTGCCCGATGGCTTCCTGGCCGGTGAACACAACGGTGTTGACCGCGGCCGGCGCCGCCGCGTCGGGGGAGAGAGCATCGAGGTGGGCCGGCACGAGCTGCCTGACCGGGTGCGTGATGTTGAGCCCGTCGAACCCGGCCAGCCGAGCCGCGGCCACGACCTCACCGACCGGAACTTCGAGTTCGTTCTGGTCCAGTAGGCGGTACTGGTAGGCCAGCCCGAACTTCCCGGCTTCACGCTCGTGCAGTGCCGGGCTCAGCGAGGTGCCGATACTCGAACCGATGAGCCCGACGAGGAAACGGCCGTCTCGAGCTGCCACGCGGCCTCCTTGCCCGTGAACGTACTGGGTAGTTACTTATACGCCTCTGGTGTCCGGATAGGGAAGGGTGTCGCGGCAGCAAGCGCTTCTTCCGTTGCGGACAAGGAGGTCTGGCGGTCTCGCCACCCCGGCCCCGTGTCCCGGCGGCGCCGCCGGACGAGGCTTGCCGACGTCCGCCTGGACTACCTCCCGGCACACTGAGGCCATCGGGTGTATTGCGCCCGTATTGAACTTCGTCCTATTGTTCGTCCCGTGCGACGGTTCACTTGGTCCACCTGGCGGACCTCTGTCGAGTCGAGAGAGGCGGAGCCCTGTCCGCCGACCGGAAGTCGATCGTCGCTGCCATCACCGACGTGGCAGCGACTTCCGCCGTGCGGACGGGGGCCGGCGTGACGTGTCCACAAAGGATCTCCCGGCGCGCGGGGTGGTCACCGACGATGGGGCAGGAAGGGCACCCGGCACCGCCAGGTCGTTCGCCGGCACTGCGTACTTCCGGAAGCTGCTGCTCGGCGGCGTTTCCCCCGCCGTGGGCAGGTCCCCGTTCGGTCGCCGACCCCCGAGGTGACGGATGACCAAGATTCAACGACGAGACCTGATGAAGGGCGTGGCGGCCACCGCGGTGAACGCGCGGCCGGCACCCCGAGAGTCCGCCACCCACACGTTCAGCACCCGGGGTGAGTACTTCTTCAACGACCCGTCCGGCCCCCGGTCCACCGGCAAGATCGAGGTGTATTGAGATGCGCGTTCTCCTTGTCGCCGCGGCTCTTCTGGCCGGCATGGTGACCGGTCCGGCCGCGGCCACCGGATCGGCGCCGGCGAGCCCGCCGGCCGGCCCGGCGGCCGTGCCGTCGCCGGTGGTCGCCGGCCCGATCCCGGCGAAGGCACCACCCGGCGACCCCTCCCACGACTACCCGTTCTTCGCCACCGACCAGAATCTCCGGGCGTACGGATATGTCGAAGAGGAGTACTTCATCGAAGGCATCGCCAACCGCTACACGACCCCGGACGCCGGCACCGGTACGGTCATCGACGGTGGGCACAAGTACCGGACGAGAATCGTGGTCCGGCGCCCGATCTCATCGAAGAAGTTCAACGGCACCGCCGTCGTCGAGTGGGACAACGTGACCAACTCGTTCGACTACGAGGTCGTGTGGAGCCGCTCATTCCGGCACCTGCTGGAAGCCGGCTACGTCTGGGTCGGCGTCAGTGCCCAGGGCGCGGGCGTGCACTCCCCAAGCGGGCTCAAAGCGTGGAGCCCCAACCGGTACGGTTCACTGGACCTGACCGACGGCGGCACGGTCACCGACGACGCGCTGTCCTACGACGTGTTCAGCCAGGCCGCACAAGCCCTGCGACATCCACGCGGCGCGAACCCGTTGCCGGGACTCGACGTACGGACGTTGATCGCGACCGGCCAGTCACAGTCCGCGTCCCGGCTGACCACGTACGCGAACTCCGTCCACCCGATCGCACCGGTGTACGACGCCATCGCGATCGTCGACGGCGGCGTACCGGTGCGGACCGACTTGACCACCAAGGTGTTCAAGACGGCCAGCGAGTACGACGTGCTCGCCGGCCAAGCCGCTCGTCGCCAGCCCGACACCGACCGGTTCGTCCACTGGGAGATCGCGGGCGCGTCCCACTCCGACCGGCACGCCTACCTGGTGAACAACCCGATCCGGCTCCGCGACGCGGGGGTGTCGGGCCTGCCGGCCGGACCGACCGCGCCCTGCGTGGCGCCGGCCCGCAGCAACGTGCCCTACGAGTACGTGCTCGACGCGATGTTCGACCACATCGTCCGCTGGGTCGCCCGCGGTACCCGGCCACCCGCCGCCCCACGGATCGAGGTGACCGACACCTCGACCAGGCCGGCCACGGCCAACCGGGATGCCTACCAGATCATCAAGGGCGGCATCCGGCTCGCCGCGGTCGCCGCGCCGACCGAACGCAACACGGGCTGGAACACCGGCCTCACGCCCGACCGAGACAGCGCTTGCGCGCAGGGTGGCACCTGGATCCCGTTCGACGGCACCACCTTGCGTGAGCTCTACCCGACCCATGCGCAGTACGTCCGCGCGGTCCGCCGGATCACGACCCAGAACGTCCGCGACGGCTTCCTCGTCCAGGCGGACGCCGACGCCACGATCCGCGCTGCCGAAGGGGCTGATGTGCCGTGAGCCGCCGCAAGTACGGCATCTTGCTGGCGATCCTCCTCGGGGTCGCCGGCGTCAGGTTGCTGTAGGCGCTCAGCGCGATCGGCCGTGCTATGCGTGCGACGTGGCGCTGGGTCCGATCGAAGGAGGCGTCGAGGTTTCCGAGTGGTCTTTGCCGGATCCTTGTCGCGAGACGCCTTGTGCGCATCGACGACTGATGCTGGGATCCGTCCTCGGTTGCTTACGTCGTATCCGTGATCCCGAGCCCACGAGCGGATGTCGTGAGCTGTCGTGTACTCGTGCAGCTGTCGCCGAGGACGGTGAAGGACCAGGCCGCCGCGGGGTGGTGCCGCATCACCGGTTCGGGAAGCACTACCGGTTCACCCGTGCCGATGTGGCCGAGATCGTGCGGCTCAGCGCCGCGCCGGTGAAGCCGCCGCGGCGGCGGGTGTCCGTTCAGGACGTTGCGCAGGATTTCCGCGCCGCGTGAGGCGGGCGGAGTGACGGAGAAGAAGAGGAGTGAAGGATGGCTTACGGCCAGGAAGATCCCGGGACCGGCGAGTGGCGGGCCCGCTACAAACGTCCCGATGGGATGTGGGGGAGCAAAGTCAGGGTTCCCCACTGAGAAGGCGCGAAGGGATTGGGGCTTGGAGCGGGAATCTGTGGCTGGACCCACGCGACGGCGAGACCCGGTTTGCGGACTTCGCTGAGGAGTGGCTCGCGGCCGTCGCACCGCGGACTCCGAGCCTCGCTGCGATCGCTGGCCGCCCTGTATCCGGGGGAGCGGCGAAGCTGGTGTCCTGGTTCCCGCACCTGCGGTCCAGGCGGACCATACCGGCGCCGGGGCCATCGCCATCTGACGACTGAAGCCCTGCCCCTCCGGAGGAGGAACAGGGCTTCTGACCTGCGAAAACATGTGGTGCGCGATACTGGGATTGAACCAGTGACCTCTTCCGTGTCAGGGAAGCGCTCTCCCGCTGAGCTAATCGCGCGAGGTGGAGACGGGATTCGAACCCGTGTACACGGCTTTGCAGGCCGTTGCCTCGCCTCTCGGCCACTCCACCGTGTCAGGCCTCGAGAGCCTACCGAGCGGATGACGGGATTCGAACCCGCGACCCTCACCTTGGCAAGGTGATGCGCTACCAGCTGCGCTACATCCGCACTGCACCACTTCCTGACGAGCAGGTCCGGGGGCTTGAACCCCCGTCGCCGTGGTGTGGGAAAACCATATCGGACCGCGAAAACGGCGGCGACACCGGGGTGTCACTCCGCCGTTGCAAGCCCGTCATCAGGCCAGATCGTGGGGGATCAGGTGGGTGAGCGCGTCGTCGACGTCGACCCACAGGTGTTCGTTGCCCGGGAGCACCACGTCGTAGGTCCGGTCGAGGAAGTCGGCCAGCTCCTGGGCGGACGCCTCGAACATGGCGTGCCCGGACGGCGAGTTCAGCTCGATCAGCACGGACTCGGGGTCCTCGACCGAGGGGCGGATCCGGACGTCCCCGTCACCCGCGTCGGCCAGGAGGCCGTCCGCGAGGAGGTCGCGCGCGTAAACCCACTCGACCCAGCCGGCGCGGCCGGTGCGGAAAGCGGCGACGACCGCATACGGGTCGCGTGTGTCGTAGCGCAGCTCCACCTTGACCGGAACCGCGGGCGTCCGCGGCGCCAGCAGGTCGAAGACCGCCGTCGAGCGGAGCGTCACGTGATCGTTGCGCATCGTCCTACCCTTCGTCTCCCTTCCCGGCCCGGCCTGGCCGAGGGCGTCACCACTGGGACGCATCGGGAGGCCGATTCCGTCGCAGGTGCGCCGCATATCACCCGTACGGGCCCATGAGCCCCCGTCTGCGCCCGTGTGATACCCCACGGCGCGCGATCGACCGGCGCGCCCCGTGTCGGCCCACTCCTCCATATTGCGCGGTTGAGTCGCCGGGCGATAGCACCGTCGCACGGGTGTCGAACGTGCCCTCGGGCGGCCCCCATCTGCCGCGACCCCGGCTAGCTCGGGGTTGTTCGTTCCGTACTCGCCGGTAAGCGGAGTGTGGTCGGACAGGACCACCCATTTGCAGGCGCCCGGAAGTTGTACGCTAGAGTTTCGGTACCACCGCGAGCGGGCGATTAGCTCAGGGGGAGAGCGCTTCGTTCACACCGAAGAGGTCACTGGTTCGATCCCAGTATCGCCCACGAGATTCGCTGGAAGAGCCCTGTCTGCGGAATGCGCAGACAGGGCTCTTCTCGTTGTGTCCTGTGGGGGCCGAGCCCCCACGCCCCCGTCGGGGGCACGCCCCCGGACCCCCCGCGTGTGCGCGGGTTGTGATGTTGGCCACGGCCTAAGTGGAGTGAACGATCCGTTCGGATCTTCCGTACTTGCTGACAGAGCTGTTCCCGCTGTTGTTCGTGGGTTGCGGGACCTGCCTCTGGAGCCTGTCGTTGCGGCGGTCTTCTGTCGAACCGACCCCTCGAGAGGTGTGCGTGTGATCGTCGGTTTCCGCGGTGCGGCCGAGGCGGGGAACTTGTGACGGAAACCCGCGTGTGTGACTATTCGACGACGAATGTCACGGACTGATCATCGGACGCCCGCGAGGCGGCGCCCGCGGCCCGTCCTGGTCCACAGTGGACCACCGGTGCCCGACAGTGTCCACAGTAGATCTCCGGGCCCGGTTCGGCCGTTCGGCACAGTGTGGGTCCACCCGGGTGCGGGTACCGCGCCATTGGCTACATTCCGTAGTTTTTGCGGGGATACTCCCTATTACGCATCGTCATCATCTTGTTATGTTGCGGCCACTTTCTGGCGGAAAAGACGCACTGCATGTGGCTGGAAATCCTTGTAACGATGCTGAGAGAGTCGCCGATACCTTGCCGTGTGAAGCCCTCCGCGGGCACAGCGCGAGATCCGATCCGTGGTGACTGTACGAAATCACTTCCGGTGACGCAGCGTGCTTGCGGACCCAGCCCTATCCCTGGTCCCGGGAGGTCAGATGGAAGAGTCGGTGCGGCCGTCGTACACGGTGAGCCAGCCACCGCCGCACATCGACCTCCAGGCCATACCCCGCCCCGCCCCGCGGGACGGCAAGCCGGCCGGGACGCCGTCCCCCAAGGCGCTGCCGGCGGCCTGGGAGGCGAGATACAGAGCCTGGGTCATCGGCAGCGACGTCTTCATCACGCTGCTGGTGATCGCGATCAGCGCGTTCGTCATCGATCGCGTTGCCCCGCACGACATGCACGCCTTCGGCACGATCCTCGCCGTCTTCGTTTCGCTGCCCGTTAGCCGGGCGTGGAGCTCGCGAGTGCTCGGCGAAGGCGCGGAGGAGTACCGCACGCTCGGCCGCGGCTTCATCACCGCGGCCGTCCTGGTCGCCTTGGGCGGCCTGCTGTTCGGCGCGCTCGAGGTCCAGGTCTGGGTGTTCGTGGTCGTCCCGGCGATCGCGCTCGTCGCGTTCCCGCAGCGGTACCTGCTGCGCCAGGTGCTGCACCGCAAGCGCGCCAAGGGACTCTGCCTGCTGCCGGTGATGGCGGCGGGCAGCCCGGAGACCGTCGCCGACCTGATCGCGCGCACCAAGTCCGAAGTGCACGTCGGCTGGCGCGTCGAGGCGGCCTGCACGTTCACCGGGACCGGCGCCGACCGCGACAGCGGCGAGATCGACGGCGTCCCGGTGGTCGGGAGGCTCGAAGAACTGTCGCGGTACGTGCGGCGCGGCGGCTACCGCGTCGTGGCGATCACCGCGGACCAGTACTGGACGCCGAAGCGGTTGCAGCGGCTGGCCTGGGACATGGAGGGCACCGGCGCGGAGATGGTCGTGGCGCCCGTGCTGATGGAGGTCGCCGGCCCCCGGCTCAACGTCACCGGCGTGCTGGGGATGCCGCTGCTGCGCGTCACGGCGCCGATGTTCACCGGCGGCCGCCGCGTGGTCAAGGAGATCGTGGACCGCGCCGGCTCGGCGTTCCTGCTCACGCTGCTTTCCCCGCTGCTGCTGGTGATCGCGCTGGCGATCAAGCTCAACGACCGCGGCCCGGTGATCTACCGCCAGCGCCGCGTCGGCCGCGACGGCGCGACGTTCACCATGCTCAAGTTCCGCACGATGGTCACCGACGCCGACGAGATCCGGAAGAAACTGGAGTCGGAGAACGAAGGCGCGGGTCCGCTGTTCAAGATGAAGCGCGACCCGCGGATCACCCGCGTGGGTGGTTTCCTGCGCCGGTATTCGCTCGACGAGGTGCCCCAGCTGTTCAACGTGGTGTCCGGGAGGATGTCGCTCGTCGGGCCGCGGCCGCCGCTGCCGGAGGAGACGGCGCAGTACGCGCCGGACGCCCGCCGCCGGCTCCTGGTGAAGCCGGGCCTGACGGGGCTCTGGCAGGTGAGCGGGCGCAGCGATCTGACGTGGGCGGAGAGCATCCGGCTCGACCTGCGTTACGTGGAGGACTGGTCGCTGGCCCTGGACCTGGTGATCCTCTGGAAGACCTTCCGCGCGGTGATGGGCGGGCACGGCGCCTACTGACCCCTCCGGACCGCGCACGACGGCCGCCGACTCCCATCGAGGGGGTCGGCGGCCGTGTGCGTTCGGGCCCGGGGCGGGTCGGTGCCCCCGGTGAGCTGCCTGTAGTCCGGCGCCTTCCGTGTGTGATCCACACAACTGGTTGAACGCGAAATAGTTCAACGCTCAACCTGGTTGCACGGGATACCCGACCAACGGAAGGAAGTCAGCCCCATGACCACCTTTGCCGAGCAGACCGAGGCCCTCCGGGTCCCCGCGGACGTCCAGAACCTCCTGTTCCGCGAGGCGCGCACGGCCAACAGTTTCAGCTCCGAGCCGGTGACCGAGGAGCAGGTCCGCGCGATCTACGACCTCGTCAAGTGGGCCCCGACGTCGATGAACACCCAGCCGCTGCGGGCGCTGGTGCTCCGGACCGCCGAGGCGAAGGCACGCCTGCTGCCGCACATGTCGCCGGGCAACCGGGACAAGACCGAAGCCGCCCCGCTGACCGTCGTGCTCGCCGCGGACGTCGACTTCCACGAAAACATCCCGCAGGTCTTCCCGCACAACCCGGGGGTCAAGGACAACTTCTCCGACGAGCGGGGCCGCGTCGAGTTCGCCAAGCTGAACTCGCTGCTGCAGGTCGGCTACTTCATCATCGGCGTCCGCGCCGCCGGCTTGGCCGCCGGCCCGATGACCGGCTTCGACGCCCAGGGCGTCGACGACGAGTTCTTCGCGGACCGGAAGTGGCGCTCGCTGGTCGTCGTCAACGTCGGCAAGCCGGGCGAAAACCCCTGGTTCGACCGCCTGCCGCGGCTGGACTTCGACCAGGTCGTCGAAACCCTCTGACCTCGATCGGACCGGCCGCTCCCGGACCCGGGGGCGGCCGGTCCGGTGTTCGCGGACGCGCGTGAGGCCCGCCCGGCCCGACGACTAGCATCGTCGGGGTCATCTCCGTCACCCCAGTCCGAGGAGCCATCGTGTCGCAGTCGCCCCCCGTTTCCCCCGTGGCCACCTCCCGCGTGGTGGTACCGGCGGGTACTACGGCGGGCGCGGCGGTCCGCGAGGCCGGCCTGCCGACCAAGGGCCCGGACACGGTCGTCGTCGTGCGCGACGCCGAGGGCAAGCTGCGCGACCTCGCCTGGGCACCGGAATCCGACGCGGAGGTCGAGCCGGTCGCCGCGAACACCGAAGACGGCCGCAGCGTCATCCGCCATTCGGCGGCCCACGTGCTCGCCCAGGCCGTGCAGCAGCAGTTCCCGAACGCCAAGCTGGGCATCGGCCCGCCGGTGAAAGACGGTTTCTACTACGACTTCGCCGTCGACACTCCGTTCACCCCGGAGGACCTGCAGGCGCTCGAAAAGCGCATGAAGCAGATCGTGAAGGGCGCCCAGCAGTTCTCGCGGCGCGTTTTCGACTCCGTCGACGAAGCGAAGAAGGAACTGGCGGACGAGCCGTTCAAGCTCGAGCTGGTCGACCTCAAGTCCGAAGTGGACACTTCCGAGGTGATGGAGATCGGCGAGGGCGAGCTCACCATTTACGACAATCTCGACCCGCGCACCAAGGAACGTGTCTGGAGTGACCTCTGCCGTGGTCCGCACGTGCCGACCACGAAGTTCATCCCCGCGTTCAAGCTGACCCGCGTCGCCGCCGCGTACTGGCGGGGGAGCGAGAAGAACCCGCAGCTGCAGCGGATCTACGGCACCGCGTGGGAGTCGGCCGAGGCGCAGGACGCCCACCTCGAGCGCATCGCCGAGGCCGAGCGCCGCGACCACCGCAAGCTAGGCGCCGAGCTGGACCTGTTCTCCTTCCCCGAGGAGATCGGCTCCGGCCTGCCCGTGTTCCACCCCAAGGGCGGCATCATCCGCCGTGAGCTGGAGAACTACTCGCGCCGCCGCCACGAGGAGGCCGGCTACGAGTTCGTGAACACCCCGCACATCAGCAAGGGCGAGCTGTTCCACACCTCCGGCCACCTGCCCTACTACGCGGACACGATGTTCCCGCCGGTGCAGTTCGACGAGGAGAACTACTACCTCAAGGCCATGAACTGCCCGATGCACAACCTGATCTTCCGCTCGCGCGGGCGGTCCTACCGCGAGCTGCCGCTGCGGTTGTTCGAGTTCGGCACGGTGTACCGCTACGAGAAGTCGGGCGTCGTGCACGGCCTCACCCGCGTGCGCGGCCTGACGATGGACGACTCGCACATCTACTGCACCAAGGAGCAGATGCCGGGCGAGCTCCGGTCGCTGCTCAAGTTCGTGCTCGACCTGCTGGCCGACTACGGCCTCTCCGACTTCTACCTCGAGCTGTCCACCCGCGGCGACTCCGAGAAGTTCATCGGCGAGGACTGGGAGTGGGAGGAGGCCACCGAGACGCTGCGGCAGGCCGCCGTGGACTCCGGCCTCGAGCTGGTCCCGGATCCGGGCGGCGCGGCCTTCTACGGCCCCAAGATCTCGGTGCAGGCCAAGGACGCGATCGGCCGCACCTGGCAGATGTCGACCATCCAGCTGGACTTCAACCAGAACAAGCGGTTCGAGCTCGAGTACACCGCGCCGGACGGCACCCGGCAGACGCCGGTGATGATCCACCGCGCGCTCTTCGGCTCGATCGAGCGGTTCTTCGGCGTGCTGACCGAGCACTACGCGGGCGCGTTCCCGGCGTGGCTCGCGCCGGTGCAGGTGGTCGGCATCCCGATCACCGCCGACCAGGTCGAGCACCTGCAGGACCTCGAGAAGGCGTTGCGCGCCAAGGGGATCCGTGCCGAGGTCGACGCCAGCGACGACCGCATGCAGAAGAAGATCCGCACGCACACCACGCAGAAGGTGCCCTTCATGCTGCTCGCCGGCGCGAAGGACGTCGAGGCGGGCGCGGTGTCGTTCCGCTTCCGCGACGGCGGCCAGATCAACGGCGTGCCGGTGGCCGACGCCGTCGACGCCATCGCCGGCTGGATCGAGCGCCGCGAGAACGCGTCGCCGACGGCCGAGGCGCTGGAGGCGGTCGTTCGGTGAGTGAGGGTCCCGAACTCGTCGAGCAGCAGGGCATCGGGGTCCAGGACGCGTTCCAGCGCCTCTGGACCCCGCACCGGATGGCCTACATCAAGGGGCAGGACAAGCCGGACGGCGACGAGGACACCGGCTGCCCGTTCTGCCGCATCCCGTCCCTGGACGACAAGACGGGGCTGATCGTCGCGCGCGGCGAGACGGTGTACGCGGTGCTGAACCTGTACCCGTACAACCCCGGGCACCTGATGGTGGTGCCGTACCGGCACGTCGCGGACTACACCGAACTGACGGTGGAAGAGACGCGCGAGGTCGCGGAGTTCACCCAGCACGCGATGAAGGTGATCCGCGCGGTGTCCGGCGCGCACGGGTTCAACATCGGCCTGAACCAGGGCGTGATCGCGGGCGCCGGGATCGCGGCGCACCTGCACCAGCACCTGGTGCCGCGATGGGGTGGCGACGCGAACTTCATGCCGATCATCGGCCAGACGAAGGTGCTCCCGCAATTGCTGGGCGAAACGCGGGACCTCCTCTCCGACGCTTGGTGAAATACTCAAATGCCGTAACCGGCAAAGCCTGATTGAGTGTTCAACCGAGGGTATGATGGGGGTATGTCCGAAACCCGATGGCTCAGCGACGACGAGCAGCGCGTCTGGCGTGAGTTCAACGCGGCCACCCGCATGCTCAGCGCGCACCTCGAGGGGCAGCTGCAGCACGACTCGGGCATGCCGCACACGTACTACGAAGTTCTCGTCGCGCTTTCCGAGGCCGAAGGCCGCCGGTTGCGGATGAGCGAGCTCGCCGACGCGCGTCAGGCGTCGCGAAGCCGGCTCTCGCACGCCGTCGCGCGGTTGGAGGCCAACGGCTGGGTGCGCCGCGAAGCCTGCCCGACCGACAAGCGCGGCGCCTGGGCGGTCCTGACGCAGGAAGGCTTCACCGCGCTCGAAGCGGCCGCGCCCGGGCACGTCGAGGCCGTCCGCGAGAGCCTTTTCGACCCGCTGACGCCGGAGCAGATCGCCGCGCTCGGCGAGATCAGTGCCGCGATCCGGCAGCGGCTTTCGCCGAAGTGCGCCGCCGCGCAGGCCGCCGAAGAGGCGCGGGAGCACGAGGGCGAACTCACGAAATCGGGCTGAGCCGGGGCGGCGCGTCGGGTTCACCGGAGCGGGTGGATAGGCTGCCATCGCCCACCCGATCCTCGTAGCCAGGTGTCTCAGACGAACCGATGCTCAATATCTTCGCGCGTGCCTCCGTTTCCCGCGTCACCGATCCGATCGGCCAGGCGCTGGTCCGCGTCGGGCTGACCCCGAACGCGATGACCGTGCTCGGGACCGCCGGCGCCGTCGTCTGCGCCCTGGCCTTCTTCCCGAACGGCTACCTGCTCTGGGGCACCTTCACGGTGTGGGGCTTCGCCATGCTCGACCTCCTCGACGGCGCCATGGCCCGCGCCCGCGGCTACGGCACCCCGTTCGGCGCGGTGCTCGACGCCACCTGCGACAGGCTGGTCGACGGCGCCCTGTTCGCCGCCATCGCCTGGTGGTGCTTCGTCGTCGACGACAACCACCCGGCCGCCGCGGCGGCACTGCTGTGCCTGGTGCTCGCCCAGGTCATCTCCTACGTCAAGGCCCGCGCCGACGCGTCCGGCCTGCCGGTGGACGGCGGGCTCGTCGAACGCGCCGAGCGGCTGATCATCGCCCTGGTCGGCACCGGCCTGCACGGCTTCGGCATCCCGTACACCGTGGACGTGACGCTCTGGCTGCTGGCCGTGCTGTCGGTCATCACCCTGCTGCAGCGCTTCGCCGCCGTGGCGAAGGCGGCCCGCGAGGCCGCCGCGGGGGAGCAACCGGCATGAGTGGCCTGTCCGAGCGGTTGAGCGCCTTCGGCTACGCGGCCGGGTGGCGGCTGGCCGGCTGGCTGCCCACCGGGTTCGGCAGCACGGTGTTCTCGCTCGGCGCGGACCTCGCCGTCCGCCGCGATGTCGGGGGCGTGCGGCAGCTGCGCGCCAACCTCGCCCGCGTCGTGCCGCAGGCGGACCCGGTCGAGCTGGACGAGCTGACCCGGCGCGCGATGCGTTCGTACGCCCGGTACTGGCACGAGACGTTCCGGCTGCCGTCGATGGACCACAAGGAGCTCAGCGCCAAGGTCGCGGGGTCGATCACCGGCGTGGAGAACCTCGACGCGGCGCTGGCCGAGGGCAACGGCGCGGTGATGGCGCTGCCGCACAGCGGGAACTGGGACATCGCCGGCGTCTGGCTGGCCGACTACCTCGGCGGCTTCACGACCGTCGCCGAACGCCTGAAGCCCGAGTCGCTCTACCGCCGGTTCGTCGAGTACCGCGAGTCGCTCGGCTTCGAGATCGTGCCGCTGACCGGCGACAGCTCGGCGATGCGCGTGCTGCTGAAGCGGTTGCGGGAGAACAAGGCCGTCTGCCTGGTCGGCGACCGCGACCTGACCACCAGCGGGATCCCGGTGAAGTTCTTCGGGGAGGCCGCGCGGATGCCCGGCGGCCCGGCGCGGCTGGCCGCCACGACCGGCGCGGCGCTGATCCCGGCCGGCTGCTGGTTCACCGAGGACGGCTGGCAGATCCGCCTGCACCCGCGCATCCGCGTCACCGCGCGCGCCGAGGTCCCGGCCGCCACCCAGGCGCTCGCCGACATCTTCGCCGGCGACATCGCCGCGCACCCGGCCGACTGGCACATGGTGCAGAAGTTCTGGCCGGCCGACCTGGACGACGGCGACCAGGTCAGCCTGGAAGAAGCGAGCTGAGGCGTGGCCACGCGTCCGATGCGGGTCGGGATCGTCTGCCCTTACTCCTTCGACGTGCCCGGCGGGGTCCAGGGGCACGTGATCGACCTGACGAAGGCGCTGCTCGCCCGCGGGCACCAGGTGTCCGTGCTCGCGCCCGCCGACGACGACGCGGACCTGCCGCCGTTCGTGCACCCGGCCGGCAAGGCGCTCGGTATCCCCTACAACGGCTCGGTCGCGCGGCTGCAGTTCGGCCCGGTGTCCTACGCCCGGGTGCGCCGCTGGATCCGCGACGGCGACTTCGACGTCCTGCACCTGCACGAGCCCGCGGCGCCGAGCCTTTCGCTGCTGGCGCTGCTCATCGCCGACGGCCCGATCGTCGCGACGTTCCACACCGCGACCACGCGCTCACGCACGCTCTCGGCGTTCCAGCCGGTGCTGCGGCCGCTGCTGGAGAAGATCACCGCGCGGATCGCGGTGTCCGCGCTGGCCCGCCGGGTGCAGGTGGAGCACGCGGGCGGCGACGCCGTGGAGATCCCCAACGGCGTCGACGTCGAGTTCTTCTCCTCGGCGGCGCCGCTGCCTGGCTATCCGCGGGCCGGCGGCACGGTCGGGTTCGTCGGCCGGTTCGGGGAGCCGCGCAAGGGTATGGGCGTGCTGCTGGAGGCGCTGCGGCGGATCCTGCCGGAGTTCGAGGACCTGCGGCTGGTCGTGGTCGGCCGCGGCGACGAGGGCCAGCTGCGCCGCGACGCCGGCCCCGCGCTGGCGCCGCACCTGGAGCTGCTCGGGCAGGCCGACGACGACGTGAAGGCCCAGGCGCTGCGCAGCGTCGACGTCTACTGCGCGCCCAACACCGGCGGCGAGAGCTTCGGGATGATCCTCACCGAGGCGATGGCGGCCGGGACCCCGGTGCTGGCCAGCGGCCTCGACTCGTTCCGGCGGGTGCTCGACGACGGCCACGCCGGGATGCTCGTCGAAACCGGTGACCCGGCGGCGCTCGCGGACGGGCTGCGCGAGCTGCTCGGCGACCCGGCGCGGCGGGTGTCGCTGGCCGCGGCGGCGGGGGAGCGGGTGACGATGTTCGACTGGTCGGTCGTGGCGACGCAGGTGCTGCGCGTCTACGAGACGGCCGTGGCCGCCGACCCGCGGCGCGTCGCGGCGCCGGAGAAGGAGCCGGCCCGGTGAGCGTGCTCGGCTGGCTGCTGCCGCTGCTGGCGCTGGTCGTCGTGCTGGGCGGGCTCTTCCTGGTGGCGACGGCGAACCGGCTCGACCGGCTGCACGTCCGGATGGACGCGGGCTGGGCGGCGCTCGACGCGGCCTTGGCGCGCCGGGCGGTGGTGGCCCGCGCGGTCGCGGTGGTGCGGGGCGACACGGGCCTGCGGACGCTGGCCGAGCGCGCCGAAGCGGCACCGCGGCCCGACCGAGAGGGCGAGGAAAACGAGCTGACGCTGCAGCTGAGCCGGGTCGACCGGGCGGCCCTGCCGGCCGAGCTGGCCGAGGAGCTGACCGACGCGGAACACCGGGTGGTGATCGCGCGGCGCGTCCACAACGACGCGGTCCGCGACACGCTGCGCCTGCGGCGGCGGCGGAAGGTGCGGTACTTCCGGCTGGCGGGCACCGCGCCGGTGCCGGAGTACTTCGAGTTCGCCGAACCGGAGGTCTGAGGGCGTGGGCTGGTGGGTGGTCGTCGAAGAGCAGCGCGGGACGGGTGACGGCCGGAGCTGGTCGCTGTCGGAGACGTTTCCCTGCACCGACCAGGCGACCGCCGAGGCCGAGGCGCTGCGGCTCGCGCGGGAGTACCAGCCGGCCTACCCGTGGTCGCCGAAGTCGCGGAAGGTGCTGCGCGGCCCCGGCGGGTACCTGGTGATCGTCGAGGGCCGGACGTCGACCTTCCACTTCCGGCTGAGCGTGCTCGAAGAGATCTGAAACCTCCGGGAGCCCGGCCGCGTCGTAGAGGCATGAGTTCGACGTGGTGGGTGGTCATCGAAGAGCAGGGCGGCATGGGCGACACCCGGGGCTGGGGCGTGGCCGAGGCGACGCCGTACCCGGACCGCCGGACCGCGGACGACGACGCCTACCTGCTGGCCAAGCAGCACCGGCCGCCGCGGCCGTCGTCGCCGCAGAGCCGGCTCGTGCTCCGCGTGACCGACGGGTACCTCGTGCTCGTGAAGGGCAAGACCGACCTGTGGCAGTTCCGCGTGACGGTGGGCGAGCAGGCCGGCGGCTGACAGACTGGGCGGCATGAGTGAAACCTGCGACGTCGCCCACGGCAAGGCGCCGGCCGACCCGGACGTGCGGACGCTGGTCGCGGTGTTCGCGTCGCCGGTCTCGCGGTACCTGCTGAAGTTCGCGCGGGACCTCGGCTACCACGTCGCGCTGTTCGAGCCGGACGCCGCGCGCGCCACCGACGGGCCCGACGGGATCGAGGCGGCCACCACGCTGCCGCCGCTCGACGCCTCGGCGGACGTCGTCGTCACCGACCACCACCGGCCCGAGCTCGGCGAGGTGCTGAAGGCCGCGCTCGGCCAGGAGCCCCGGTGGATCGGGGTGCTCGGCAACCCTCGCCATCCCGGCCCGCACGTGTCCGCGCTGCAGGGGCTCGGCGTCGCGGAGGCCGACATCGCCCGGGTGCACCGGCCGGTCGGGCTCAACATCGGCTCGCGGACGCCGCCGGAGATCGCGATCGCGACCCTGGCGGGCCTGCTGGCCGACCGCAACGACCGCCCGGGCGGCTTCGACTTCACGCTCTGACGCGAAGTCCATGAGGGGCACCCTCATGGACTCAAAAGCCATGAGGGTGCCCCCCCCATGGCAATCAGTGGACCGCCATTCCTTCCGGCATCGGCTCGAACCTCGCGTGGCGGCGGGTGAACGTCGCCGTGCCCGAGCTCATCGAGCGCAGGTCGATCAGGTACCGCAGCAGCTCCGTCGCCGGAACCTCGGCCCGGATCACCGTCCGCCCGCCTTCGCCGGCTTCGGTGCCCAGCACCCGGCCGCGCCGGGAGGACAGGTCGCCGAGCACGGTGCCGAGGTGCTCGTCCGGCAGCTGGATCGCCACCTCCTCCAGGGGCTCCAGCATCGTGATGTGCCCGTTCGCGGCGGCCTCCCGCAACGCGAGCGCGCCGGCGGTCTGGAACGCCGCGTCCGACGAGTCCACGCTGTGCGCCTTGCCGTCGACCAGCGTCACCTTCACGTCGACGACCTGGTGCCCGTCGGCCAGCCCGCGCTGGAGCTGGGCCCGCACGCCCTTCTCCACGCTCGGGATGAACTGGTGCGGCACCGACCCGCCGACGACCTTGTCGACGAACTGGAACCCGCCGCCCCGCGGCAGCGGCTCGACCTCGATGTCGCAGACCGCGAACTGGCCGTGCCCACCGGACTGCTTCACGTGCCGCCCGTGTCCCTTGGCCGGTTTGGCGAAGGTCGCGCGCAGGCTGACCTTCACCGGTTCGGTGTCGACGTCCGCGCCGCCCGCCCGCAGCCGCGAGAGGACGACGTCCGCGTGGGCTTCGCCCATGCACCACAGCACGAGCTGGTTGGTCTCGGCGTTGCGGTCCAGCCGCAGCGTCGGGTCGCCGGCGACCAGCCGGGACAGGTTGCGCGCCAACGTGTCTTCGTCGCTGCGGGTCTTCGCCACCACCGCGACCGGCAGCAGCGGTTCCGGCATCGCCCACGGTTCCATCAGCAACGGCTCTTCGGGCGAGGAGACGGTGTCACCGGTCTCCGCCGACCCGACCTTCGTCAGCGCGCAGAGGTCACCCGCGACGCAGTAGGGCACTTCCCGCAGGTTCGCGCCGAGCGGGGAGTAGAGGTGCGCGACGCGCTCGTCGGCGTCGTGGTCCTCGTGCCCGCGTTCGGCGAGGCCGTGGCCGGACACGTGCACCGGCCGCTCCGGCCGCAGCGTCCCGGAGAACACCCGGACGAGCGACACCCGGCCGACGTAGGAGTCGACGGCCGTCCGGACGACCTCGGCGGCGAGGGGGCCCGCGGGGTCGGCGGTGATGGCCGCGTGCGCCGCGCCGTCCGGCGTGGTGACGTCGGGGGGCTCGTGTTCGAGCGGGGAGGGGAACGCCCGGACGATCCCGTCGAGCACCTCGGCCAGGCCGATCCCGCTGGTCGCGCAGACCGGGATGACCGGGTGGAACGACCCGCGCGCGACGGCGGTTTCGAGGTCGGCGATGAGGGTCTCCTCGGCGATCTCTTCGCCGCCGATGTAGCGGTCCATCAGGGATTCGTCTTCGCTCTCGGCGATGATCCCTTCGATCAGCTCGTTGCGGGCTTCGGCCAT
This sequence comes from Amycolatopsis sp. NPDC051061, assembly GCF_040682935.1. Lineage (NCBI taxonomy): Bacteria > Bacillati > Actinomycetota > Actinomycetes > Pseudonocardiales > Pseudonocardiaceae > Amycolatopsis > Amycolatopsis sp. NPDC051061. The sequence continues at coordinate 115,127 of NZ_JBFBBZ010000024.1, forward strand.
CCGCTCGAGGTCGGCCGGTTCGGGTTGGCCGAGCTTCGGCGGGTGCCCGGCGGAGTAGTCGAAGTACCGCTGGGTGATGAGCCCGACCAGGCCGTCGCCCGCGGGCAGGTACAGCGGCAGGACGCCGGCGCCGAACGCGGCCTGGCAGGCGGCGATCTCGGCCATCGCGTCGGCCCGGTGGTGATCGAGCCGGGAGACGACGACCGCGCGCGGCATGCCGACCGCGGCGCACTCTTCCCACACCGCGACGGTCGCCGCGTCGACGCCTTCGGCGGCGCAGACGACGAACAGCGCGGCGTCGGCCGCGCGCAGCCCGGCCCGCAGCTCCCCGACGAAGTCGGCGTACCCGGGCGTGTCGATCAGGTTGATCTTGTGGCCCTGGTGCAGCACCGGCGCGACCGAGAGGCCGACCGAACGCTGCTGGCGGACCGCCGCGGGGTCGTGGTCGCACACCGTCGTCCCCTCGACCACCGAGCCCGCGCGCGACACGGTCCCGGACGCCGCGAGGAGGGCCTCCGTGAGGGTCGTCTTTCCCGAGCCGGACGGGCCGACGAGCACGACGTTGCGGACCTTCGCGGGGTCGTTTACAGCGACGGCGGCCCCGGTGTCGGCGTTCTTGGCTTGTTTGTCTGCCATGACGACTCCTCGGCGAACGGCTGGTGGACGGGATGTGTCCTCGATCACACACCCGCTACCCTGGTCACGGCAAGGCAGGGCTCCCGGGACCAGCCGAATGCCCGGGGGGACCACGGGGCAGGGGGAGTGGATGGACAGGCGGACTTTCTTGCGGGTGTCCGGAGCGGTGCCGGTGGCGGGCTTGGCCGGGTGGCCGCCGCGGGACGACTGGGAGCGGCTGCGCCGGCGGCTTTCCGGGCCGCTGTTCCGGCCGGGCGACCCCGGCTACCCGGCGGTCAAGCAGGGCTTCTTCACGATGTACGACGACCGGATGCCGGCGGCCGTGGTCGGCGCCGCGCGCGTCGAGGACGTCCAGGCGGCCGTTGCCTTCGCCGCGCGGCACGGGCTGCCGGTCGCCGCCCGCAGTGGTGGGCACAGCTATCCCGGCTACTCCACTGTGGACGGTGGGATCGTCGTGGACCTGAGCCGGTTTTCGGGCATCGAGGTCCGCGCGGAACAACAGAGTGCGGTGATCGGCGCCGGCGCCCGGCTGGCCCCGATCGCGGAGACGCTCGCCGCGGCCGGCCGGGTGCTGCCGGCGGGCAGCTGCGGCACCGTCGGCATCGCCGGGCTGGCCCTCGGTGGCGGGGTCGGCGTGCTCGACCGGAAGTACGGACTGACGTGCGATCACCTGGAGGCGGCGCGGATCGTGACGGCCGACGGCCGCGTCCGGACGGTGTCGGCCACCGTGGAGCCGGACCTCTTCTGGGCGCTGCGCGGCGGGGGTGGCGGGAACTTCGGGATCGTCACGGGCTTCACCTTCCGGACGGTGCCGATCGCGGACGTCGCCACCTTCGACCTCGAGTTCCCGCCGGCCGCCGGGGCCGCCCTCCTCGCCGCCTGGCAGGAGTGGCAGCCGGCGGCGCCGGACGAGCTGTGGTCGGGGATGGGGCTGGCCTGGAACGAGGCTTCGCTCGGCGGGACGTTCCTCGGGCCCGGGGCCCGGATGCACGCGCTGCTCGAAGACCTCGTCCGCCGCGTCGGCACCGCGCCGACCGTCTGGAACGAGAACGTCCAGGACCACCTGAAGGCCATGCGGTCGTTCGACGACCAGGAGTCGCGGCCGTCGGCGGCCGCCGACCGGGGGACCTACATCGGCACGTCGCGGATGCTGACCCGGCCGCTCGCCGACCCGGGCGCGGTGCTCGGCGTGCTCACCCGGGACCCGGGCGTCCGCACGATCGTCGACGCGGGCGGGGGCGCCATCGCGCGCGTCGGCGCCCGCGAGACCGCGTTCCCCTACCGGACGGCCCTGGCCAGCCTCCAGTTCCTGCACGGCGCCGCGCCCGAAGAGGGCGGCGAGGCCGCTGCGCGGCGCTCGCTCGCCGCCGTGCGCGACGGGCTCGGGCCGGAGTTCGGCACCACCGGCTACGTCAACTACCTGGATCCGGAGATGCCGGACTGGGCCGAGGCCTACTACGGCGTGAACCTGCCGCGGTTGCGCGCTGTCGCCCGGAAGTATGACCCGCGAGGAATTTTCGCCTTCCCGCAAGGACTTTCGGAGCCTCGGTCGACTGTCCACTTGGGAGAGACGTAGACTGCGCCGAACTTCGGGGCTAGAGAGGCAGCGCGTGCTCGACCTGGCATTCTCCACAGAGGACCTGGCGCACACCCGGTTCGCGTTCTCCCCGGCGTGGGAAATCGTGGCGAGCGTCCGCGTCCTGAACCAGCCGGGGGAGCACGCCCTGCACCTGCCGTGGGTCAAGCGGGCCACCGCGGCGCTGGCGGCGGCCGGCCTCGACATCGGGCTGCTGCGCGATCTCGTGCCGCTGCGGCACCTGCCCGGGTTCCTGGCCGGCACACCGTCGACGCCGCTGCCCGAGCTCGCCGACGAGCTCGCCGACCTGCGCGACGTGCCCGGCCGCCTCGTCCGGCGCGAGCTGGACGCGATGGCCGGGCCGCGCACGCCCGCGCTGAACCGCTTCCACCGCGACCCCGAGGCCGGTCTCGACCGGCTCGCGGCGTTGATGGCGGAGTACTGGGACCTGGTGCTCGCCCCCGACTGGCCCCGGATCCGCGCGCTGCTCGAGGCCGACGTGCTGCACCGGTCGCGGCTGCTGGCCCAGGGCGGGGCCGCCGAGCTGTTCAACGACCTCACCCCGCTGGTCCGCTGGCAGGGCGGCACGCTCACGGTCGCGCACCGCCACCTGCACGCGGCCGTGCCGCTCGACGGGCGCGGCCTGGTGCTGGTGCCCTCGGCGTTCGTCTGGCCGCGGGTGTTCTCCAAGACCGACCCGCGGTGGCAGCCCGTGCTGCGCTATCCACCGCGCGGGATCGCCACGCTCTGGGAGACCGGGAGCGCCGTCGCGCCCGGCGCGCTGGCCGCCGTGGTCGGCCGCGGGCGGGCCATGCTGCTGACCGAGCTGACCGCGCCGGCGTCCACCGCCGAGCTCGCCCGCCGGACCCGGCTCAGCGCCGGGGCCGTGTCGCAGCACCTCGGCGTCCTGAAGGCAGCAGGCCTGGTCAGCGGGCATCGTGCCGGACGTCACGTGCTCTACGCACGTACCCGGGCCGCGGAAGTCCTGGTCGCGGGCGTGCCGGAAGTGGACTCCTGAGATAGCCGCGTACTGGCCTGCCTGAAGGGTCCACCGCCGACCTACGCTCGGACTCGTCACCCCCTGTTCTTCTTGTGGAAAGGCCCCGTCGTGTCCGAGCAGCAGACCACCTCCAGTGGCACCGTCCAGTCCGTCACCGGCACCGCCAAGGTGAAGCGCGGCATGGCCGAGATGCTCAAGGGCGGCGTGATCATGGACGTGGTCACCGCCGAGCAGGCCAAGATCGCCGAAGACGCCGGCGCGGTCGCGGTGATGGCGCTGGAGCGCGTGCCCGCCGACATCCGCGCCCAGGGCGGCGTCGCGCGGATGAGCGACCCCGACCTGATCGACGGCATCATCGAGACCGTCTCGATCCCGGTGATGGCGAAGGCCCGCATCGGCCACTTCGTCGAGGCGCAGGTGCTGCAGTCCCTCGGAGTCGACTACGTGGACGAGTCCGAGGTGCTCACCCCGGCCGACTACGCCAACCACATCGACAAGTGGGCGTTCACCGTCCCCTTCGTCTGCGGCGCGACCAACCTCGGCGAGGCCCTGCGCCGGATCACCGAGGGCGCGGCGATGATCCGCTCCAAGGGCGAGGCCGGCACCGGTGACGTCTCCAACGCCACCACCCACATGCGGCAGATCCGCGGCGAGATCCGGAAGCTGACCTCGCTGCCCGAGGACGAGCTGTTCGTCGCGGCCAAGGAGCTGCAGGCGCCGTACGAGCTGGTTCGCGAGGTCGCGCAGGCCGGGAAGCTGCCAGTGGTGCTGTTCACCGCGGGCGGCATTGCCACCCCGGCCGACGCGGCGATGATGATGCAGCTCGGCGCCGAGGGCGTGTTCGTCGGCTCCGGCATCTTCAAGTCGGGCAACCCGGCCCAGCGCGCCGCGGCGATCGTCAAGGCGACGACGTTCTACGACGACCCGGACGTCCTCGCGAAGGTGTCGCGCGGCCTGGGCGAAGCCATGGTCGGCATCAACGTCGAGGAGCTGCCGGAGCCGCACCGCCTCGCCGAGCGCGGCTGGTGACGATCTAGATGTATTCGGAGATCTCGACGCCGTAAGTACCCGGCTCGAGGGCTTCGAAGATGTGCGGGACGTCGCCCGGGTAGGAGATGTAGTCGCCGGGGTTCAGTTCTTCCGGCGCCTCCAGCACGCCCACCCGGGCGCGTCCCGCGCACAGCACGATGTGCTCCATCACGCCGGTCATGTGCGGGTCGCTTCGGCGCGGAGTGCCCGGTTCCGCCCGGATGAGGTACATGTCCCGTCGCGCGGACGGGGGACAGGCCGACAGCAGCGTGCACGCGTAGTCGGCGTGCTCGGCGAAGACCGTCGGGCCCTTGCCGGCGCGGATGACGCGGACCTTGGGCCGCTCCGGCTCGACCAGCCGGGAGAAGGGCACGTCGAGGGCGACGCCGAGCGCCCACAGCGTCTCGACGCTGGGGTTGCCGGTACCGGACTCGAGCTGGGAGAGCGTCGACTTGGCCAGGCCGGCGCGCCGCGCGACCTCGGTCAGGGACAAGCCCGCGCGCGTGCGTTCCCGGCGCAGGGACGCCGCGATGATCTCCAGCGGCGCGCCCGTCGTTTCCTGCGACATTGCTGTTCGCTCCATCGGTCGTTCTGTTCGCCTTGACGAACACGGGCCCTCGTGTTCACTATAGAACACATGCGTTCGATATGGCGAACACTCGATCGGGACCTCGCCCGCGACATCGGCCTGGTCTGCCTGGCCGATTGTCTCGTGGGAGTGTCCTACGGGGCGATCGCGGTCAGCTCCGGCTTCCCGTTCTGGCTGCCGATGCTGATGTCGCTGCTGGTCTTCGCCGGCGCGTCGCAGTTCATGTTCATCGGGATCGTGGCCGCGGGCGGCAACCCGTTCGCCGCGGTGCTGGCCGGGCTGCTGGCCAACGCGCGGCACCTGCCGTTCGGCTTCGCGATCGGCGACGTCCTGGGCAAGCGGTGGCCCGCCCGGCTGGCGGGCAGCCACCTGATGATCGACGAGTCGGTGGCGTTCGCGCTGGCCCAGCGCGAGGCGCACCGCCGCCGCGCGGCGTACTGGGCGTGCGGGATCGGCCTGTTCACCTGCTGGAACATCGGCGTGGTCGCGGGCGCGTTCGCCGGATCGGTCATCAAGGACACCGACGTGTTCGGCCTGGACGCGGCGTACCCGGCGGTGCTGCTGGCCCTGGTGCTCCCGTCGTTGCGCGACCGCGCGGCCCGGCTGCCGGTGCTGGTGGGGGTGCTGGTCGCGCTGGCCGCGACACCGTTCCTGCCCGCTGGGCTCCCGGTGCTGCTGGCGCTGGCCGGCGTCGTGGTGGGTGTCGTGGCGAAGGAACCCGAGCTGAAGGAGGCGCGCTGATGGACGGGGTGGAGCTGCTGGTCGGCACGGTGGTGCTGGCGTTGGGGACGTTCGCGTTCCGGTTCGCCGGGCCGGTGCTGCGCAGCCGGGTGAAGCTGTCTCCGCGGGCGGAGCGGCTGATGGCGCTGGCGGCGGTGGTGCTGCTGGCGGCGCTGGTGGCGGTGAGCACGTTGACGGAGGGGCACGGGTTCGCGGGCTTCGCGCGGCCGGCAGGGGTGCTGGTGGCGGGGGTACTGGCGTGGCGGAAGGCGCCGTTCGTGCTGGTGGTGCTGGCCGCCGCGGCGACGACGGCACTGCTGAGGCTGGCCGGGGTGCCCTGAGCGACCGGCTCGCTGAGAGTGGCGGCGCCGGGCCGGAGGTCGCGAATGACTCATTCGGGACATCCGGCGCCGCGAATGAGTCATTGGCGGCGGCTCGGCCCCGCGTCGGTGAAGGGCGGGGTGTCAGCAGCGGGCGGCGGGACCCGGGGTGACGTGGTCTGGCGTGCGCGCTGGTCCGGCTGCGGCTCGCGCTGTTGGCCGGTCGCCAGCGCCCCAATGTGGCCTTCGGTGCGTTCAACGCACCGAAGGGCCCCTTGGGTGCGTCAGACGCAACCAAGGCCACCTTGGGGCGCTCGCCCCGCGGCCCGATCGAGGGCGGGCGCGGATCCGGCCGGCGACGTTTGCCGCGGGAGGGAGCGGTGTCGGCCCCGGCGCCGTCGGGCAACGGCGGACGACTCCCTCCCGTCGTGGGAACCCGGTCGCTCGCCGGGACCGGGGCTGACCTGCCGGGGAGCCGGCGGGGGAGTGCGTCTAGGCTGGTGGGAAGGTCTTTCGGGAGGTTGGGTGTCGTCGGAGCCGGTCATCGGTGTGCTCGCCATGCAGGGTGCCGTGCGGGAGCACGTCGCGATGCTGGAAGAAGCCGGCGCGCGGGCGATGCCGGTGCGGCGGGCCGCCGAATTGTCCGAAGTGGACGGTCTGGTGCTGCCCGGTGGCGAGTCGACCACCATGTCGCGGCTGCTCGAAACCTTCGAGCTGCTCGAACCGCTGCGCGCGCGGATCGCCGGTGGCCTGCCCGCCTTCGGCTCGTGCGCCGGGATGATCCTGCTCGCGCGGCAGACCCTCGACGGGCGGCCCGACCAGCAGCAGCTCGGCGGGCTCGACGTCGTCGTCCGGCGCAACGCCTTCGGCAGGCAGGTCGACTCCTTCGAGGCCGACCTCGACTTCGCCGAGGTGGCTGGCGGGCCGGTACACACGGTCTTCATCCGGGCCCCGTGGGTCGAGAAGGCCGGTGACGGCGTCGAGGTGCTGGCCACGGTCGGCGGCGTGCCCGGCGTGGCGGACGACACCGCTAGGATCGTCGCGGTCCGGCAGGGGGCGGTGCTGGCGACCGCGTTCCACCCGGAGCTGACGCCCGACGTGCGGGTGCACCGGCTGTTCGTCGACCTCGTGCGGAAGGCTTCCTGAGACGCGGTGCCCGGCCGGGGTACGGAACAGATGGAGGAGAGATGAGCGGCCACTCCAAGTGGGCCACCACGAAGCACAAGAAGGCCAACCTCGACGCGAAGCGCGGCAAGCTCTTCGCGCGGTTGATCAAGAACATCGAGGTGGCCGCCCGCACGGGCACCGGTGGTGGCGACCCGGATGGCAACCCGACGCTCTACGACGCCATCCAGAAGGCCAAGAAGAACTCGGTCCCGCAGGACAACATCGAGCGCGCCCGCAAGCGCGGCGGTGGTGAAGAGGCCGGCGGCGCCGACTGGCAGAACATCACGTACGAGGGCTACGGCCCCAACGGCGTGGCCGTGCTGATCGAGTGCCTCACCGACAACAAGAACCGCGCCGCGATGGAGGTCCGCACCGCGCTCACGCGCAACAACGGCTCCCTCGCCGACCCGGGGTCGGTCGCGTACATGTTCACCCGCAAGGGTGTCGTGATCATGCCGAAGGGCGACGCCACGGAGGACGACGTCCTCATGGCGGTCCTCGACGCGGGCGCCGAAGAGGTCAACGACCTCGACGAGACCTTCGAGATCGTCTCGGAGGGCGGCGACCTGGTGCCGGTGCGCAAGGCGCTGCAGGAAGCCGGCTTCGAGTACGAGTCGGCGGAGCTGACGTTCCTCCCGTCGGTCAGCGTCCCCCTGGACGTGGAAGGCGCGAAGAAGGTCTTCAGGCTGATCGACGCCCTCGAAGACTGCGACGACGTGCAGAACGTCTACGCGAACTTCGACGTGTCGGACGAGGTGCTGGCCGAGGTCGACTGAGTTTTCCTCTGCACCGCAACGCCTTCGTGCCCGGGCCGGAAACTTTCCGGCCCGGGCACTGGGCTCTCGGGGACGCTTCAGGCAGAATGTGCGCCGTGACCTCGACGACCCCCGCCGCCTCCGCCGACCTCGCCGCCGAACTGACCGAGGAACAACAGCGCCTGATCGAATGGATCGAGGGGCAGGCGAAGGAGCGCGGCAACGCGGTCATCACGGTCGCCGGGGACGACGAAGGTGCCGGCTACTGCTTCACCGCCTGCGCGTGGGCGCTGCACCACGTGCCCGAAGCCGTCGTGGTCGGGCTGCCCGACCAGATGGGCCAGGTCCTGCTCGACGCGTACGTCGACCGCGCGGCCAACGGCGAGATCTTCGAGGTCGGCAAGCGCTACGACGACTTCTTCGAAGGCGTCCCGGTGGTCCTCGAGCGGGTCGACAAGGGGCACTACCCCGAGTACTTCGGCACCGCCTTCCTCATCTACCCGGACGGCGACTTCCCGGCGCTGCAGCTGATCGTCGCGACGCCGGAGGGCAAGTTCCCGTGGCACCCGGACGCGCCCGAGGGCTTCGCCCGGTGGCAGCTCGTGCTCACCGCGAGCGGTGACCCGGAAAGCTGGACCCCCGGCGTCGACGGTCCCTAGAACTCCCGCAGGTCGGCGGCCGCTTCCGGATAAGCGGCCGCCAGTTCCGAAGCGGCCGCGAACTCCACGCAGTCGTCGGTGTACGGCGGCACGACGACCGTGCCCAGCAGACTCCACGGACCGCGCGTGAGCGTGGCCTGCCAGGTCCCGGCGGGCACGACGACCTGCGGCCGCTCCCCGGCGGCGACGTCGGTGCCGAGCACGGCCCGCTCGACCGAGCTGTCCGGGTGCAGCAGCAGCATCGCGGCGGGCGCGCCCGCGTGGTGGGCGTAGACCTCGACGCGGTCCAGCCGGTGCGGCGCGGAACGCTCCGGCGCGACGAGCAGGTAGTAGATCGCGGACCCGGCGGCGGAGCGCCAGCTCTGCGCCCACCGCCCGCCTTCGACGGGCAGCGGCTCCAGGCCCAGGTGGGTGACGAAATCCGACGGCTCCGGCATGTCACCCATCCTGCCGCAGGCGCGCCCAGTAGCCTGCTAGCTCGAACTGGTGTTCGCGGCGGGAAGGAAAACGGGTGCGGGTGCTCGGGGTCGACCCCGGTCTGACCAGGTGCGGCCTGGGGGTGGTCGACGGCGGCAAGGGCCGGACCGTCCGTTGCGTCGCCGTCGACGTCGTGCGGACACCGGCCGACGCCGATCTGGCGCACCGGCTGCTCGGCATCTCCGACGAGGTCGAGCGGTGGATGGACAAGTACCAGCCCGAAGCCGTGGCCGTCGAGCGCGTCTTCGCCCAGCACAACGTCCGGACCGCGATGGGCACCGCGCAGGCCGGCGGGGTGGTCGCCCTGGCCGCCGCGCGCCGGGGCCTGCCCGTCGTCTTCCACACGCCGAGCGAGGTGAAGGCCGCGGTCAGCGGGTCGGGCCGGGCGGACAAGGCGCAGGTCACCGCCATGGTGATGCGCTTGCTCAACCTCGAGGTCGCGCCCAAGCCCGCCGACGCCGCGGACGCCCTCGCGCTCGCGATCTGCCACCTCTGGCGGGAGCCGATGCGCGCCCGGCTCGCCGAAGCCGAGGCCCGCGCGGCCGAGATGGCCCGCACGCACAAGGCCCGCCTGGCCGCGGCCGCGAAGCAAGCGTCGACGAACACTGCGGCGAAGCAAGCGTCGACGAACACCGCCGCCAAGCAAGTCACGATGAACAAGACGAAGAAGCCTGGAGCAGCACGATGATCTCGTCGGTACGCGGGGAAGTCCTTTCGGTCGGCCTGGACCACGTCGTGGTCGAGGTCGGCGGGGTCGGCCTCGCCGTCCAGGCCACCCCGGCGACGCTGGCCACCCTGCGCCGCGGCGAGGAGGCCCGGCTGCACACCGCGCTGGTCGTGCGGGAGGACTCGCTGACGCTGTTCGGCTTCGCCGACGCCGACGCGCGGGAGCTGTTCGGGCTGCTGCAGACCGTGTCCGGGATCGGGCCGCGGCTCGCGCTGGCCACCCTTGCCGTGCTCGACCCCGGCAAGCTGCGGGGTGCGCTGGTCGAAGGCAACATCACCGTGCTCACCTCGGTGCCCGGCATCGGCCGCAAGGGCGCCGAACGGCTCACCCTCGAGCTGCGCGACAAGGTCACCGCGCTCGGCTCCGGCGACGTGCCCGCCGTTACCGCGCCCGGCGCGCTGCGGGCCGAGGTCGTGGAGGCGCTGGCCGGGCTCGGGTTCCCGGCCAAGCAGGCCGAGCTGGCCGTGGACAAGGTCCTCGCCGACGGCGACGGTCACACGACGGCCGGCGTGCTGCGCGCCTCGCTGGCCACCCTCGGCCGGAAGCGGTAGGGGCGGTTGATGGACTATGAGGCCGTGACCGAGGACGAGGACGACGCCCTCTCGGCGTGGGCCCAGACCGGCGACAACGACGTCGAGGGCACGCTGCGGCCCCGCAAGCTCGACGAGTTCGTCGGCCAGCCGCGCGTGCGCGAGCAGCTGGAGCTGGTGCTGGAGAGCGCGCGCCGCCGTGGCGTGCCGCCCGACCACGTGCTGCTGTCCGGCCCGCCCGGCCTCGGCAAGACGTCGATGGCGATGATCGTCGCCGCCGAGCTGGGCGCGGCCATCCGGATCACCTCCGGCCCGGCGCTGGAACGGGCCGGCGACCTCGCCGCGATGCTGTCCAACCTGGCTCCCGGGGACGTCCTGTTCATCGACGAGATCCACCGGATCGCCCGGCCCGCCGAGGAGATGCTCTACCTCGCGATGGAGGACTTCCGGGTCGACGTCGTCGTCGGCAAGGGCCCCGGCGCCACCAGCATCCCGCTGGAGATCGCGCCGTTCACGCTGGTCGGGGCGACCACGCGCTCGGGTTCGCTGACCGGCCCGCTGCGCGACCGGTTCGGCTTCACCGGCCAGATGGAGTTCTACACCGACGCCGAGCTGGAGCTGGTCGTCCGCCGCGCCGCGACGATCCTCGACATCCCGATCGACCGCGAAGGCTGCCAGGAGATCGCCGGCCGCTCGCGGGGCACGCCCCGGATCGCGAACCGGCTGCTGCGGCGCGTCCGCGACTACGCCGAGGTCCGCGCCGACGGCAAGGCGACCCTGGAGGTCACCCGGGCCGCGCTGGCCGTCTACGACGTCGACGAGCTGGGTCTCGACCGGCTCGACCGGGCCGTGCTCACCGCGCTGACCAGGTCGTTCGGCGGCGGCCCGGTCGGGATCTCGACGCTGGCGGTGGCCGTGGGGGAGGAGTCGACCACCGTGGAAGAGGTGTGCGAGCCCTACCTCGTGCGCGCCGGTATGCTCGCCCGCACCCCGCGTGGCCGGGTCGCCACCGCGGCCGCCTGGGAGCATCTCGGGATGGTGCCGCCCGCCGACCACCCGGGGCGCCCCGACCCGGGCCGGCTCTCGCCGTTCGAGCAGGACTGAGCGGCCGGAACCGGCGGGTGGGTGCTGGCGTCCGCGCTGGTACCTGGCACACTCGACAGGAGCACATACCCAAAAACCGGACATTTCGGCTGGGCCCGGAGTCCGTCGAACGGAGAAACATGCAACAGCTATTGCTGCCCCTGCTGCTCGTGCTCGTCCTCGCGGTGCCGCTGGTGATGAGCACGCGAAAGCAGAAGAAGCAGCAGGCCGCGCAGAAGGATTTGCAGACCAGCCTGGCGCCTGGTGACCGCGTGATGACCACCTCGGGTCTTTATGGCACCGTCGCGGACACGTCCGGCGACAACACGATCGACATCGAGATCGCCCCGGGCGTCGTCACCACCTGGCTGCGCCTCGCGGTCCGCGAGAAGGTCGAGCCGGTCGTCGAGACCGAAGAGGACTCCGTCGACGAGGTGGTCGAGGCCCCCGCCGAGGAGTCGATCATCGAGTCGAGCTCCGGCATCAAGAACGAAGACGAGCCGCAGACCACCGCTCAGGTGGCGCCGCCGCTGGAGCACGGCAAGAAGTAGCCCCCGCGGGCACCCTGGGCGGGCCGCGAAAATCTCCGACGAAAGTCGGTGTGGCCTCGCACGCCGGGCTCACGCAGCACCGAGTACTGTCTCGGTGCTGCGTGCGTGTCCGCCGTCATACCCGTGCCCGGGAGTGAATCGCACACAGTCCCTCCCGGTAACCCTCCGGGCGGGCACCGCAACTTTGGGGTCCACCCCGTCCGAGGAGACCGAAGCATCGTGGCAGCTTCAGCCGGGCATCTCCGCCCGGGACGCTATCTCGCCCTGTTCGCCTTGATCGTGATCGTGCTGTACGCGCTGGTGTTCCTCACCGGCAACCACAAGCCGACCCCGAAGCTGGGCATCGACCTGCAGGGCGGCACCCGCGTCACGCTCACCGCCCGCACCCCCGACGGCGGTCAGCCGACCCGGGAGTCCCTGAACCAGGCGCGCCAGATCATCGAACGGCGCGTCAACGGGATCGGCGTCGGCGGCACCGAGGTCCTCCTCGACGGCAACAACGTCGTGATCACCGTCCCCGGCGAGCAGGGCGACCAGGCGAAGAACCTGGGCAAGACCGCGAAGCTGGGCTTCCGGAAGGTCGTCGCGAACGCGACGCAGCCGGTCGTCCCGCCGCAGACCACGCCGCCGCCGGCCACGGGCACACCGACCTCGGGCGCCCCGAGCAGCTCGGCGCCGGCTTCCTCGAGCGCCCCGGCGGCGACCTCCGGGGCGCCGACCGCCACCAAGACCGGCGGTGGCGGAGCCCCGGGCGCCGCGCCCGCGCAGCAGCAGAGCACCACGCCGGCCCCGCCGACGAGCAGCACCACGCCGCCGCCCGCGTCGAGCCAGGCCCCCGCTCCGTCGGACGGTTCGGTGGACGCCGACACGGCGAAGGAGATCCAGGCTTCGAAGGCGGTCCGGCAGAACAAGGACCTGATCGGCGCGGACGGCCAGCCGAACCAGGAGCTCGTCACCCAGGCGATGGCGTCGCTGACCTGCGCGCCCAACGCCAAGGACCCGCTCGAGGGCAACGACGACCCGAAGCTGCCGCTGGTCGCCTGCGGTGACCACGACACGTACAAGTACCTGCTGGAGCCGGAGTTCCTGCCGGGCACCGAGATCTCGGACGCGAACTCGACCTACAACACGCAGAACGGCCAGTGGGTGGTGAACCTCAGCTTCAAGAGCGAGGGCACCAAGATCTGGGCCGACTTCACGTCGAAGAACGTCAACCAGCAGGCCGCGTTCGTGCTCGACACGCAGGTCGTGTCGGCGCCGAACATCCAGGTCGCCATCCTGGACGGCAACACCCAGATCACCGGCAAGTTCACGCAGGCCGAGGCGAAGGACCTCTCGGACATCCTGAAGTACGGCTCGCTGCCGCTGTCGTTCGCGTCTTCGGACGCGACCACGGTGTCGGCGACCCTCGGCCTGGCTTCGCTGCAGGCCGGGCTCCTCGCCGGCGGCATCGGCCTGCTGGTGGTCTTCGTCTACTGCCTGTTCTACTACCGGCTGCTCGGCGTGCTCACGATCTTGTCGCTGGCCCTGTCCGGCGCGCTGGTGTTCGCGGTGCTGGTACTGCTCGGCCGCTGGATCGGCTACACGCTGGACCTGGCCGGGATCGCCGGCCTGATCATCGCGATCGGGATCACGGCGGACTCGTTCGTCATCTACTTCGAACGGCTGAAAGACGAGATCCGGGAGGGCCGGACGTTCCGGTCCGCGGTGCCGCGCGGCTGGGTCCGCGCCCGGCGCACCATCCTGGCTTCGGACGGCGTGAGCTTCCTGGCCGCGGCGATCCTGTACATCATCGCGGTCGGTGACGTGCAGGGCTTCGCGTTCACCCTCGGCATGTCGACGGTCCTCGACCTCGTGGTCGTGTACCTGGTGACGCACCCGCTGGTGGCCATGGTGTCCACGTCGAAGTCGTCGTTCCTGTCCAATCCGAGGAACCTGGGCCTCGGCGCCGTGCAGCAACTGGGTTCGCAGCGGAAGAAGTCGGCTTCGGTCGGCCGCGCGAACGTGAAGGAGGCCTGACGTGGGGGTCGAAGAACTGGGCACGGACGCCGAGGGCAACGCCAAGGCGACGGCGAAGCCGGGCAAGAGGGAAAGCGTCTTCCACCGGCTCTACGTCGGCACCGGCGCGTTCGACGTCGTCGGCAAGCGCAAGCGCTGGTATTTCTTCTTCGGCGCGCTGGTGCTGGTGTGCCTCGCCTCGATGGTGTTCCGCGGCTTCAACATCGGGATCGAGTTCGACGGTGGCACGCAGATCCAGATGCCGGCCACCGGCACCCACGGCGTGATCACCGAAGACCAGGCGAAGCAGTCGTTCCAGAAGGCGCTCGGCCGCCCGGCCGCGGAGACGCAGAAGGTCGGCACGGGCAAGGCGTCGACCATCCAGATCCGCACCGACACCCTCGACGCGGCCGACGTCGCCAAGGTCAAGCAGGGCCTGTTCCAGGACCTGGGCCCGATCGGCAGCAACAACCAGCCGAGCGTGCAGTCGATCAGCGACAGCGCGGTGAGCGCGTCCTGGGGCGGCGAGATCTCGCAGAAGGCGTTGATCGCGCTCGCGGTGTTCCTCGTCGCGGTGGTCATCTTCCTGGGGATCTACTTCGATCTCCGGATGGCCGCGGCCGCGCTGGTCTCGCTGCTGCACGACATCGTGGTCACGGCCGGCGTGTACTCGCTGGTCGGCTTCGAGGTCACGCCGGCGACCGTCATCGGCCTGCTGACGATCCTCGGGTTCTCGCTCTACGACACGGTGGTGGTGTTCGACAAGGTCCGCGAGAACACGCGCGGCCTGCTCGGGCTGACCCGCCGCACGTACGGCGAAGCCGCGAACCTCGCGCTGAACCAGACCCTGATGCGGTCGTTCAACACGGCGTTCATCGCGCTGCTGCCGATCCTGGGCCTGCTGATCGTCGGGTACCTCCTGCTCGGCTCGGGCACGCTGCAGGACCTGGCGCTGGTGCAGCTCACCGGCACCCTGGTCGGCGTGCTGTCGTCGGTCGCGCTGGCGACGCCGCTGCTGGTCGACTTCAAGATGCGCGACCCGAAGTACCGGCAGCAGGCCGAGCGGGTCCAGCAGCGCCGGGCCAGCCAGGAGCGCAAGGCCGTCGGCGCGGAGGACTTCGACGCCTCGGACGACGACTCCCTGGCGGCGGAGCTGCGCAAGGAGAAGGCGTACGCGGCCGCGGCCAGCGTCCCCGCCCGGATCCAGAAGCAGCGCCCGTCCGGCAAGCCCGCGGGCAAGCGGAAGCGCTGACGTGCAGCTGGACGACGCCCTCGGCCTGATCGCCGAGGTGCCGGACTTTCCCGAGCCCGGCGTGCTGTTCCGCGACCTGAGTCCGCTGTTCGCGGACGCGGGCGCGTTCAAAGCGGTGACCGACGCGCTGGCGGGCACCCTCGACCCGGGGGTCGAGGCGCTCGCCGGCGTGGAGGCCCGCGGGTTCCTCCTCGCCGCGGCCGTCGGGTACGCCCGCGGCCTCGGCGTGGTGCTGGTCCGCAAGCCGGGCAAGCTCCCGCTGGTGGCGGGCCGGGTGGACTACGCGCTGGAGTACGGCACGGCGACCGTCGAGCTGCCGGCCGGCGTGGTCCGGCCGGGCCAGCGCATCGCGATCCTCGACGACGTCCTGGCGACGGGCGGCACGGTCGCGGCGACGGGCAAGCTCCTGGAGGACGTGGGAGCCGTGGTCGACAGCGTGTCGGTGGTCCTGGAACTGGCGGCTTTGCGGGGCCGGGACGTGCTGGCGAACCGGAAGGTCCACACGCTGCAGGTCTGCTGAACCCGTCACCCGCGTGATTGAGCACGGAACTCACGTGATCGAAGCCGTAAGTCGTGTGATCGAAGCCGGAACTCGCGAGTTACGGCCCCGATCACGCGAGTGACGGGCCGGATCACGTGAGTGACGGGCCGGGGCACGCGCGCCGCGCCGGGCGATCGGGTGAATCCGCTGGTCCGCGGCTTGGCATCCCCCGGAACGGGCGCACCCGAGAGGGGCGCGAGGCGCAACGGCTACCCTGGTGGTTCGAAGGCCGCACGAGCAGCAGGAGGTGCGGGTGAGCCAGGAGCTCGACGCCGCGGTGCCCGCGAAAGAGGGCGCCCCGCAGAACGGGCAGGCGGCGGCCCAGCCGCCGCGGCCGAACGGTGCGGCGCCGAACCCGTCCGCGACCCGGCGGGTCCGGGCGCGCCTGGCCCGGCGGATCACCGCGCAGCGCGCCGCCCCGGTCAAGCAGGTCCTCGAACCCCTGGCCGTCATCCACCGCGAGCTCCACCCCAACGGCGACCTCGGGCTGCTGCAGCGCGCCTACGACGTCGCCGAGGAACTGCACCGGAACCAGCGGCGCAAGTCCGGCGATCCCTACATCACCCACCCGCTCGCCGTCGCGACCATCCTCGCCGAGCTGGGCATGGACACCACGACCCTCGTCGCCGCGCTGCTGCACGACACGGTCGAGGACACCGGCTACGCCGTCGAGAGCCTGAAGGCCGACTTCGGCGAGAAGGTCGCCGAGCTCGTCGACGGCGTCACGAAGCTGGACAAGGTCAAGCTCGGCACCTCCGCCGAGGCCGAGACCATCCGCAAGATGGTCATCGCGATGGCCAAGGACCCGCGGGTGCTGGTCATCAAGCTCGCCGACCGGCTGCACAACATGCGTACCATGCGCTTCCTCCCGCCGGAGAAGCAGGCCCGCAAGGCCCGCGAAACGCTCGAAGTCCTCGCCCCGCTCGCGCACCGGCTCGGCATGGCCACGGTGAAGTGGGAGCTCGAGGACCTCGCGTTCGCCATCCTGCAGCCGAAGAAGTACGACGAGATAGTGCGCCTGGTCGCCGACCGCGCGCCCTCGCGCGACATCTACCTGCGGTCGGTCATCACCGACCTGACCGGCAACCTCGTGTCGTCGCGGATCACCGCGAAGGTCGAGGGCCGGCCGAAGCACTACTACTCGATCCACCAGAAGATGATCGTCCGCGGCCGCGACCTGGACGACATCCACGACCTCGTCGGCGTCCGGATCCTCGTCGAGGACGTCCGCGACTGCTACGCCGCCATGGGCGTCGTGCACGCGCTGTGGCAGCCGGTCCCCGGCCGGTTCAAGGACTACATCGCCCAGCCGCGGTTCGGCGTCTACCAGTCGCTGCACACCACGGTGATCGGCCCGGACGGCAAGCCCCTCGAGGTGCAGATCCGCACCTACGAGATGCACCGCACCGCCGAGTACGGCATCGCCGCGCACTGGCGCTACAAGGAAACCAAGGGCACGCACAACGGCAACTCCGTGGACGTCGACGAGATGGCGTGGATGCGCCAGCTCCTCGACTGGCAGCGCGAGGCGGCGGACCCGGGCGACTTCCTCGAGTCGTTGCGCTACGAGCTGGCCTCCCGCGAGATCTTCGTGTTCACGCCGAAGGGCGACGTGATCACGCTGCCCGTGGACTCGACGCCGGTCGACTTCGCCTACGCCGTGCACACCGAGGTCGGGCACCGCTGCATCGGTGCCCGCGTCAACGGCCGCCTGGTGGCGCTGGAACGCAAGCTGGAAAACGGCGAAGTCGTCGAGATCTTCACCTCGAAGGCGGAGAACGCCGGGCCGTCGCGGGACTGGCTGCAGTTCGCCGGCTCGCCGAAGGCGCGCGCGAAGATCCGGCAGTGGTTCGCCAAGGAACGCCGCGACGAGGCGATCGAAGGCGGCAAGGAAGCCATCACCAAGGAGATCCGCAAGGTCGGCCTGCCGATCCAGCGGCTGGTCTCCGCGGAGTCGATGGGCGCGGTCGCCACCGAGCTGCGCCACGCCGACATCTCGTCGCTGTACGCGGCGGTCGGCGAGGGCCACACCAGCGCGAGGCACGTCGTCCAGCGGCTGGTCGCGCTCATCGGCGGCGTCGACGCGGCGGAAGAGGAGCTCGCCGAGCGCGCGACGCCCTCGACCGTCACCCGGCGCCGCGGCTCCAACGACGTCGGCGTGGTGGTCAAGGGCGCCAGCGACGTCTGGGCGAAGCTGGCCCGCTGCTGCACCCCGGTGCCGGGCGACGAGATCCTCGGGTTCGTGACCCGCGGCGGCGGTGTCTCGGTGCACCGAACCGACTGCACGAACGCCGGCGACCTGCAGTCCCAGGCCGAGCGGCTGGTCGAGGTCGAATGGGCGCCCTCGGCGTCGTCGGTGTTCCTGGTGGCCATCCAGGTCGAGGCGCTCGACCGCCACCGGCTGCTTTCGGACGTCACGAAGGTGCTGGCCGACGAGAAGGTCAACATCCTGTCGGCGTCGGTGACGACGTCGCGCGACCGGGTCGCGGTCAGCCGGTTCACGTTCGAGATGGGCGACCCGAAGCACCTCGGCCACGTCCTCAAGGTGGTCCGCGGCGTGGAAGGCGTCTACGACGTCTACCGCGTGACGTCGGCTTCCTAGGGCGTCCACGAGCCGTCGAAGGCGATGCCGGCCGCCGCGGCGATCCGGTCGCGCGACTCCAGCAGCCGGGCGCGCAATGCCGGCAGGTCGACGCCGAGCAGCTTCCCGTCGCGCTTGACCGGCTTGCCGGCGACGAAGACGCTGTCCACCAGGCCCGGATGGCCGGCGGCGACGATCGTGCCGACCGGGTCGCCGACGGGGAAGACCGAGACGTCCTCGGCGTCGAGCAGGAGGAAATCGGCGTCCTTGCCGACGGTGAGGCTCCCCGTCCGGGCGCCCCGCCCGCAAGCCCGGGCACCGTCCACGGTGGCGAACGCGAGGACGTCCCGGCTGGTCAGGCGGCCTCGCTCGACGGCCACCGCGGTGCGCATGGCACCGAACATGTCGCCGCCGGCGGAGGGGCAGTCGTCGATCGACAGCGACGGACGCAGCCCGGCGGCCAGCGCCCGGCCGGTGATGAGCGGCTCGAAGCCCATCTTCAGCTCGACGTCCGGGCTGACCGACACCGAGCCGCCCGCGTCGGCCAGCATCGCGAGCTGGTCGTCGGAGAGCCCGTTGCCGTGCACGACGGTCGTGCGGTCGTCGAGCAGCCCGCGCACGGCCATCCCGGCGATCGGCCGGTCGCCGTGCGGCCACCCGCCGGTGCCGTGGACGTGCAGGCTCACCGGGAGCCCGAGTTCCCGCGCCAGTGCGACATCCGCGGCCGTTTCGTCCATTGTGGACACCACCGGGCCGCGTAGGCCGAGTGCCATGTCTTCGCCGGGCAGCACCTCCCGCACGCGCCGGACCTCCGGCTCGATGTCCGGACCCGCGGCGCCGTAGCAGAAGATCGAGTGGCCGGGCGCCTCGCGCAGCGCCTGGATCGCGGCGTCGGCGTTCTCCGGGCGTTCGGCGCAGTGGAACCAGTCGAGCATGGTCGTGACGCCCGAAGAGAGGGCTTCGAGCCGGCCGAGGAGGTTGCCCAGGTACACGTCTTCGGGCCGGTAGTGCGGTTTGAGCACGCCGTGCATCGCGACGCGGTACTGGTCGAACGTCCAGTCGGCGCCGACTCCGCGGAACGCCGTCTGCCAGGTGTGGCGGTGCGTGTCCACGAACCCGGGCAGCACGATCTTGCCCGTCGCGTCGACGACCTCGGCCCCGGCCGCGTCGATCTCCGGCGCGACCGCGGCGATCCGGCCGTCCTCGATCAGCACGTCACCGCGGGGGAGGTGCCCGATCGCCGGATCCATGCTGACCACCATGCCGCCGCGCACGAGTGTTTTCATGAGTGTCCTTTCCCCAGGAGTTGACGTGTCAACTCTAGCGTAAACTGTCTTCATGGCGGAAATGGGCAGTGCGGACTGGGCGTTCTGGGACACCTGGATGCGCGCCCAGCGGCTGCTCGTCCGCGAACTCGACCGGGGGCTGCAGCGCGACTGCGGCATCTCGAAGGCCGAGTTCGGCGTGCTGATGACGCTGAGCGGGCCGATGCGGGTCGGCGAGCTGGCCGACGCGCTCGACTGGGAGAAGAGCCGGGTCGCGCACCTGCTGACGCGGATGGAGAACCGCGGCCTGGTGGCGCGGACCGAAGACGGCGCGAGTGGTCGTCGCACCGGGGTGGAGCTGACAGACGAAGGCCGTCGCACCGCGGAGCGGGCCACCCGGGCGCACGGCGCCAACATCCGCCGGCTCGTCCTCGACCGGCTCCCGCCCGAGCAGGCCGCGGCCATCGGGGCCTGGAGCGAGCAGGTGGTCGGCTACCTGGACGGCTAGCGGGGCGTCCACTTCGGACAGCGTGGCCGATGTCCGAAATACCGTCGTCCGTCCCGGTTGTGCATGCTACGGTCGGCAACTTGCAGATCGCCTTTCCGGAATTCCCGAGGGAGCGAGCATGTCCCCTGGCTCGGCCGACGACACCACGCGCTACCTGTGCGCGGCCTCCTACCTCGATCCGCACTACAGCACGCGGGCGATCACCGAGTTCCTCGTCGAGCCGACCCGGCCGGTCCCGCCGTCGCCGGGCCTCGACGCGGGCCGCGTGCTCACCGAGGCCGTGCGGGCGCGGGCGCGGCGGAAGAACTACGACGGCCTGCTCGTGCTGCTCATGGCCGTCGTCATCGGGCTGTCGTGGGACAACCCGCTGCTCTACGGCTGGATCGTGCTGTCGGTCGTGCTCGTGGTCGCGCGGGCAGGGAAGAACGCGTACGCGACGGAGCGGCCGTTCAACCCGAAGACGCTCGCCCTGGTGGCCGTCGCCGTCGTGGTCGCCTGGCTGCTGCTGGCCTACTCGGACGAGCTCTTCGGCTCCGGCAGCAGCTATTCGTCGCGCTACTACGACGACGTCGAGTTCGACGACTCGTCGGGCGGCGACACCGCGCGGCACGTCATCGGCATCGTGCTCGCCGTGATCGTGCTGATGGTCGTGACCTTCGAGCGCTGGTCACTGTGGAACCTGCTGACGACGCGCTTCAAGCGCTTCGCCCCGCCCGCCCCCGACAGCGGCAGCCTCAGCGGCTTGTTCACCGAAGACTTCCGCGCGCAGCTCGGCCGCTACCAACGGGGCGACGAGTTCGCCGGCGCACCCGGCGCGCCCCTGGTGGTCTACCGCGGCTACAAAC
The DNA here is from genome assembly GCF_040682935.1 of Amycolatopsis sp. NPDC051061. NCBI lineage: Bacteria > Bacillati > Actinomycetota > Actinomycetes > Pseudonocardiales > Pseudonocardiaceae > Amycolatopsis > Amycolatopsis sp. NPDC051061. Next base: position 135,936 of record NZ_JBFBBZ010000024.1, read on the forward strand.
CGTTCGTGGGCGCGGGTTTCCGGCGCGACGCCTGGTCCATGGCGATCCCGCTGGAGCGCCTCGAGGACGACGAGACCGAGCCGGCGAACCGCCGCGAACTCACCACCGAGACAATGTACGAGGAGATCCGCGGCGCGATCGGCGACCTCCGCCGCTCGGCCGCGCTGTCCCCGGACCGCAGGCTCGGCGGGTTGACGGTGACGGAGGCGGTGTTCACGCCGGCCGCTGAGCTCGTCGACCACCTGGGGGAGGGCGAGGCCGCCGCCTACCTGCCGGACATCGAGTACCCGCCGCACACCCGGCTGACCGCCGCCGACGTCGAGCGGATCCGGCAGGAGCCGAAGGAATGGGCGCGCTACTACCTGTGCTTCCAGGTGGAGACCTGGGACCGGGACCTGGTGCTCACGACGTTCCTGCACCTGGCCGTGGACGACACGACGCTCTACGTCGAGTGGACGCCGTTCATGCTGCCGCCGATCCGGGCCGGCTACCGCGTCGTGGACAAGATGCGGCAGGAGTCCTTGCGCCCGTTCGGCCAGGGGCTGCTCGGCTGGCTCGAGCTGCCGGCGAGCCTGCCGGGCCGGATCGCGAACCTGGCGTCGTGGATCCGGCAGCCCAAGCGCGAGGCCGGTGTCCTCGACCCGGAGCGCTACGGCGCCGCGAGCACCCTGCGCGAGCTCGCGTCGGTCAACCTGTTCACCGACTACTTCCAGCTCGTCGACGTCGAACGGTACGAGAAGATCATCGAGAGCCGGCTCCTGCCGACGATCGGCAAGCTGCTCGGGGACGCCGGGTTCTCGACGGCGAAGTTCGAGGAGCAGGCGGCGGTCGTCATCAACAACGACATCACCATCGGCGGCGACAACCGCGCGCCGATCACCCAGACCGGGCAGCGCGGCCCGCGCTCGCGCCCGTCCCGGACGACCGGCCGCCCGGCCGGAACGGAGGCCTGATGGGACACCGGATCACGAACAAGGTCAGCATCGGCGGCGACAACTCGGGCCGGATCACCCAGACCGGCATCGAAGGCGGCGGCGCCGACGCCACGGTCTCCTCGCTGCTGGAGCTGATCGAGCGACTGACGGCCGACGTGCGCGGGAAGGACCTCGCGAAGCAGGAGGTGCTGGAGGACACGCTGACCGACCTGGCCGGCGACCTGCGGGCCGGCGACGCGGCGGAACCCGCGGTGGTGCGCAGCCGCTGGGAGAAGGTCAAGGGCCTGCTGGGCGGGGTGGTGCAGTTCTCCGAGCTGGTCGCCAAGATCTCCGACCAGGTGCAGAAGATCTTCACCTGAGCCGGGTCACCGGACCTTCCGCAGCAGCGCGGTGACCTCCTCCGGCCGTTCCATCGACGGCAGGTGGCCGGTGTCGGGCAGTTCCACCAGCTCCGCGTTCGGCAGCGACGCCGCGAGGTGGTGGGACAGCTCGACGAGACCGGGCGCGTCGGCCGTCCCGATCACCACCAGGGCGGGGGTCGTGATCTCGCCCAGCCGGTGCCGGGTGTCCGGGATCCGCTCCGTCCACTGTGGAGCCGTCCAGTCGTGCCGGTAGACCTGCTCGCACATTTCCCGGACCAGCGCGACCATTTCGGCCGGCAGCACCGAGACGTCCCGTCCGGGGCCGGCGACGAGGTAGCGGAGGTTGGCGTCGGCCATCGCGCGCACGTCCGCCGGGTCGACGTCGCCCTCTCGCGCTTGGTAGCGCGCGAACCGGTCGGCGGGGACCGCCTCCGCGGCCAGCCGCGCGAAGTCCGCCAGCATGTGGTCCGGCCAGGTGTGCCCGGTCAGGCCGGAGCCGAGCAGCGCCAGCCGGGTGATCCGCTCCGGCGCGGCCAGGGCGGCGTCCAGCGCGCACGCCCCGCCCATCGACGCCCCGACCAGCGCGGCCTGCTCGATCCCCCGGGCATCGAGCAGGGCCAGCAGGTCCTCGTAGTGGGCGTACTCGCCGGGCCCGTCGGCGGTTTCGCCGAAGCCGCGGCGGTCGTAGCGGATCACCCGGTGCGTGGCGGCGAGCGCGGTGAACTGGGCGTCCCACATCCGCCGGTCGCCGATGGCGGCGTGCAGCAGCACGACCACGGGCCCCTCACCCGCTTCGTCGTAGCCGAACGCCGTCCCGCCCACCTCGATCGTCGCCATGCCCCCCAAGCTAGCGACACGACCGTGTCACACACCGCAGTTTTCGCTCAGGGCGAGAAGCTATCGTGCGGTTCATGACCGACGGATTCGACCTGACGCGCGACGGCGAAGTCGCCCGGCTCACGCTGACCCGGCCGGAGAAGATGAACGCGATCACCTACGGCATGTGGTCGGCGATCCCGGACGTGGTGGCCGGGGTGGAGGCCGACCCGGCGCTGAAGGTGCTCGTGCTCTCGGGCGCTGGAAAGCACTTCTCGGCGGGCGCGGACATCAGCGAGTTCGGCGAGCTGCGGACGACGGCCGACGGCGCGGCGAGCTACGACAAGGCGGTCGAGGGCGCGGTCGCGGCGCTGACCGCGATGCGCAAGCCGTCGGTGGCGATGATCCAGGTTAACTGCATTGGCGGCGGCTGCCAGGTCTCGGTGGCGTGCGACTTCCGCTTCGCGGCCGAGGGGTCCCGGTTCGGCATCACCCCGGCGAAGCTCGGCATCGTCTACCACTTCGACTCGACGCGCCAGCTGGTGTCGCTGGTCGGCCCGGCGCACGCCAAGTACTTCCTGCTGTCGGGCGAGCTGATCACGGCGGGCCGGGCCCGCGAGATCGGGCTGCTCGACGACGTCTTCCCGGCCGCGGACCTGGAGGCTTCGACGCGGGAGTTCGTCTCGACGCTCTGCTCGCGGTCGCAGGCGTCGATCCGCGGGATGAACCGGATCATCGAGAAGATCGTCGCGGGGCAGGAGACCTCGGACGCGGAGGTCGAGGAGATCCGGTCCGAGGCGCTGCACGGCGTGGACTACGCGGAGGGCGTCGCCGCGTTCCTGGAGCGGCGCCCGCCGCGCTTCACCCACCGCTGAGTCAGGTGCAGGTCACCGTCGCGTCGGCCCAGTCGGCGTGGTCGAAGTCGTTGTCGTCGCCGCCGTCGGTGACCTCCAGCGTCAGCCGCCGGACGCCGGTGACGTCCGCGGTCACCGGCACCGCGCCGTCGGCGTCCCGCACCACCGGGGTCTCGGCCAGCTCCCGGCCGTCGCCCACGACCCGGAAGGCGACCGAGCCCTCCTCGCCCACCTCGTCGTCGAGGCCGGTCACCGCCGAGAACGCCGTGCACGCGCCGCCGAGCCAGACCGTCACCGAGCTGGGCGCGTTGGTGCCCAGGCCGTGCGCGTAGGCCGTCCCGGCGATGGTGAGCGGCTGCCCGTCGCCCTCGGCGGTGTCGCCGTTGGACCGGTCGCGCTCCACCGGGCCCCAGCCGTTCGACGACGCCAGGAACGGCAGCCCGCTGACCCGTGCGGTGCCGGTGGGCGCCGGCGGCGGGATGAAGGCGCTGGTGGCGTCCTCGACGTGCACCGGCCGGCTCGCCGGGTCGCCGCGGAAGCGGTAGGTCGCGGCGATCGGCAGGTCCGTCGTGCCCGCCGGGCCGCCGGTGAACCGCCAGGTCCCCGACACCGTCTGACCGGCGGACAGCACCGGCCGGGAGACCGGCTCCCCGGTCACCCGCCAGCCGGCCGGGGCGATCGGCGCCAGTTCGACGTCGTAGAGCGACGCACCGCCGCGGGGCAGCTCGAAGGTCGCCGAGACGTCGACGCTCGTGCCCTCCGCCGTTTCCGGCGTGACGCTCAGCCGGGTCGCGGGCACCTGCCGGACCTCCTGGTCGCAGGACGTCCGGCCGGGCTGCGCGGGGCAGAGGACCGTCACGAACCCGCCGTTCGCGGCCACCGGCACGGTCAGCTGCCCGCCCGCGGTGACCGTCGACTTCTCGCGCAGCAGCCCGGTCGGCCCGTCGCGCAGGGTGTCGGCGAGCCAGCGGCCGTGGCCCAGGAAGTCCAGCGACGCCGTCACCTTCGTGGCCGGCCCCGCCTCGATGCCGCCGACGAACCAGCGATCACCCGAACGGCGCGCGAACACGGCTTCCCGCCCGGGCCGCCCGGACAGCAGCCGGGTCTCGTCCCAGACCGTCGGCAGCTGGTCCAGCGTGTGCAGCGCCTCGGGGCGCGCCTCGTAGTTCTCCGGTTTGTCCGCGCCGTGCTGCCAGCCCGACTCGTAGACGAAGAACGTCGCGACCTCATGCGCGTCGGTGGTGTCCCGATCGGACACGACGAACGCGGTCGGCGTGTAGTCCATGCTGCCGACGACGTTGCGGGTGAAGGGGAACATCGTGTTGGTGGCGGCCCGCGTCTTGAACTGCTCCGCGCCGCGGACGGCTTCGAAGCTCATCACGTGCGGCCAGGTGCGCTGGAAACCGCGGGGGATGGTCGCGCCGTGGAAGTTGATCATCAGGTGCCGCGCCGCGGTCGCCTTCGCGATGTCGTCGTAGAACCCGAACCGCGCCTGCGTGTCGGAGTCCATGAAGTCGACCTTGATCCCGGCCGCGCCCCACGACTCGACCAGCGGCAGCCACTTCGCGCGCTCGGCGTCCGTGTCGAGGGTGTTCCAGCGGAACCACAGGATCACCTCGACGCCGCGGGCGCGGGCGTAGCGGATGACGTCCGGGACCCAGGAGGCGTCCCAGCCCTCGTCTATGAGCAGGTAGGGCCAGCCGTTGCGCGCGGCGAAGTCCGCGTACTGCTTCTGCCGCACGGGATCACCCGGACTGTCGTGTTCGGACAGCCACGACCAGGCGACCTTGCCCGGCCGGACCCAGGACGTGTCGGCCAGCTTCGACGGCGGGGCGAGGTCGTCGACCAAAGTGGACTCGGTGACCGTCGCGAGGTCGCCGGTGATCGCCACCCGCCACGGCGTGGTGAACGGGCCTTTTCCGGTGACGGCGGGGTCGGCGAGCTTGATCGCGTAGGTTCCGTCCGCGTGCGTCAGCCGGGCACCCGGGTAACGACCGTCCACATCGGACTCCGTCAGCAGCGTGTAGCCGCCGTCGCCGGTGTCGAACAGCGACGGGAAGCCGTAATCGCCCGCCGGCGCGGCGCTCGCGGTGGTCTCGACGCGGACCTTCTCGTAGTTGGGGGAGTAGGGCAGCAGCCACGCCGGCGCCGCCGCGGGCGGGGTGAACGACGACGCCTCGCCGGTGATCGTCCCGCCGGCGGGCAGCACGTAGCGGTAGGCGACGCCGTCGGCGGCCGCGCGCACGACGACGTCGAGCCGGGCCTCGCCGGCACCGGTGAAGGACAAGGTCGTCTCGGCCGCGCGCGCGTGCCGCTGCAAGCGCTTCCCCGTGGTCATCGGGTAGCGCTCGTCGACGACGCGGTCGGTGCGGCGGAGGAACCGCAGGTCCCGGGTCAGGTCGCCGGCCTTCGTCCGCAGGCCCAGCGGAGCGGGCGCGAGCACGGTCGTGTCGCCGCGGGACACCGCGAACGTCAGGCCGCCCTCGCCGGTGGGGGCGACCACGGCGGTCACCGCGCCGGTGAGGCTCACGGTCCAGGGGTCGGCGGCATCGGCGGGCGTCGTGGTCACGGCCGTGGCCGCCAAGGCCAGTGCGACGGCGAACCACAGCTTTTTCCCCAACACCAAGGAAGCTCCCTCACCGCGCGCGCTGGCGTGTCGATCACCGATCTTCGGTGATCGTCCCGCATTCCGCCAACGGTGGCGTCAGGCATTCAGGTATTCAGGTATTCGCGGAAGTGCTCGGCGACCAGGTCGGTGACGCCGGCCGGATCCAGCCGGCCGTCGATCTCGATGACGCGGATGCCGAGCTCCCGCGCCGAGCGCACGGCCTGCGCGGCGAGCATCCGGTCGCGCGTCAGCCGGGTCCGCTGCCGCGGGATCGCCGGCTCGTCCGGCCGGTGCCGCAGCTGGTGCTGGCGGAACAGCTCGGTCGGCACCAGCACGACCATCCGGCTCGGCGAGTCCACGAGCGGGGCGACCAGCTCCGGCCGCAGCCCCCGCCCCTCGGCGACGATCGGCCGGGGTGAGGTCAGCGCGCGCAGCTCGTCCAGGGCGCACTCGAACCGCTGCCGGAACTCGGCCAGCACCGCGGCCAGCTGGTCGGCGGCCGGGTCGTCCTCGGCCGGGGTGGTGCCGGCCCGGGTGCGGTCGTCGTGGTGGTAGGTCGTCAGCCCGTGGCGCGCGGCCAGCAGCCGGGCGACGGTGGACTTCCCCGTCCACGGGGCCCCACCGATCCAGAGCGTCTTCCGCAGCGTCCCGAACGGATCCGAGGTCATCGTTCGACTATCGCGGCACCGGCGGCCCGAAGGCCAGGGTTCGGGCGCCGGTTGATCCGTTCAGCTCAGGGGCCGCTCGTCTTCGCCGTCGACGACGAGCACGGTGGAGGTGTCGGCGAAGTCCGGTTTCCCGCCGAGCCGGAAGTGGAACCGCGAGCCGGGCCGGACCGCGGCGACCACCTGGGTCTCGGCCGTGTCGAGCACGATGATCGCGAGCTCGGTGGTGACCGGTTCCGGGTACAGCACTTCGGGCGGCACGATCGGGATCGGCAGGGTTCCGCTCACCGAGCCGGATCCGTCGTCCTCGTCGTGCTCGACCGGTGCGAACTCCGGGTCGACCCGCGGGCGCCGTCGCCACCAGAGCCCGGCGAGCAGGCCGGTCAGCAGGCCACCGGTGCCGCTGACCGCCGAAGCGAGCCCGACACCCAAGCCGGAGGCCTCTTCGGCGGGTTTAGCCTGCGGAGCGACCGGGGGAGCGGCCGGCAGCGGACCGAACCGCACGGCGGGGTCCTTGGCGTCCTCGGGCAGCTGCAGCACCTGGCCGGGTTCGATGGCGGTGGGGTCGGTGAACGGCGTCCCGTCCGGGCGCGGGCGGCCCTGGTTGAGCCGGAAGATCTCGGGGAACCGGTTCCCGTCGCCGAGGGCCCGTTCGGCGATCTTGAACAGCGTGATGTCGTCGGGGTTGTCGGCGTGCGGGACGATGTAGTACTTGACCGGGGGCGGCGGCGTGGCCTGCGCGAACGCCGGGCCGCCGGCGAGCACGGCGAAGAGGGCACCGGCGGCCCCGGCCTGTCCGGCTCGCCCGAGAACGCGGCGCACCGCGGGAACCCGGTTTCCGGCCATGGTTCTCCCACCCTCTCCCCGGTGACCCCGGCGGGTTCCGGTGTTGCCCCTTTACACGGGGCGGGAGCGGGCGCGGTTCAGATCTTGCGGTCCGGGACGGACGCGGCTGCCGTGTCTTGAATGAGTCATTCAGGGCGCCGGAGGTCAGGGCTCCGGCAAAATCGGTGGCCGCGTGCGGAGTTGGGTGTCGCGAATGAGTCATTGGGGGCGTCGGAGGTCCCGAATGAGTCATTCGGGACGTTGGGCGAGGTTGGCGACGTCATGAACGACTCTTTCCTGTCGTCCAGCGTCATGAACGACCCTTTCATGACGTCTGGTGGCCGGGCTCCGGCAAGTCGTCACGGTTCGGGTGCCGTGGTTCGCCAAAGGTCTCGAATGAGTCATTCAAGACCTCCCAAGACCTGAACGACTCATTCAGGACCTGCGGGAGACCCGGGTCAGATCTCGTCCCACGGCACGGTTTCGTACGCCTTCGCGAGCAGCTCCACCGCGCGGTCCGCGGGCGGCAGCACCAGGTCGTCGACCGAGGCCACCGCCCGCCCCGGCGTCTCCGAGTTCGTCACGAACATCGCGTCGAACTCGCGGAGGTCGGCGGGCCGGACCTCGCGCGTCTCCTGCGGGACACCCAGGCGGCGCAGGGCTTCCTTCTGCACCAGCATCGTGATCCCCGGCAGGACCGCGGCTTCCGGCCACACGACCGTGTCGCCGGCTAGGAACCCGGCGTTCCAGACCGAAGCTTCGCTGATCCGGCCGGCGGGGTCGACGAACAGCGCGTCGTCGTAGCCGGCCAGCTCGGCCTGGCGGGCGTGGTAGCTCAGGCCGAACGTGCCGAGGTGCTTCACCTGCGGCAGATCCCGTTGGTAGCGCACGGTTCCCAGGCGCAGCGGCGTCGGGTCGGGCGGGTGCGGCGGGAGCGTCCGGACCAGGATCTCCGGCCGCATCGGCTCGTCGAAGGAGCGCGTGAGCACCAGGACCCGCACCGAGAGCGCGGGTTCGCCGGCGATCGCCTGGCGGACGTAGGCCCGGACGAGGTCGACGTCGAGGTCGGTGCCGAACAGCAGGCGGGTACTCGTGGCCAGCCGCTCGAGGTGGAACGCGAGCCCGCGGACCCGCCCGTCCCGGACCTGCATCGCGGTGAAGTGACCGTAGGAGGTCATTCCCGCGACGAAGGCGTCCGGGCCGAGCGGGTCCCCGTTCAGCTCGATGCGCCGCGTCACTACTGGACGGTGACGCCCGTGAACTTGACCTGCTTCGTCGGCGCCCCGGTGCCGTCCTGCGGGTTCGGGTTCGCGATGCCCGCCTTGGCGACCGCGTCGAGGACCTTCAGGCCCTCGTCGCTGATGCTGCCGAACACCGAGTAGTCCGCCGGGAGGCCTTCGGCGCTGCCGTAGACCATGAAGAACTGGCTGCCGCCGGAGTTCGGGGCGGACGTCTTCGCCATCGCGAGGATGCCGCGGCCGTACTTGATCTCCGGGAACGCCTCGTCCGGCATCGTGTAGCCGGGGCCGCCCTGGCCGTCGGCCGTCGGGTCGCCGGTGGCCGACGGGTCACCGCACTGCAGCATCTGCAGGCCTTCGGTGCCCAGCCGGTGGCACATGGTGTCGTTGTAGAAGTTCTGCTTCGCGAGGCTGATGAAGCTCTGCACCGCACACGGCGCGAGCGCCCGGTCGAGCGTCAGCGGGATGTCGCCCGCGGTGCTCTTCAGCGTCACGTTCACCGTGCCGGTCGACGCGACGTTCTTGCCGTCGGGCAGGTTCACCTTCTTCGGCGCCTTGCCGGTCGTGTCGGCCTTGAAGTCGCACGTCGTCGGGTTCGGCAGTGCGGTGGCCCGCTTCGGCAGCGCCGCGCGCTCCGTCGGGATCTGGAGGTCGGTCGGCGGCGGAGCGGCCGAGGACGACGCGGCCGGGTCGGCGGTGTTCTCACCGCCGTTGGCGCTCACGATCCACACCACCACGCCCGCGACGACGAGCACGGCCACGCCGACGACACCAGCGCCGATCCTCCTGCGTCGCTTCTGCTGCTCCTGCCGGCGCTCGAGCTGCCTCTCGAGCTTGCGCTTCGCAGCTTCGCGGCGCTGCTGGTTGGTCGCCACCCCGTACCCTCCAGGTTTCCGCTCGTGTCACACGTCTGAGGTAGCGGCAGTGTATGGGCACAGCCTGTGAGGACCATGTACAGGGCCCGCTAGTCTCAACCCGATCGTGATCGGCGCCATCCGGCGCGGATGTCCGGGAGGCGTTCGGTGCTCGTCGTCGGGTTCGGCAGCGGCCCGCTGCAGGCGAACTGCTACCTGCTGGCGGAGGCCGCCGGCGGGCCGTGCGTGGTCGTGGATCCCGGGCCGGAGGCGGCCGCGCCGCTGGCCGCCGCGTTCGCGGAACACCGGCTGGTCCCGGCGGCGCTCGTGGCCACCCACGGGCACCCCGACCACGTCGCTTCGGCGGCCGATGTCACCGCGGCCCACGGCGTCCCGCTGCACCTGCACCCGGCCGACGCGCAGCTGTACGACGGTGACAGCGTGCCGCTCGAGACGGGTACTTTCGCCGGTTTGGCCGTCGATGTCCGGCACCTGCCCGGGCACACGCCGGGATCGGTGGTGCTGGAACTGGGGACGCCCGAGGGCGGGCGGCTCGCGCTGACCGGCGACACGCTGTTCGCGGGCTCGGTCGGCCGCGGCGCCGACGCGGAGGCGGTGCGCGGCCTGCTGGCGAGCCTGCCGGACGACACGGTGGTGCTGCCGGGCCACGGCCCGGCGACGACGATCGGCCGGGAACGCGCGGGCAACCCGTTCCTCGCCGGGACGGGGGCGTGAGCATGGCGCAGGAGCCGTCGGAACGGCTGGCGCTGTTCGAGGAGGACCCGCGCGGCCGCCGTCGCCGCGGGATTTCGGGCCTGATCGGCGTGGTGATCGTCGCCGCCGCGTTCGGCGGCGTCGCGGGCCTGATCGGCGGCACGCTGATCGGGTTGATCGTCGCCCTGGTGATCGCGCTGCCGCTGCTGTACGTGATGGCGGTCAGCATCCGGCGCCGCGTCTGGCTGGAGGGCTCGACGCTGCTCGTGCGCACCTGGGGGCTGCGCCGGGTCGACCTGGTCACCGCGACGCGCCTCGACCTGGTGATCGGCGACGTCCGCGGCTCCCGCACGGTGAGCCTGCTGGTCAACGCCGGGCAACGGGGCAAGGTGGGGAAGGTGGACCTCGCGGTCTTCTCCGGCACCGGCGGCCGCGAGCTGGGCGTCCTGCAGCTGCGGAAGCTGGCGAACGCGCTGATGAACAACGTCGAGGCGAACGGTCTCGTGTTCGGGGAGCTGCTGGTCGCCGAGCTGAAGGCCGAGGCGCGCGGCTCCGCCGTGGCCGACCGCCCGCTCTACCGGCTGGCGTCGGTGGCGCCGTCGGGCAAGTACGTGCAGCGGTTCACGATGGAAGCCGTCAGCCGGTTCGTGGCGACTCTCGACTGAGCTCCTCGTCCGCCTCGCGCAGCTGCTCGAGCTGGTGCAGCGTGGCGCGGACAGAATCGAGGGCGGCGGCGCGGCGGTGTTACGGGTGGGACGGAACGACCTTCGTGGTGCTGCTGAGGTACCCGGCGGGCTCACGGGAGGCGATCAGCGCGGCCAGGACCGTCGTCACCGGGACGGCCGCCACGATGCCGACGCTGCCGGCGAGCGTGCGGATGATCTCCTGCGCGATCTCTTCGCTGCCGAGCAGCGCACCCAGCCCGACGCCGGAGATCGACGAGTACAGCAGCACCGGCAGCGCGGCCCCGGCGTAGGCCATGACCAGCGTGTTGACCGCCGAACCGACGTGGTCGCGGCCGATCCGCAGGCCCGAGCGGTACAGCTCCTGCCAGCTCAGGTCCGGGTTGGCGCGGCGGAGTTCCCAGACGGCGCTGGTCTGGGTGACCGTGACGTCGTCGAGCACGCCGAGCGCGCCGATCACGACGCCGGCGAGCAACAGCCCGCGCGAGTCGATGCCGTGGCCGAGCGATCCGATGAGCGTCGACGTGCTGTCGTCGAGCCCGGTCAGCGAAGCCGCGGCGGAGAAGATCGCCGACAGGACGCCGATGAGGGCGAGACTGGCGAGCGTGCCGAGGACGGCCGCGGACGTTCTCGCCGTCAGGCCGTGGGTCAGGTACAGCGCGATGAACATGATCGCGCCGGACCCGGCGATGGCCACGACCAGCGGGTTCTCGCCGGCGAGGATGGCCGGGAGGATGAACAGCGCGATCACGAGGAACGACAGGCCGAGCGCGACGAGCGCGGCGAGGCCCTGCCAGCGGCCGAGCACCAGCACCGCGACCGCGAAGAGCGCGGCGAGCACGAGCAGCGGGGTGCCGCGCTGGAAGTCGACGAGCTGGAAGCTCGCGGGGTCGCCGGCGTTCCCGCCGTTGTAGGCGAGCACGACGGCGTCACCCGCGGAGAACCGCGGGGTGCTGGGTTCGATCGGCACGGTCAGCTTGAGCTGCTTCCCGCTCGCCGGGCCGTCGGTCATGGTGAGATCGGTGGTCAGGCAGGGTTTCGCGTTCGGGTCGGTCTGGTCGCCGACCTGGACCTGGCCCTGGGCGAGGCAGGGGCCGGTGGTCGTGGCAGTGATGTTCGCGGCCACGGGCGTGCCCTGCGGGACGACGCTCGTCGGGTCCGGTTTGCCCCACGGGTAGAGCACGATCATGCCGGCGACGGTGGCCACGGCGAGCGGGGCGAGCAGCCAGATCAGCAGCAGCCGGACGCGCTTCGACGCCGGGGCGGCCGGTCCGTGCCCGTGTCCATGGCCGTGTCCGGTTTCGGCCGGGGGCTCGGGCTTTTTCGCGGTGCGCGGCTTGGCTGGGACCCGCTGGGGCCCGGTGTCTCCGCGCCGCGCGGGGCGCTGGGGACCGGTGTCCTGGCGCCCGGCGGCGCGCTGAGGGCCGGGGGCCGGCACCCGCTGCGGTCCGGTGTCGGTGCGGCGGCGAGCGCCGTCGGGCGGCGTCCGCCGGACGGGTTTCCGGGGCGTTCCGCCCGGCGAAGGGGACACCTCGTCCGTGATCCGGCGAATCGGGCCGGTTTCGTCGTCGTCCAGGTCGGGGCGGTCCACGCGCACATCCTGACAGCGGGATTCCCGGGTCCGCGCAAGGGGCCGCCGACGGCCCGGTTCGTCCCGATGCGCCGTGTCGTCCCCAGGATCACGCGTGTCGACCCTCCAGTCACGTGTGTCGACCGTCCGATCACCCGAGCCGGCCGTGCCGCGTCGTGATCCGGAGGTCGACACGCGTGATCAGGGAGTCGACACGCGTGATTGGAGGGTCGACACGGCGTCAGCCGTAGGCCTGGCGGACGTGGACGCGGCGGTAGGCCGACGGCGGGGTGTCGAAGTGGTCGAGGAAGGCCTGCCGCAGTGTCTCCGTCGAGCCGAAGCCGCAGCGGCGGGCGATCGTCGCCAGCGGGAGGTCGGTGCCGGACAGCATCCGGGCCGCGTGCTCGGTGCGGACCGTGCGGACGTACTTGCCCGGCGTCGTGCCGAGGTGCGCGTCGAACAGGCGGGTGAGCTGGCGGGTGCTGATCCCCGCGCGGGCCGCCAGCGCCGGGGTGCCGAGGTCTTCGTCGAGGTGCTCGGCGATGTACGCGGTCAGGTCGCGGACCTCGCGGTGCTCCGGCGGCGGGCCGGCCAGGAACAGGCTGACCTGGGCCTGGTTCCCCGGCCGTTGCAGGTACGTCACCAGGGAGCGGGCTACCTCGCGGGCCAGCGTCGGCCCGTGGTCGGCCTCCACGAGCGCCATGGTCAGGTCGAGCCCGCTGGTCACCCCGGCGGCCGTGTAGACGTTGCCGTGCTGGATGTAGAGCGGCACCGGGTCCACCGTCACGAGGGGGTAGGCGTCCGCGAGCTTCGCCGCCCAGCGCCAGTGGGTCGTCGCGCGGCGGCCGTTGAGCAGGCCCGCCGCGGCGAGCACCTCCGCACCCGTGCAGACCGACGCCACCCGCCGGCTGGTCTGGGCGAGCCGGCGGATGTGGGCCAGTACGCGTTCGTCGGACGCCGCCGTCGTGCTGCCCCAGCCGCCCGCGACGACCAGGGTGTCGAGCTCGCCCGCCACCTGGTCGAGTCGCAGGTGGGGTTGCAGGACCAGACCGGAGCACGTGCTGATGGCCTGGCCGTCGATCGTGGCCAGCCGGATCTCGTACGGCGGGCGGGCGCCGTGGCGGTTGGCGGCGTCGAGGACGTCGGCCGGGCAGGCGACGTCCAGCAGCTCCACGTCGGGAAATCCGACGATCGTGACCCGTCTGGGTGAGCCTGCCATGATCGCACGCTAGCAGCCGGACCGGCCTTCGGACGCGGTTCGCAGGATTCCGGACATCCACGTCCACCGCGCCGGGGCTCCCGCCAGGGTGAGGGCCATGACCGCTGAGCAGAAGACCCTCGCCTTCGTCGTCTACCCGGGCCTGACACCGCTCGACCTGGTGGGCCCGCTCCAGGTGCTGAGCGCCCTCGCCCGGATGGCCCCCGGCTACCGGACCGTCGTCGTGGGCGCCACGAAGGACGCCGTCGGCACCGACACGCCGCTGAGCGTCGCACCGAGCCACACCTTCGACGAAGTGCCGTCGCCTTACGCGGTACTGGTGCCCGGCGGCACCGTGCCGACGCTGCGGGCGATGTCGGACGAGCGTCTCCTCGCCTGGCTGCGCACCGCGGCCGCCGGCGCCGAACTCGTGACGTCGGTCTGCACCGGCTCGATGATCCTCGGCGCGGCCGGGCTGCTCGAAGGCAAGCGGGCCACGACGCACTGGATGTTCCGGGACCTGCTGACCGGCCTCGGTGCGACGCCGGTCGCCGAGCGCTGGGTCGAAGACGGCCGGGTGATCACCGCGGCCGGCGTCTCGGCCGGCATCGACCTGGCCCTGCACCTGGTCGAACGGCTCGCGGGGCGGCAGATCGCGACGAACGTCCAGTTCGCCATCGAGTACGACCCGGAGCCGCCGCAGGGCCGCCTGGACTGGGCGAACCAGCCCTACGGCGACCTCAAGCCGCTGCGCGAGCACACGCTGCGGGCCGGGCTGGCCGACAACCCGGAACTGCTGGGCAAACTGCTCGCGCACACCTGAACCAACGTCGTCGGCCATCCGGGTGATCGAGGGGAATGCCAGGCTCCGGGCGGCTACATTCACCCCGCTCGATCAGGTGATCTCGCGGGTGAGGTGTAGCCGTGCGGTTCCAGGTCCTCGGCCCGATGACGGCCTCCGTCGCGCTGCCCTCGGCGGCCCAGCCACGGCGGCTGCTCGCCGTCCTGCTCGCGTGCCCCGGCCGGTTCGTCGGCCGCGACACGCTGGTCGACGAGCTGTGGCCGGACGGCGCGCCGTCCAGCGCCGCGGCGATCGTGCAGGTCACCGTGTCGAAGCTGCGCAAGACGCTCTCGCCCGGGCTCGGGGCCGCCGAGGCCGGGCAGCGCCTGCGTTCGGGGCCGCGCGGGTACGCGCTGGCCGTCGAGCCGGGGGAGCTGGACGCCGACGACTTCCTGACGCTGCTGTCCGCCGGCGCCGACGACCGGGCGCAACGCCGGCGCGCCCTCGAACGGGCGTTGGCGTGCTGGCGGGGTGACGCGTTCGCCGACGTCTCGGGCGGGCCGCTGCTCGAGGCGCACAAGCTGTGGCTGGAGGACCGGCGCTCCGCGGCGTTGCTGCAGCTGGTCGAGCTGGAGCTCGCCGACGGTGACGGCCGGGCGGTCGTCGAGCGGCTCGACCCGGTCGTCGCGGCCCGGCCGGCCGACGAGCGCTTCGCCGCCCGGCTCGCGTCCGCGCTCGGTGCCGTCGGCTCCCGCGAGTCGGCGTTGGAGGTGCTCCGCCGGACGCGGCGAGCGCTCTGGGAAGAGGCCGGCGTCCGGCCGGGCGACGACCTCGTCGCGGTGTACCGCCGGATCGCCGGCACCGACTGGACGACCCCCGGACCGCCCGCTCAGCTCCCGCCCGCGGTGCCCGACTTCACCGGCCGCGCGGCCGAGCTCGCCGACGTCGTCCGGGCCTTGCGGGGCCCCGCCCCGGTCGTGCTGCACGGGACGGCCGGGGCCGGGAAGTCCGCGGTGGCCGTCCAGGCGGCCTGGCGGGCGCGCCGCCGGTTCCCCGACGGCCAGCTGACCGCCTCGCTGCGCGGCGCCGAGCCCGCGACCGTGCTGACCGGGTTCCTGCGCTTGCTCGGGGCGACCCCCGCGGAGCTGGCCGACCACGCGGGCCTGACCGGGCTCTGGCGCAGCTACACCGCGGACCGCCGGCTGCTGGTGCTGCTGGAGGACGCGGCGAACGAGGCCCAGGTGCGGGCGCTGCTGCCGAGCGGGCCCGGCTGCGCGACGCTGATCACCGCGCGCCAGGAGCTGCCCGGCCTGTGCGGGGCGCGCCCGGTCCCGGTCACCGGACTGTCCACAGAGGACGCTTGGACGCTGCTCGCGGCGATCGCGGGTGAAGCGCGGCTGAGAACGGAACCCGAAGCGACGCAACGGCTTCTCGGCCATTGTGCGGGCCTCGCGCTCGCCGTCCGGATCGCCGGGGCGAAGCTCGCGGCCCGGCCGAACCAGCGCGTCGCCGAACTCGCCGCCCGGCTCGCCGACGACCGCCGCCGGCTCGACGAGCTGACCACGGGCGACCTCGGCGTGCGGACCGCCGTGAGTTCGGCGCTGCGCGACCGGCCCGCGCCCGACCGGTACCTCCTGCGCCTGCTCGCCGCCTTCGCCGGCCCGGTCCCGGACTGGTGTGTCGCGGCGCTGCTGGACCGGCCTCTCGACGAGGCCCGCGATCGGCTCGAGGGCCTCGCCGCCGCCCATCTGCTCGACCGGGCCGGCGAAGAACCCCGCGGCGGGTTCGAGGTGGCGGTGCCCCCGGGCCCCGCCGGGACGCGCTGGGCGGTGGCCCCGTTCGCGCGGCTCGTCCTGACCGAAGGACCGCGGCCGGAGACGGACGGGATCGCGCTGCGCCGCGCGTGCGAAGTCACCCTCGCCCTCGCCGAGCACGCCCGGGGCCGGCACCGGGCCGGCCCGGCGAAGCCGGATCCGGCCGCGCTGCGCCGGGTTTCGGCCGATCCGGTGGCGTGGGCGGCCGAAGAGTCCGCGCACCTCGCCGCGGCCGCGCGGCTGGCCGGCG